>LDXQ01000042.1 GCA_001443485.1 Candidatus Sysuimicrobiota bacterium CSP1-3
GCTGGCGAACGAGCCGGTGCTGGCGGACGAACGCGTGGTCGCGCGTGTGACGAGCGGTGGCTACGGATACACCGTGGGCGAGAGCATCGCCTACGCCTATCTGCCCATCGCCCTGGCGGCCTCCGGCACCGAGGTCGTGGTCGAGGTGGACGGCCGCCGCGTCCCGGCAACCGTGCAGCCAGAGCCGCGCTACGATCCCGCCAACAGCCGGATCAAGGCCTGAGGCCGTGCTCCGGCTGTTCTTCGCCACGGACATCCATGGCTCGGAGGTGTGCTGGCGTAAGTTTCTCAACGCCGGTTCGTTTTACCGCGCGAACGTCCTGATCTTGGGGGGCGACATGACGGGCAAGGCCCTCATCCCCATCGTGCAGGATGGCGGCCGGCACGAGGTCCTCTTCCGGGACGACCGTCATGTGCTGGAAACGGAGGAGGAGGTGCGCGCGATGGAGGACCGCATCGCCGCCCGCGGGTACTACTCGGTCCGGGTGAGCCGGGGGGAGATGATCGCGCTCCAGGGCGACCCGGCGCGGGTGGAAGCGCTCTTCGCCGAGCGCATGCAAAGCACGCTGGAGCGCTGGCTGGCCCTGGCGGAAGAGAAGCTGCGGGGGCAACACCTGCGCTGTTTCGTCTGCCCCGGCAATGACGACCGGTTCGAGGTGGACGAGGTCATTAGGCGCTCGGCGGTCATCGATCTCGCGGAAGGCCGCGTCGTCGATCTGGGAGGGGTGGAGATGATCTCCACAGGGTGGTCCAATCCCACCCCCTGGCAGACGTACCGCGAGTGCCCCGAGGAGGAGCTGGGGACCCGCATCGAGCGGATGGTCGCGCAGCTGCGCGACCCCACCCAGGCCGTTTTCAACCTGCACTGTCCTCCCTACCGGTCGCAGCTGGATGAGGCGCCGGCACTGGACCGGGAGCTGCGCCCGCTCTATGGCGGGCAGGCCGTCCGGCCGGTGGGCTCGACTGCGGTGCGGGACGCCATTCTGCGCCACCAGCCCATCCTCTCCCTCCACGGCCACATCCACGAGGCCCGCGGCGTCGCCCGCCTGGGCAGGAGCCTGGCCCTGAACCCCGGTAGTTCTTACGAGACGGGCATCCTGCAAGGGGCCCTGGTGGAAGTGGACACCCGGGGCGTCCGGTCATATATGCTCGTCGCGGGCTGACGAAGGAGGTGGTGTGCATCGACGAGAGCTCGGCCATGACGTGCGTCTCCTGACACGGGAGGTGAACGTAACCGATGGCAGGCGAGACGGCAGGATACTTCGTCAGGCGAGCGACAGGGTTGGTACGCGCGTGGTCCGGCTTCGATGCGTTCATCTACGCCTTCTTCTCCGTAAACTTCGTCACCCTCGGGATGTACATCATGTCCTTCGGTCCATTCGTGCCCAAGGGGCATCTGCTGCCGGCGGCGATTATCACGGGGGTGCTCGTGACCTTCCTGGTCATCGTGTACGCGGGGCTGATCGCCGCGATGCCGCGGGCCGGGGGAGACTACGTCTGGCAGAGCCGCATCCTGGGTGGCGGGATTGCGTTCGTGCTGGCGGTGACCGGATGGTGGTTCATCCTCTGGCACTGGGTGCCGATCTACGGCAACATCCTCTCGATCCAGTTCTTCGCCCCGATTCTGAGCACGCTCGGCCGCCCGGCCGCCGCGCAGTGGTTCGGCACGCCCACGGGGATCTTCCTCAGTTCCCTCGTCGTGCTGGCCTTCGTAGCGTACTACATCGCCATCGGGATGGAGGGCTACGCCAGGATTCAGAAGGCCTGCTTCTGGGGCGGGCTGGTGGGGCTGGCCATCGTCTTCCTGCTCCTGTTGGTAGGAAGCCAGGCGCAGTTCCAGCAGGCCTTCAACCGGGAAGCGGTCTCTCTCTTCGGGGCCTCGGGCGACGTCTACGCTCAGACGCTGGAGGCGTCTCGCAAGTACGGCTTCACCCCAGGCGCCTTCGGCTCCATGCCGCTGGGGCCGAGCATCCTGCTCATCCCGATGCTCGTCTTCTACCTGCTGTGGCCCAACTGGGGCGCGACCCTCTACGGGGAGGTGCGCGGGGCCAGTGATTACCGGCGCGTCTTCTCCGGCATGTTCTGGGGGCTCTGGGTCACGGTGGCTCTCTCGGTCGTGTTCTTCCTGCTCGTGGCCAAGACCATGGGCTGGGACTTCTACCTGGCCGCCAACTCCAACTACTGGGCCACGATCTACGATCCCAAGAATGCGCCCGCCCTGGCCGTCCCGCTGTGGCCCTACCCGGCCATGCTGGCGACCTGGCTCGTCAACAACCGGGCGTTCCAGTTGATCGTCCTGCTCCTGATGAGTCTCTGGTTCTGGGGCTGGTCCGGGACGGTCTTCCTCTCCTCGACGCGGGTGATCTTTGCGGCGGCCTTTGACCGCGTCCTGCCCGAGTGGGCGGCGAGTGTCTCCCCGAAGAGTCACGTGCCCACAGGGGCGCTGGTGTTGATGGTTGTGCCGTCGATCGTCGTTAGTTACCTGTATGCCTATCGGCCGGGCTTCGCCACTCTCACGCTTGACGCGACCCTGGTGATCGCCGTGACCTACCTGGGGAGCGTCTTCGCCGCCACCATCTTCCCCTGGCGGCGGTCCCAACTCTACGAGAGTTCTCCCGTCGCCCGCTACAAGGTCGCGGGTCTGCCGCTGATCAGCGTGGCCGGCGTGATCACCATCGCCTTCCTCCTGTTCAATCTCTGGAAGTGGGTGACGGACGCGACTTACGGGGTGAACAACCGGCAGTCGGGGGTGTACATGCTCGTCCTCTACGCCCTGGCGCTGGTCATCTACATCATTGCCCGGGTGGTGCGGGCGCGGCAGGGCATCGATCTGGCGCGCATTCACTCGGAGATCCCGGTGGAGTAGCCGGGCCTTTCTCGTTCCCGGGCGTTCTCGGAGGGTGGTCCCGCGCTCAGGCGGGGCCACCCTCCTCCGGTACTTCGTACCACCGCACGCGGTCGCCGACGCGGGCCCGCAGGCGCCAGGCCACCGACTTCGGCTGCCCCTCGATGGCCTGCCACATCTCCGCCAGTCGGCTGTGGATCGGTTCGGGGGGCAGGGCCAGGCGCTTCAGCGCGTCCAGCACCCGCGGCGTGTTTAACTGCAACGTCCGGTGGAGGCCCCAATCCCGGGCGGCCAGGCCGGCGATGTAGGCCCGGTTGATCGTATCGGCGTCACCGTCGGCCGTGGAGTGGTCGTGCAGCAGGGCCATGATGTCGATGAGGTCCTTCTGGTTGATCTCCACGACCTGCATCTTGGTGAGGAGGAGGTCGGCCGGCGCCAGGCAGGCGTCCGCCGTGTGCAGGCGGTCGCGCAGGTCGATGACATGACACATGCGGAACTGGTCCAGGAAGACGTCCACCTCACGGCGGTGCCGGGCGTCCCAGAAGCGCAGGCGGCGCTGTCCCTGCAGCGTGTTGAAGGGAATGTCGGGCGCATAGCCCAAGTCTTCCAGCAGCCGCTGGACGGCGACGCGCTGCCCCGAGAGGCTGACAAAATCCAGATCCCGGTACTCCCGGCGCAGCGGTTCCCTCCGGGTGCTGGGCGAATGGAAGTAGACGCCCAGGCCGCCGGTCAGTTTCAGAACGGTCCCCGTGCGCTGCACGGCCGCGGTGAGGCGTTCTGCTTCCTGGATGATGTCGGCCTGGGGGATCGAGGGTTCACGCACGGCATAGGCGTATTCACCGTCCGTAGCGGGACCGCCTGTTCCCTGGTAACCGCGATGCTCGCCTGCGGTGCACGGGGCGGCGCGGGGAACACCTTCGGGAGGCACAGGGATGAAGTCTGAAGCGCAGGCCGTGATCATCGGCGGCGGGATCGTCGGCTGCAGCATCGCCTATCACCTGGCGCTGCTCGGCTGGCGGGACGTCGTCCTCCTGGAGAGTGCCGACCTGACCAGCGGCTCCACGTGGCACGCCGCCGGACTCGTGGGGCAACTGCGTGGTTCGCTCAGCCTCACGCGGATCATGATGTTCAGCGCCGACCTGTACGCCCGGCTCGGCGAGGAGACGGGCCACGATCCGGACTGGCGGCCGGTCGGCAGTGTCCGCCTGGCCTCTTCCCCCCGGCGGATGGAGGAGAACCTTCGCCAGGCGGCCATGGCCAGGACCTTTGGTCTGCCCGTGGAGGTCCTCGGCCCCCGCGAAGCCGTAGAGCGCTTTCCCTTAATGAGTGACCGGGACGTGGTCGGTGCCGTCTTCATGCCGACCGACGGGCGCGTGGACGGGAGCGGCGTGACCTTCGCGCTCGCGCGCGGTGCGCGGAGCCGGGGGGTGGAGATTCACACCGAGACGCCGGTGCTGGGCATCACCCTGAAGAACGGACGCGTCGACACGGTCGTGACTGCCCGGGGCACGATCCGGGCCCCGGTCGTCGTCAACGCGGCCGGCATGTGGGCCGATCAGATCGGGCGGATGGTCGGCGTCCGCATCCCCATCATCCCCATGCAGCATCAGTATCTCCTCACCCACCACATCGACGGCGCACATCGCGACCTGCCGGTGCTGCGCGATCCCGACCTGCGAGTCTACTGCCGCGAAGAGGTGCGGGGGCTGCTGATCGGCGGGTTCGAAGCCAACCCCGAGCCCTGGGCGCTGGAGGGAGTCCCACCCGACTTCCATCATCGACTGCTCCCCACCAACTGGCCGGTGTTCGAGCCCGTGGCGCTCAACGCGACGCAGCGCGTGCCGGCCTTCGAGCACGCGGAGATCACCAAGATCATCAACGGTCCCGAAGCGTTCACGCCGGACGGCGAGTTCATCATGGGGGAGGCTCCGGGTGTGCGCGGCTTCTTCGTCGCCGCGGGATTCTGCGCGTACGGGATCGCCGCGGCCGGGGGCGTCGGCCGGGTGCTGGCGGAGTGGATCGTGGAGGGCCAGCCCAGCCTCGATGTCTGGCGGATGGACATCCGCCGCTTCGGCCCGCAATATGTGCACCCCGCCCATACGCTGGCGCGTTCCGTCGAAGCGTACGGCCGGCGCTACGGGGCGGTCAGTCTCCCGTTTGAGGAATGGGATACGGCGCGGCGATTTCGGCTGAGCCCGGTCTACGAGCGGTTGGTGGAACTGGCTGCATCGATGGGGGAGAAGGGCGGTTGGGAGCGGCCGAACTGGTTTGTGAGCAACGAACAGACTGCAGCGCCGGCGGGGAACCCCGCGAACGCGCCGGCACCCCCAGCCTGGGCCCCCGCGGGGTGGGCGCGGTACAATTGGTCGCCGGCGATTGCCGTCGAGCATCGGGCCACGCGCGAGCGGGCCGGGCTCTTTGACTTCACCTCGTTCAGCAAGTTCGAAGTGGAGGGCCCCGGGGCCCTGCGCGCGCTGCAGTGGCTGACGGACAATCAGATGGACAAGCCCGCTGGCAGCGTGACGTACACGCAGATGTTGAACCGCCGCGGGGGGATCGAGTGCGATCTGACCGTCACCCGGTTGGGCGAGGGGCGGTTCTTCATCATCACGGGCAGCGCCTTTGGGACGCACGACCTGGACTGGATCCGGCGGCACCTGCCCGCCGATGGATCGGTCGTGGCCCGCGACATCACGACGGGACTGTCGTGCATCGGGCTCTGGGGCCCCCTGGCGCGGGACATCCTGCAGCAGGTGACCTCCGATGACGTCTCCACCGCGGCCTTCCCGTACATGACGTGCCGCGACATCGCGGTAGACGGCGTGCGGGTGCGGGCCCTGCGAGTGACGTATGTGGGGGAACTGGGCTGGGAGATGTACACGCCACCCGCCGAGGCGCCGCGCGTCTGGGACGCCCTGTGGGAAGCGGGCCGGCCGCTCGGCCTGCTGCCCGTAGGCTACCGGGCTGTAGACTCCCTGCGTCTGGAAAAGGGGTACCGCTACTGGAGCGCCGACATCACGCCCGAGTACACGCCCTACGAATCTGGCCAGGGTTTCTTCGTGAAACTCGACAAGGGGGACTTTCAGGGCCGGGAAGCCCTGCTGCGGCAGAAGGCCGAAGGAATCCAGCGGAAGTTGTGCTGCCTTGTGCTGGCGGAGCCGCAGGTACTCGCGTTAGGAAACGAGCCGGTCTTCGAGGGCGACCGCGTGGTGAGCCGCGTCACCAGCGGCGGGTACGGCTACTGGGTGGAAGAGAGCATTGCCTACGCGTACCTGCCGACCGCCATGGCGGCCGAGGGGACGGCAGTGACGATCGAAGTTGATGGACGCCGCATTTCGGCGACCGTGCAGCGCGATCCTCGCTTCGACCCCACCAATAGCCGGATCAAGGCCTAGAAGTCTGGTCAATCCTCTTTGCCCCCGCTCCAGTTGCTCATGACCGCATGGCCTGCCTATGCTTACAGAGACCGGGTCCCTGCGCTGCCTCAGGATCCTGACATCAAAGGGATGACGCAGCAACTGCGGCCACCGGGACCCGCACCCCCATTTCGTCAAGCACGCCACGGATCGCCGTGAGCGCCCCCCGCATGTCGGCCTCGCTGAGCCGGCCGATGCAGCCGATGCGGAAGGTGTCGGCCGCGGTAACCTTGCCCGGATAGATCACGTAACCGCGCCGGCGCAGCCGGTCGTAGAACTCCTCGAACGCAAAGCGCGGGTCGCTGGGGATGTGAAAGGTGACGATGATCGGCGCCTGCAGGGCGTCGGGCAGGAGGGTGCGGAACCCCATGGCCCGCATCCCTGCGATCAGGACCTGGCAGTTTCGTCTGTAGCGCGCGCCCCGGCCCGCGATGCCGCCCTCGGCAGCGTGCTCGGCCAGGGCCCGGTCGAAGGCGGCGATCACGTGCGTCGGCGCGGTGAAGCGCCACTGGCCGGCCCGCTCCATGAACACCCACTGGTCGTGCAGGTCGAGGACGACCGAATGGGCGTTGCCGGCCGCCGCCTCCAACGCCGCCCGGCGGCAGATGACGAATGCGGCGCCGGGCACTCCCTCCAGGCACTTGTTGAACGACGACACCAGCGCGTCGTAGCGGATCTCCCGCGCGTCGCAGGGGAGCGCGCCGAACGCACTCATGGCGTCGATCAGGAGCCGCCTCCCGGCAGCGGCCACGACCACCGCCACCTCGGCCAGGGGGTTGAGCAGGCCGGAGGTGGTTTCGCAGTAGACCATGGCCACATGGGTCACGGCGGGATCGGCGGCGAGCACGGCGGCCACAGCGGCCGGATCGGGTGGGGTGTCCTCCGGTGTTTCCAGCGTGACGTAGGTTCTCCCGATCACCTTGCTCAGTTGCGCCATCCGCCGGCCGTAGGCGCCGTTGATCAGGATCAGCAGCTTGCCCTGCCGCGGCACCAGCGTGCCGATCATGGCCTCGACGGCGAACGTCCCCGCGCCCTGCAGCAGGATCGCCGTGTGGGTCTCTGCGCCGCCGGCCAGCTCGACCAGGTGGTCCCGCACCCGCGCGTTCATGGCGATGAACTCGCCGTCGCGCGATCCCCAGTCGCGGAGCATCACCTCTTTCGTCGTCCGCGAGGTGGTCAGCGGTCCGGGCGTCAGCAGCAGCGGCTCGTCGGTGCGGTCGGTCATCCCCGGTTACCTCCTCCGCCAGGCCTGGGTGCGCCGGTCCAGCGTGCGCGCGAGCAGAACATGCAACACCTTCACGGTGGCGGACGTATAGACGATCATCATGGCCATCGCCGCGGCCGCCCCCTGCCAGCCGGCATCGTCCATGTAGACGACGGCGATCGAGGCCACTCGAGTGGGCGGCACCCAGAGGAAGATCACGGCCGAGACGGTGGTCATCGCGTTGACGAACATGTAGACGGCGATATCCAGAATCGCCGGCAGGCAGACCGGTACCGTCACCTTCCCGAACGTGCGGTAGAAGGGCGCGCGCAGCGAGGCGGAGACCGCCTCGAACTCGCTGTCCAGTTGCTTCAGCGCCGTTGTGGCCGTCAGGTGGCCCACGGTGTAGAAGTGCGCGATCGTATTGAGCACCAGGATCGCCATCGTGCCGTAGAGGAAGCCGAGCGGGTTGGCCGGGTGGTTGAAAAAGAAGATGTAGCTGATGCCCAGGACTAATCCCGGCACGGCCAGCGGGAGCATGGCGAACAACTGGACGACGGCGCGGACCGCCTGCAGCCCCCGGGTCTTCTCCTGCAGGTAAGCCCCGGTGAAGATGAGCGCCGTGCCGATGACCGCGGTCCACCCCGCCAGCCGCAGCGAGTTCCAGTACGGCAGCCAGCCGGCCGTTTCGAAGTTTCCGAAGTTGTAATTTCGGAGGCTCAGCGCGAGGTTATACGGCCAGAACTTGATCAGGGAGGCGAAGGCGGCCGTCGCCAGGATGCCGACGATGGGGATCGCGACGAGCGCGCAGAGGCCGAGGAAGGCCCCATCGCCGAGCGGCTGCGGTTTAGGTACGAGCGGGACGGCCTGCGCCGTGAGCTGGGCCATCTGTTTCCGCCGGACGAACCGCTCGGCGGCAAAGGACAGGACGGCCGGGGCCAGCAACATCATCGCCACGACCGCGCCGATCTGAAAATTCTGCTGCCCCACAACCTGTTTGTAGACGTCGGTGGCCAGGACGTTGAAGCGCCCCCCGATCACTTTGGGCGCCCCGAAGTCGGTGACGACCAGGGTGAAGACGACCAGGGCGGCGCTGAGGATGCCGTAGCGAGCTCCGGGGAGGGTGACGGTGAGGAAGATCCGCCGCGGCGAGGCGCCCAGCGCGGCCGCGGACTCGTAGAGCCGGGCGTCCGCCGTCGTCAGCGCCGTTACCAGGATCAACAGCGCGTGCGGGAAGGTGTAGAAGGCCTCGGCGATGACGATCCCCAGCGGACCATAGATGGACTGGCCAAACAGCAGGCCCCGCAGCAACCCCTGGTTGCCGAACAGGTAGATGAGGGCAATCGCGGGAAGCAGGGACGGAGCCAGTATGGGGATCTGCGCGAGCGCGTTGAACAGCCCCTTGGCCTTCATGGCAGTGCGCGTCAGCGCATAGGCATACGCGAAGGCGGCGGGCAGGACGACGGCGGTGGCGATGGCCGCCACCACGATGCTGTTCCAGAAGGACGAGAAGAGGGCGGGATTGGAGAAGTAGGTGGCGTAGTTGGCCAGCCCGACGAACACGCCGTCCCGGTTCTGGAAGCTCTTGGAGAGCAGCGCCCAGAGCGGCAACGCGACGGCGACCAGCAGCCACAGGGCGAGGGCCACGACGGCCATGCGCGCGATCCACTCGTCGCGCGCCAGCTTGCGCCGGGCTGGGACGACGGCAACCGCAGTGGCCACGGCTCAATCCCTCGCGAAAACGCGGATGCGGTCGGCCGGCAGTGACACGGTGATCAGCCGGCCGGGGGCCAGGTCCAGCTCGCGCTGTAGATGGATCGGGATGTCCGCCCGCAGCTCCGCCGCGTTCGCCGCCGCCGGGCGCAGGGTGGCGCGGTAGAACGAGCCGAGGAAGTCGAGGGCGGCGATCTCCACCGGCATGGCGTTCACCGCGGACGCGCCGTGTGCCCGGACGTCCACGTCCTCCGGTCGGAAACAGATCCGCACCGGGCCCGCCCCGGGCAACCCGTCGGTGGGACCGCACGCCAGTTCCGCGCCGGCCACGCGCACACGGTTCGGCGCCACGAGCATGCCGTCGAGGAAGTTCATCTCGCCGACGAAGTCGGCCACGAAGGGGCTCAGGGGGTGCAGGTAGATCTCCATCGGCGTGCCGATCTGCTCGATGATGCCCTGGTTCATTACCACGATCCGATCCGCCATGGTCAGCGCCTCCTCCTGGTCATGCGTGACCAGAATCGTCGTCACGCGCAGGCGGCGCTGCAGGCTGCGCACCTCGTGGCGCAGGCGAACGCGCAGGCGCGCGTCCAGGGCGGACAGTGGTTCGTCCAGCAGCAGCAGGCTGGGGGAAGGGGCCAGGGCGCGGGCCAGGGAGACCCGCTGCTGCTGACCGCCGGAGAGCTGCGCCGGGTATTTGCGCGCCGCTTCTGGCATACCGATCAGGGTAAGCAGTTCGCCCACGCGCGCCCTGATCTGCTGCCGCTTCATCCTGCGGCTGTGCAGACCGTAGCCGATGTTGTCGAAGACGGTCAGATTGGGGAAGAGGGCGTAGGACTGAAAGACGATGCCGAAGTCGCGCTGCGCGGGCGGCAGGCCGGAGATATCGCGCTCCTCCCGCAGGATCCGCCCCTGCGTCTGCGTCTCCAGGCCCATGATGATGCGCAGCAGCGTCGTCTTGCCGCAACCCGACGGCCCCAGCAGGCAGACGAACTCCCCCGGGTGCACGTCAAACGACACGTCCGCCAGAGCGGTGAAGGAGCCAAACTGCTTCCAGATGCGCTCCGCCTGGAGGAAGGGCGCGCCGCTCATGGGAAATGCGCCAGCCCCCGTTCCCGGTGAGCGAACGGGGGCCGGCGGCTCCGTCTCAAGATCTCCGGGCGCCGGTTAACGCGGCGCCGACTTCACGTCGTAGCGCCTGGACCACTCGCTCAAGATGCGCTCCCGGTTCTTCGCCATCCAGAGCAGGTCGTTCTTCACCATCTGCTTCTCGGCGTTCGGCGGATAGAAGGGGGGCACATTGGTCAGGCCCGGGTAGGCCACGATCGAATACCACGAGTTGTACAGTTCGTTCGCCTTCCGGGTGACGGTCCAATCGGCGAGGCGCTGGGCCGTGGCCAGGTTGCGCGTCCCCCGCATGATGCCGGTGGCCTCCATATCCCAACCGGCACCCTCCTTGGGAATGATCACCTCGATCGGCGCACCCTGGCTCTTCAGTAGCGCGCCGCGCGCGTCGAACCCGATCCCCATGGCGTACTCACCCTGGGCCGCCCGGACGCAGGGCGCGGTGCCGGAGTGGAGGTAGGTCCCGATGTTGTCGTGCAGCTTGTCCATGAACGCCCAGCCCTTTTCCTCACCAAGGATCTGGAGCCACGCCGCGATGGTGAGGTATCCGGTACCGGATGACGCCGGGTTGGGCATCACGATCCGCCCCTTGTATGCCGGGTTCAGGAGGTCCTGCCAGGTGAACGGGGCACGCAGCCCGCGCCGCTTCGCCTCGACGGTGTTGTAGCAGATTACCGACAACCAGGCATCCATCCCCGTCCAGGTCATGGGGCTCTTGGTGTCGCGAAAGGCGGGCTTCAGCTCGGTTGCGCCTCTCGGCGTGTACGGCTGGAGCATGTTCTGATCGTCGAAGACCAGCATGCTGGTGACGCCCAGCCCCCAGATGATGTCCGCCCGCGGGTTTTGCCTCTCGGCCAGGATGCGGGCGGTGATGATCCCCGTCGAATCACGCACCCAGTCGATGATGACCCCGGGGTTGTCCGCTTCGAAGGCCGCCTTGTACGGCCCCAGTTGATCGTTTTCGAGCGCGGTGTACACGGTCAGCCGTACCGCCTGAGCGCTCACCGGGGCGGTGAGGCCTCCAGCGAGCGCCAGGAGGACCACAACAATGCCCAAACGATTGAGAGCCCCTCTGAGCGAACCTTCCGGCATACTGGACCCCCCCTCCCGAGTGGACCGCCGGCTAAGGCGTTGACCCTAGTATTCCCCGGCCCCCCGACAAACCCTTGCCTTCCCGGGAGGCCCGCCGACCGGAGGCCATGGTGCGCCCGCTTGCCCTAGAAGCGCATTCTGATGCTCTTCACCTGGGTATAGCTGAGGAGTTCATCCAGACACTCCTCCCGCCCGATGCCGCTCTGCTTGATGCCCCCGTACGGGGCTCCGAGGGCGTGGCCTCCCGGGATATTCACCCAGATGTAGCCGGCCTCGATGCGGCGCGCCAGCCGGTGGGCTTTCGTGATGTCATGGGTGTAGATGGCGGCGCTCAAACCGTAGATGACGTCGTTGACCTGGCGGATCATGTCGTCCTCGTCGTCCCAGGTCAGGATGGAGAGGACGGGGCCGAAGATCTCTTCCTGCGCGATCCGCATCGTGGGCCGGACGTCGTCGAAGACAGTCGGGGACACGAAGAAGCCCCCCCGCAACGCGGCGTCCTCCGGCGGCCCGCCGCCCCAGAGCAGCCGGGCGCCCTCGCGCCGGCCGGCCTCGACGTAGGAGAGGACCTTCTGGTACTGCTCCCGCGAGATCAGGCAGCCGACCTGGCTCTCCTCGGCCTCCGGTGGTCCCAGGCGCAGCGCGGCGATGCGTTGTAGCAGGGCGGCGACGAAGGCGTCGTGCAGCCGGCGATGGACGAAGACGCGCGAGGTGCTGCTGCAGGACTGCCCCGCCCGGTTGAAGTTCATCGCGCCCACCGCCGCGTCGGCGGCGGCGTCGGGCGCAACGTCCGGAAACAAGATCAGCGGATTCTTGCCACCCAGTTCGAGCGTCACCATCTTCAGCTGGTCGCTCGCCGCCCGCATCACCGCGCGTCCCGCTTCCACCGAACCGATCAGGGCGATCCGCCGGACGAGCGGATGGCGCACCAGGGCCTCGCCGGTGGTGGCGTCCCCCGTGACGGTGTTCACCACGCCGGGCGGGAAGATACCATGCAGCAACTGCCCCAGGACCAGGGAGGAGAGCGGCGCCTGCTCCGGCGGTTTGAGTACCACCGTGTTGCCGGCGGCGAGCGGCGCGGCCAGTTTCTCCGCGGCGAAGCGCAGCGGGTGGTTATAGGGGTTGATCTTGGCGACGACGCCGAAGGGCTCCCGGACGGTGTAGCCGAAACCTGTTGCCTCCGTGGGCAGCACCTCGCCTTTCAGTTCGGGAATCAGGCCGGCGAAGTAGTCCAGGGAATCGGCGGCCCACTCCACATCCCGCCGCATGCCGGAGATGACGTTGCCGGAGTTGAGAGCGTCCAGGCGCGCCAGTTCATCACGGTGCTCCCGGAGGAGCGCCGCCAGTGCCCGCAGCCGCGCACCCCGCTCCGGCCCGGGGGTCGCGGCCCACTCGGGAAACGCGTCGAAGGCCGCCCGCACCGCCCGATCGACGTCGCCCGCGTCCGCCAAGGGGACGTGTCCTAAGACCTCTCCGGTGGCCGGGTTGTAGGTGGGGAATGACCGGCCCGACTGGCTGTCCCACCACGTTCCGCCGATGAAGAGACGGCCTTCGGGAATCTGTTCCAGGATGGCCGGGCGCATCGCGTGCTCCCCCCTACCCGCGCCGGGGAACCGGACGGTCGCGGGGGCCGTCGTAGAACTCGGGTCGCTGCAGCGAGAGGTCCAGCGGCTGCACGATGGGCGCATTGGTCGAGGCCCGCCATCCTTTCTCCCGGTGCATTTCCTCGTTGGTGTGCGCCACCAGCGAGACCGTGCGCGAGAGCAGGAATACGCCTTTGATCAGTTCCGGGTCGAACCCCATGTCCAGGCAGATGGCCCCCATCGCCCCGGGGCCATTGAGATAGATGCACCGTCCCCAGAACTCTTCGGTGGCCGCCTCGATCGCCCGCGCCATGGCGACGTACACCCCGGAGACCCCGTTCTCGTCCGATAGTTCCAGCAGGCGGGCTGTCCGGGGGTCCCGGATGTGCTGGGCATGGTGGTACCCGGGCAGCCGCCGGCCCTCCTTTCGGGCCTCCCCGGCGATTTGCCGCGCGGCCTCGTTCATGCTGAAACTCTCCCGCTCCATCCGCGCCACCGCCTCCTGGAACAATTCCGCCGGGCGGTCGGCTGTGCCGTGCAGCGTGCCGATGGCCAGCATCCCGCCGGCGACCCCTACGTGCAGCGGGACGCCGCCCGAGGCCACGAAGCGGCAGGCCGCCGCGGACGGCGAAAAGGCGTGCTCGGCCAGGCTGACCAGGAGAGCGTCCAGCATCCGCGCGTGCGCCGCGGACGGGAGTTCCCCACGCCAGACCAGGTAGGCCATCTCGGTGAAAGAGAGGTTGCCGACCAGGTCGTTCAGGTCATAGCCCCGGACGACGATCCGGTCTTTCGTCTTGTAACTGATTGCCGTGCGCCAGTGAAACGGCTCGCGCTCCCGGACCGCTTCGTCCATGCTCTACCTCCTCGAGGTCGTCGCTGACTCTTCCGCTTTCAAGTAGACGCGCTCGGGATCCAGTTCGTCGCGCAGCAGCCGAAGCTGATCCGGCGTCGGCGGCGCCACGGTGCGCACCTCCGGCGCCACCTCCGGCCGGAAGCCGGTTGCCGCCAGGACCTCCTCGACCGTCACACCCGGCATGAGCGCGGCGATGCGGAGGGCGCAGGTCTGTGGGTCATTTTCCAGGACAGCCAGATCGGTGACCACCGTGACGGCGAAGTCGGGGCTCAGACCGGCCCGCTCCCGACCGCCGGGGCCATCGAGGAATCCCGGGCTGGTCACGTAGTCGCAGCGCTCCGGAAACCGCCGCCGCTCGTGATGGGTGATGATCAGCAGGCGCCGGCAGTGGGAGGCCATGTCGTTGGCCCCACCGCTGCCCGGCAGCCGGCGCTGCGTGCTCCCCCGGCCCACCACGGTGGAATTGATATTGGCGAACCGGTCGATCTGGGCGCCCCCCAGGAAGCCGACGTCAATCATCCCGCGCTGCAGCAGACACCCCAACACTTCGCGCAGAGTTCCCAGCTTCACTGCCCGGTGCATCACCTTTGGGTCGGACACGGAGATCGGGGTGGGACGCACCTGCGGCGCGATGACGCCGCTCTCGATCACCATGACCACGTTGGGGGCGTGCGTCCGCTGGGCCAGCGTGGTGGCCAGCATAGGAAGCCCGGTCCCGACGAACACGATGTCGCCATCGCGCAGGTCACGGGCCGCCTCGATCACCATCAGTTCCTGGCGGGAGTGGTCGGGCCCGGCGGGGGAGGACGCGGGAGTCACAGCATCTCCTCCATGGCGCGCCGGAGCGCGATGAGGCGTTCCGAACCGGCGGCCAGCGCCAGATACTCGTCGAAGGTGGCGCACCCCCAGACGTAGCGGCGCAGGTATTCGTCGACCGCCGGGGACCCCTCCCGCGCGGCCTCCTGATAGGCGGCGACGTGGGCGGCGTCGTAGTCGTAGTGGCCATAGGTGGAGGTGGGATAAGCTCCGTAGGGTTGGACGACGACGGCGTCGACGTAGAGGAACGGGATGGTGGTGCGCTCGGGGTGGGCGCGGATCTCCTCGGTCGAGACGAGTTCCTCGCAGCTGATGATGACATGGTGCGAGGCCCGGATCATCTCCGGCTCGTGCGTCGCGAACCCTTCGATGATGATGTTGCCGCTGGGGTCCGCACGCTGCACATGCACGATGGAGACCTCCGGCTGCAGCGCGGGAACAAGGGCGACCCGCTGGCCTGGGTTCCAGGGGTCCTCGATGACGACGGCCTTTCCTGCCTCGCCCGTCGCCGGCAGGAGGTCGGAGCCCAAGAGGCTCCGCGTCGGCATGAAGGGGGCGCCCATCTCGCCGGCCAGGAAGCGGCTCACCATCGCCAGGTGGCTGTAGTCCTCGACCTCGAGCGACCCGTTCTCGATCGCGCGGCGCCAGCAGAAGGTGACGCCGAAGCGCTCCAGGTTCCCCGAGCCCGATTCGGTTCGCCGGACCAGTCCGGCGGCCACCAGCTGGTCCATCCCGATGGAGAGGTTGCACCCCACCACCGTCAACCGCCCGATGCGCTGCCGGATGATCTCGTGGGTCAGCGCCATGGGGCAGCGGCCGATGTTCTGCCCGCCCATTCCCAGGACCGCGCCCGGGCGCACGTATCGGGCGACGGCCTCGGCGGCCGTCAGGACCTTGTCTCTCGTGCGCTGCCGGGTTTCCGACATCATGGGGTCGCTCCGCCGGTGAAGTCGCGGCCAGGCTGAGACTTGGCGGCATTATCTGGCACCGCTCCTATAATGTCAAATAAGAAGGAATTCAGAATTGATTACCTGAAGTTATCAGAGACAAATGCGACCGCGCATGGACCTTCCTCTCGTCCCGCTCAAGACCTTTCACCTGGTCGTGCGGCATGGGAGTTTCACCGCCGCCGCACAGCACCTGGGGATCACCCAGCCGGCGGTGACGCAGCAGATCCGCCGGCTGGAAGGCGCGCTGGGCCTGCTTCTGTTTCAGCGGGACGGGCGGCGGATCGCACCGACCGAGGCCGGGCAGACGCTGGCGGCCTTTGCCCAGCGAATCTTCCAACTGGTGGACGCCGCGCGCGATGCGCTGGAAGGTGTGGCCGAACTGCAGACCGGGCATCTGCGGATCGGGGCCAGCCGCACGGCCGGCGCCTATTACGTCGGCGACCTGCTCGACCGCTTCAAGCGGCGCTATCCCGGCGTGAAGGTCAGCCTCTCCGTCGGCAACTCCCAGACGATCCTGGCCGGCATTCTCGATTTCACCCTCCACGCCGGTCTGGTCGCCGGGCGTCCGACGGAACCGCAGTTGGTCGCGCTGCCGCTCATCCGAGACCGCCTGCTCGTGGCCCTCCCCCCCGGCCATCTCCTAGCCCGCAAGCCAATTCTGACGATCAAGGATCTGCACAGTCATCCGCTGGTGCTGCGCGAGCCGGGGTCGACGACCCGGCGGCTGATCGAGGAGGCCTGGCAGGCGCAGGGGCTGACCGTCGAACCTGCCATGGAACTGGAAAGCAACGAAGCGATCAAGAGTGCGGTGGCCGACGGCATCGGCGTAGCCATTATGGCTCAGGCGGCCATCAGTCAGGACGTGGCCGGGGGGCGATTGGTCGCCCGGCGGCTGCGGGAGCCGCTGCGCCTCGAGTTCGCCCTGGTCCACCACCGCGACCGGGTGCTCTCGCCGGTGCTTGCGGCCTTTCTGGCGCTGCTGCCGAAGCGCCGCTGGCAGGAGATGCGCCCGGCGGCGGGAAGGCTGCCTCACTACTCCCGGAGGTCATCGTCACGATGAAGGAGGCACCGCGCACGCAGTCGGAAGGGGATGTCAACATCTCCCCTCAGCGGTCCGCCTGGCAGGCGGCGGCGCTGGATGACCGGACGCGGGCCCTGCTGGAGGAGGACGCCCGCGTCTTTCTGCACCAGTCGCTCTCGACGCCCTGCCTCAACGCCCTGGAGCACTGCGACGGCATCTACCTCGAAGATCTCCAGGGGCGGCGCTATATGGATTTCCATGGGAACAGCGTGCATCAGGTGGGGTTCGCGAACCCCGCGGTGATCGCGGCCGTCAAAGCCCAACTCGACGAACTCAGTTTCTCCCCGCGCCGCTACACCAACCAGCCGGCCGTGGCGCTGGCCCGGAAGCTGGCGGAGATCGCGCCCGGCGACCTGTCCAAGGTGCTGTTCTGCCCAAGCGGCACCGGCGCGATCGGCATCGCCCTGAAACTCGCGCGGGTGGTCACCGGGCGGCACAAGGTCGTCTCCATGTGGGATGCCTTCCACGGCGCCTCGCTTGACGCCATCTCGGTGGGCGGGGAGGAGCTCTTCCGCCGCGGCATCGGTCCGCTCCTGCCCGGGACGGAGCACGTCCCGCCGCCCGATCCCTACCGCTGCGTCTGGGACTGTCACACCCGCGGCGGCTGCGACCTGAAGTGCGCGCGGTACATCGAGTACGTGCTGGAGAAGGAAGGCGACGTCGCGGCGGTGATCGCGGAGACGGTGCGCAGCACGCCGGTGATTCCCGCGCCCGATTTCTGGCGGGAGGTCCGCCGCGCCTGCGATCGGTACGGCGCGCTGCTCATCCTCGACGAGATCCCCACCGCGCTGGGGCGGACTGGCGCGATGTTCGCCTGCGAGCACTACGGGGTCGTGCCGGACGTGCTGGTCCTGGGGAAGGGCCTGGGCGGCGGCGTCTTCCCGCTGGCCGCGGTGCTGGCGCGGGAAGAGTTGGACGTCGCCGCCGACCGGGCGCTCGGCCACTACACGCACGAGAAGAGCCCGGTGGGTTGCGCGGCCGGTCTGGCGACGATCCGATACATCGAGGAGCATGGGCTGGTGGCCCACGCCCGGGACCTGGGGCGGTATGCCCTGCAGCGACTGACGGCGATGCAGGAGCGTCATCCTCTGATCGGGGATGTCCGCGGGCTGGGTCTGATGCTGGGCGTCGAACTCGTCACCGACCGGGCCACGCGGGCGCGCGCGACCGCGGCGGCGGAGGCGGTGATGTACGGCGCCCTGACGAAGGGCTTGAGCTTCAAGGTGACGATGGGCAACATCCTCACCCTCACGCCGCCGCTGATCATCACGCGGAAGGAGATGGACCAGGCGCTGGCGATCCTGGACGAGTGCCTGACCGAGGTGGAGACGTGAGGGCGGCGCGGCCGCGGCGGGAGACGGGATGGTGATCGCGGAGCTCCCGCTTCAACCCGGCCAGACTCTCCTATATACGCTGCGCCACGGGCTGACCGAGCTCAACCGCTCGAAGCGCACCGGCGGACAGCGGTTGGACGTCGCGCTGATCCAGGAAGGTCGCCGACAGGCCGAGGAGGCCCGGGCGAACTTCGCGGGGACCTCGCTGGACGTGGTCATCGCCTCACCGCTGCGGCGGGCCATCGAGACCGCCGAGATCGTCACGGGCTGGCCGCGGGAGCGGATGAGCATCGACGAACTCGCCACGGAGCGGGACTTCGGCGAACTGGAAGGCCTCACCCAGGAGGAGATCGGCGAGCGATTCCCCTTCGTCGCCTATCTGCCGATCGAGCACGTCCGGTACTCGCTCAATCCCCCGGGCGGCGAATCGTTCGAGGCGCTGCGACAACGGGCCCGCGCGTTTCTGGAGCGGACTCTTCGGGCCCACCGCGGCCGGCGCGTCCTGGTCTCATCCCATCAGAACTTCATGCAGCAACTGCACGGAGAGTTGCGGGGGATCGATCCATACGCCGCGCTGCGCTTCGACATCCTGAACCTTGAGCTGAACGCCTTTCACCTGGACGCGGATGGACGGCTGCTCGACCAGCGGGTGATGTACCTCTGCCCGGACGCGTCAAGGTACCCTTCGTTCTGAGGCCGCCGGTGACGGCGACCCCGGCGTCGAGCCCGCGGCTTGCCCGGATGATTGAGCGCCTCGCCGAGCGGTTTGCCGCCCACTTCCCGCCGCACCGGCGCGGACTGCGCCGGATCGGCCGGGAAGCAGAGTTTCCGCTGGTCTGGCCGGATGGCCGGGCGGGAGATGTTGCGCTGCTCTGGGAGCCGTTGCTGTCTGAACCCGGCGCGCGGCCGAGTTACGACGATCCCGCGGGGCGCAAACTCATTGTCCGCGTGGATTTCCCCGACGCCGCATACGAAGTGGAGATGGGGCGGGCGACGGTAGAGGTGGTCCTGCCGCCGAAAGAGGACCTCTTCGCGCTGGAGGCGGCCTCGCAGGCGGCGCTCATGCGTCTCGTGCGAGTGGCCCGGTCCCGGGGCATGGTCCTTCTCGGCTACGGTATCCAGCCGCGCACGCCGGGCGGGCCGGGGCTGATGACGCCCAAACGCCGCTACTTCGCGCTCTCCCGGGCCGTGGGCTGGCCGTGGATGTACTTCACCTCGACGGCCAGCGATCAGATACAGGTGGATATCACTCGGGACGAACTCGTGGAGGCGGTGAACGTCCTGAACCTCCTCTCCGCCCCGATCATTGCCCTGACGGCGAACTCGCCGGTGTACGCCGGACGGCGCGGAAAGTTTCTCTCCGGCCGGGAGGGGCTACTGGCGACCCTGGGGGAAGGACGGCACGGGATGACCCCGCGGCGCTTCGCGCGACTCGAGCAGTTCGTGGCGTTTGTCTGTGCGCAGACCTGCTACGTGCTCCCCGAGGGCGGGCGGTTCCCGCGCTTCGGCCGGCCATTCACGTCTTACCTGGACGCGCGCGGACCGCGGATCACTGAGACGCTCTGGCAGGCGTTTCTCTGGCACGAGCACTATGTTTGGAACAGCGCGCGCCCGCGCATCCACTACGGGACGATTGAGGTGCGGCCGGCCTGCCAGCAGCCGCCGGATGAACCCATGGCGGCGGTCTCGCTCTGCCTGGGGCTGGTCGAGGCCCTGCCGGAGGCGCTGGGGTTCTTGCAGGAGCGGCTGTTCGACAACCTGTGGCCGACGCTGCGGGCCTACCGGCGGGCCGCCGTGCGCGATGCTCTCCGGGCGGAAGAACCGGTCCCTGGCCTTCTGGCGGGGCTGGTCGCGCTCGCGGAAAAGGGGTTGCGGTCGCGGGGGCGCGGAGAAGAGCGGTTCCTGGACCCTGTCTACCGCCGGTTGGATGCGCGGTTAGTGCCGGCCGACCGCGCGGTACGGCTCTTTCAGCGGGGCGGCGTGCCGGCGATCGTGCGCCAACTGCGGCTCTGATTCATCTCTGCTGAGGAGGGAGAGCGATGGGCCGGCTCGAGGGGAAGGTCGTGTTGATCACGGGCGGGGGGAGCGGCATGGGGCGGCTGGCATCCGTGTTGTTCGCCCGCGAAGGGGCAAAGGTCATCATCGCCGAGATCGCGGAGGGCCCGGGCCGGGAAACCGAAGCGGAGATCCGCGGCGCCGGCGGTGCGGCGCTCTTCGTCCGCACGGACGTCGCC
>LDXQ01000043.1 GCA_001443485.1 Candidatus Sysuimicrobiota bacterium CSP1-3
CTCAATCCACAGCGCCCGGCGGGGTAACCAGGGAGGGCGCGCTGGATCCGCGGACGCCGGCGGCGGCCGGGAAGCCGCCACAGCGGCCAGCGCAAGGACTGCGGTTGCGACCGCGAAAGTCCGCACGGCGACCGCGTGCCGACGCGTCACAGGGAAAGCGATGGGGCCAGCCGACCCAGGACGGCGCTACCGATTCGGAACGCCGCGCCGCCGGTCGAGGCCGATGAACCGGCTGTGTTCCCTGTTGAAGTACAGTTCGACCGTCCCGGTGGGACCGTTGCGGTGCTTGGAGACGATAATCTCCGCAATGTTCTTCTTTTCGGTGTTCTCGTTGTAGTAGTCCTCGCGGTAGATGAAGAGCACCAGGTCGGCGACTTGCTCGAGCTCGCCCGAGTTATGAGCAATTAATCCGTTAGCGAGAAAGTTGTGTGTTTCAGGCATCACGAGATCATAAACGGCCTCCTTGCCGACTCCCGAGATACTTGTCACCCTATCCCAAAGGAGATCGTTCGAGGCCATCCGGGAAATCTGCATAGTCCCAAGCCGCTCGGCCAATACTGCGGCTCTGGGTCTGTCCAAAGTCTTCCCTCGTTGCAACCTGAAGCCCAATTCCCTCCAGGTCAAGCTAAGTGCTGCTTTGGCCTTCCACAGTTCCTCGGTCGCCAAATAGGGCAGCCTGTCGACCCGCGGCTTTTGACGCCGGGCGGCCAACTCTGCAAAGCATTGAGTCACGAGCGTATCCTTTCTGCCTTCGATTCCGATCAGCCGGCAAAAGGCCATCAGATGAACTGAATCTTCTATGGAAACCCGATAAAGAGGAACCCTGGCCACCTTGCTCTTGTAGCCGGAATTGACCTGAGAAACGATACCGAACCTAAGGAGCAAATCGCGCACGTCCTCCACCAACCCCAGGCTTGCACTATCGTAATGTAGAGCCCACAGAAATGCACCGTTTTTGTATCGACGGCGCGTTAAGGATCCGTCAGTTGAAAAGAGCGCCCTAAGCAATGCTCGCGCTTCATCGCGTCCGGCCTCAGAGAATACAGCGTTAGGAATCCGCTTGTTGTAGGAAGTCTGTCCCTCCACGCCCAGTTCTCGAAGCCAACCTCGCAACGGGTTCCCATTACGCCGCCCGCGCAGTACACCAGAGCGGTCCTTAAGGGGGTAGAGAGCCACCAGATAGGCTGCTGGTGTACCGTTTGGCAAAAAGCGCCGCCCTGTAACTCCAAACTTTCGCTCGGCCAAACTAAGACAGTCTTCATAAGTGTGTGGATCGGCGCTAATGAACGAGATCGACTTACGCCGCTGGTAGCTTCCGTCGCCGATTAGATAACCCAACAGACGCATCCGGTCAGCATCCAGTCCCGGAGGCTGAGGCTGGAATACGGGCAGCCGTCGAGCCGCGGCGACCAAGGCCCCCGGCTTGAGCGCTGACACCTTCTTCCATCCCTCCGGCGTCAGAATGGGATGATTGGGTGTGGCTTTGAGGCGGCGACCCGTGCTCGTGCGAATCTCCAAGACGTCGTTGGTGCCCTTCTCGAAAACCGCGGCCGGGCGAACCGGCACGAGCTTACCCTCGCGATTCAGCGATAAGAGCCGCGGCCAATCTTGCCGACCCGCCAGTTCCCCGATTGTATGTCGGCGCCCCGTGTCCGCGTCCCAGACCACCGTATCGCCGGTGACGCACTCCCGCAAGTGCGACAACTGCGGCCGCCGGTTTCCCAACGCCTCCACCGCGCGCGACAGCTGCGAGATGGCGATGACCGGCACGTTCAACTCTTTGGCCAGCGACTTGGTGGTCCGCGCGATCTCCGAGATCTCCTGCGTGCGGTTCTCCGTGCGCCTGTACGACTGCGTCATCTGCAGGTAGTCGATGATGATCAGCCCCAGGCCGTGCTCCGCTTTCAACTTGCGCGCCTTCGCCCGCATCTCGATGACGTTGATCGCGGCGCTGTCGTCGATGAAGATCGGCGCCTCGGAGAGGCGCGCCATGGCGTGGGCCAGTTTGGGCCAGTCGCTGTCGGAGAGGAAGCCTGTGCGCAGCTTCGACCCGTCCACCTCCGCCTCGCTGGCCAGCATCCGCTGCACCACCTGCTCGTCGCTCGTCTCCAGGCTGAAGATGGCCACGGGCGTCTTGTGCTGCAGCGCGGCGTGCTGCGCGATGTTCAGGCAGAAGGTGGTGTTGTGCACGCAGACGTCGTTGGCGATGAAGTTGTGCGTCCGCGGCACGGTGAGGTCGTAGACCTGGAAGGCGCCCGTCTCGTCGATGGCGACGATCGGATCCCACATCACGTCGACGTCCTCAAGGAGCGAACGCTGCTGGTTCCGCGCCCAGCGGCGCAGCCGCTCGTGCCCGAAGACGCCGACCTCGCGGATCAGCGGCACCATGCCCGCGGGCCCGATGCGGAGCTGGTTCCCGGCCACGACGGAGACGACCCCGAAGCGCAGCAGCAGGTGCTGCGCCTGTCGGGCGATGCGCGCCGAGAGCATCTCCGCGTCCAGGGTGAGGTTCTCGCCCTCGCCGCTGATCTCGCCGGTGGCGGCGAGCAGACGGTTCAAAAAGAGCGCCAGTTTCTCTCGCCGCAGGGTCGCCACCTCCGGCGGGATGAAGCGCGCCGCGCTGGGCCCGTCCAGACCGGTGAACCGCGCGCGGAGGACGTCCACCACCTCCGCCGCCTGGGAGCCGCCGGAGATCGCGATGCCGGAGCGCCGGGCGCGGTCCGCGGGTTGTCCCAGCCGGATCGCTTCCGCCACCGCGACGGCGTCGGCGAAATCCGCCGCCAGCGACGCTGAGACGGGCAGCCGGCCGCTGGTGAGATAGGCGAGCAGGCCCACCTCGTGCGCCGGCAGGTCCAGCGCACCGAACACGGGTATCCGCCGCGGCACCGCCACGAGCGTGCCGGGGGAAAGGTCGTGGAGGGCGCGCCACCCTTGCGGGGTCAGGAAGGGGTGGGAGAGCGTGGTTTCCACGTCGCGCCCGCTGGCCAGCCGCACGCGGAAGACCGGCTTGATCCCGTCATCCACGAACTGGCTGGGCGCGGTGGGCGAAAGACGCATGGACTCGTCGAGGGAAAACAAAGTGGCCTGGCCTGCCCCCACGACCTCCTGGATCGTGCGGACGGCGCCCGTCTGTGCGTCGACGATCTCGGCATCGTACTTCAGGCACTTGCCCATGGCCGGGCGGGCGGCGACGATGATGAGGTCCGCGGGCTGCAGGCCCGCGGTTATGCGGTCGATGTCGGTGAATCCCGTGGGCACGCCGGTGGTCGTGCCCTTGTCCTGATAGCGCTTGTCGATGCGGTCGAAGGATTCCTGCAGGACGTCCCGGATCGGCACAAAGTCCTGCGCCATCCGGCGGCTGGCGATGCCGAAGACGAGTTTCTCCGCCTGGTCGAGGAGCACTTCGACCTCCTGCTCCTCGCGGAAGCCCATGCCGACGATGTCGGTGCCCGCCGCGATCAACTGCCGCAGGAGCGACTTCTGCAGGACGAGGCGGGCATAGTACTCGACGTTGGCCGCCGTGGGAACGGCGTCCAATAGCGACGTGACGTAGGCCGCGCCGCCGACGTCGTCCAGCTGGCCGCGCGCCTTCAGCCGGTCGGTGACGGTGATAAGGTCCACCGGCTCGCCCCGCTCAAACAGATCCACCATCGTCTCGTAGATCCGCCGGTGAGCTTCCCGGTAGAAGTCGTCGCCGCGGATCATCTCTACGACCCGGGCGATGGCGTCCCGCTCCAGGAGCATCGAGCCCAAGACGCCCTGCTCGGCCTCGGTGCTCTGCGGGGGAACCCGCTCCAATGGCATAACCCGCATGGGTTTCCTCCAGGTCAGCGGCTGCCTATACTATCGAACAAATGTTTGCCTGTTTCAAGGGGCGCCTCCCGCGCGGACCCCCCCTTCGAATTGGTGGGGAATCCTGTGGATTCCCTTGTGGGCAACGTAGTGATTTACCACAAAATACGGGGAATTTCCGGTGGACAACCTGGGGACGGCCTAGCGGCTCACTTCATCCCGACGACGTTGACATCGACGCGGACCAGCCGGCCCGTGGGCAGGCGCACCGCGACGCGGTGGAAGCCTTCGATGCGGATGGGGTGCTCCAGCTCCACGTGTTTCTTGGTGATCTCGAACCCCCGCTTCTGCAGCGCATCCGCAATCTGCTGCGCGGTCACGGCGCCGAAGAGACGTCCCTCCGCGCCGGTGCGCGCCTTGATCTCCAGGATCAGGCCCGACAGCGACTGCGCCAGGTCCTCGGCCTCTTTCTGCTCGCGGCCGCGCCGCTGCTCCTCCGCCCGCTGCCGCGTCTCGCGGTCGCGGATCGCCCCTTCGGTCGCCTCACGGGCCAGCTCCCGGGGAAAGAGGTAGTTCCGGGCATACCCTTCCTTCACCTCGACCAGCGCGCCGGCGCGCCCCAGCGCGGGAACATCCTGTAGAAGAATGACTTTCATGATTCCGCCTCCGCGACGACCGGCCGCGGTGCCAGCCGCTCCCGGATCGGGAAGACCGAGTCCAGCAAACCCAAAATCAGGAGCCCGTTGCTCAAGATCGGGTTGAAGGCCAGCCAGAGCAACAGGAGGATCCGGAAGATCGGAAACATCCGGTAGCGACTGAGGAACACCCACCCCACAATGATCCCCTGGAAGAGGAAACCCACCGAGACCAGCGCCAGGAGATTGAGCCCCAGATCCGCTGACACCGGCAGCGGCGCCGGGGGGAGCGTACTCCGCAGCCGATCGGAGAGACTCATCACCGGCTGCGATCCCAATGCCGAGATGATCCAGGCGAGCGGCAACAGCCAGAGGACGAACCCGGGCAGCCGCCAGCTTGAGGCCGGGGGCAACGCGGGCAACGGGTGGCCGACGCGGCGGAGGATCGGCCGGGCGACCGTGTAGTTGAGCCAGGCTGAGGTCACCGCCGCCGCCACAAAGGTGAACAGGATGAGTCTGGGCATGAGGTCCAGCATCTGCAGCATGGTGCGGCGGTAGCTCGCCAGACTCTCCGCGCTGATGCCCACGCGGCCGTAGAAGGACGCGACGCTCTCCTGCTGCTGGCGCATGCGCACGACCAGTTCCGCGTATTGCTGCAGGGGATTGATGCCCAGGAAGGTGAACAGCAGGAGCCCGTTGACCACCAGTGACGCTCCGGTGACCAGGATCGCGGCCCCGAGGATCGCGGGCGCGCCCCACCCGCGCCGCGCCCCCCACCCGACGACGATCCCAAACGGCGCAACGGCGACCAGGATGCTCAGCCCGGTGAGCAGGTCTCCGGAGAGCAGCCCGGCGATGATGCCGGACACCAGCGCCGCCAGCACCGCCGGCCGCAGGCCGCGCCGGATGGTCAGCACCATCAGCGGCAGTGGCATCAGGAAAGTGGTGGCCAGAACGGCCGCGGGCACGTAGCGCGAGACGATGGCCAGGACGGCGACGAGGGCGGCCTGGATGGCACCCTCCGTCAACCCCTGGGTGGTAAGGCGGTTCCGCCGCATTGTCCTTCCGGGGCCAAAACTCGTATGAGGCGAAGAGGCGGGGAGATTCCCCGCCTCTATCGTACCGTCGTCCTCCGCCGGCTGGCTACACTGAACACGTAGCCGCCGAAAGGTCTTCTACTCGCTGGTGTAGGGCAGCATGGCCAGTTCCCGAGCCCGTTTGATCGCCACGGCCAGAGACCGCTGGTGCCGGGCGCAGGTCCCGGAAATCCGCCGCGGCAGAATCTTGCCGCGCTCGGTCACATAGCGCCGGAGTTTGCCGGCGTCTTTGTAGTCGATGAAGGTGGCCTTTTCGGCGCAGAAGGCGCAGAGCCTGCGCTTCGGGCGCCGCCGCCACTGTTTCCGGTCGCCTCTTTCCCGGTCACGTTCTGCCATCGTACCCTCCTAACATCACGCGCATCACACGGCCGTGGGCTCTCGCCTAGAATGGCACGTCCTCTTCCTCGGGCTCGAAGTCCGCAGTCGCCGGTTCCGGCGTGCCGGCTGCCGGTGCCGCCGCCGGACCACCCTTGCGGTCCAGGAACCGCACCGCGTCCGCGACGATCTCGGCGACCTTGCGCTTCTGCCCGTCCTGCGTCTCGTAGGAGCGGATCTGCAGCCGCCCCTCGACCGCCACCAGCCGTCCCTTGCTCAGGTGCTGTGAGACCTGGTCGGCGAGCTTGCGCCAGGCCACGATGTCGATAAAGTCGGTCTCCCGCTCGCCCGCCTGGTTGGTGAACGGCCGATCCACCGCCAGCGTGAACGAAGCCACGGGCTGACCGCTGGGCACGTACCGCAGTTCTGGGTCGCGGGTGAGGCGACCGATCAAGATCACCCGGTTCAGCACGGCACCCTCCTAGTTCCCGTCGGAACCCGCGCCTTCGGCGGCAGGCTCCACCGCCACGGGCTCCGGGACCTCCTTCGCCGGCTCACTCGGCCGCTCGGGGGCGACCTTCGGCACCGGCAGAGGCCCCTCGGCCTCGACAATCAGCAGCCGCATCACTTCGTCCATGATGCGGGTCAGCCGCTTGAACTCCGGGATGTGGGTGCTGTCGATGGTGAAACGGGTGAGCACGTAGATCCCCTCGCGGAACTTGCCGAGGGAAGAGGCCAGCCGGCGTTTGCCCCACACCTCCACAAAGTCAATGCTGCCGCCCTGCTCGGTCACACGCTGACCGACGCGGGCGACCACGGCCTGCACCGCGTCCGGCTCCAGATCCGGCCGGACAATATAGACCATCTCGTACTGAGGCATCCGTCTCCTCCTCTGGACTCCCGGTCACGTTCCCCGAGGGCCCTGCCGACGCCGAGCGGCGGGCAGGGCAGGAGTTTCGCGGGACACCCAATTATAGCATCGACCGGGGGTGGGTCAATTCAGGGATGGGTATGGGTGCGGACTCGTCGGGTGAAAACTCCCCACCCTCGGCCTATCTTCTGGGTCAGCAGGATGGAAGCGTTTGTGCGGCGATATGGGATCACCATCGTGCCTTTCGTCGAAGTGTAGCTCATGCCCCTGGAGACTTACCGCGAACGCATCGCCGACTCCCGCCACCCCCGGGGCGTCCGCCAGCGCCTCGTCCAGCACTACCTGGAGCGCCGCTCCGTCTCCCTGACCGCCCGTGCCTTCCGCTGCGACCGCAAGACCGTCCGCCTCTGGGTCCAGCGCTACCAGCAGGGCGGGTGGGCGGCCCTGCTGGACCGCCGCAGCCACCACAGCCCGCCCCATAAAACGGCTCCCGCCATCGAACGCGAGGTCGTGCGCCTCCGCCGACGAAACCCTCGCCTGGGGCAGGACAAGATCCAGGTCTTCTTGACCCGGCGCGGCGTGCACCTGTCCACCGCCACGATCAACCGGATCCTGCACGCCTACGCCCTGATCAAGCCCCGGCGGAAACGCTGGCAGCGCCGCCGGCTCGCCACGGAGGTCCGCAAGACCATGCGCGCCTTCCAGAAGCTCCAGGTCGACACGAAACATCTCGACGACCTCCCGGCCCTGCTGCCCGCCATCCAGGCCAAGCGCCTCCCCGGCTATGAGTACACCGCTAAGGACGTCGCCACCGGGATCGCCTACGTCTGCCTCGCCTACGAAGGCTCCGAGATCAACTCCCTCCGCTTCGTCCACCTGCTCTTTCAGCATCTCCTCCGCCACGGCGTGGACGTCCATCACACGACCGTCCAGACCGACAACGGCTCGGAGTTCCTCGGCCACCCCCAGGCCAAGCGCACCTCGGCGTTTACCCGGCTGGTCGAGCAGCGCTACGGGGCCCGCCATACCACCATCCCCGTCGCTGCCCCTCGGTTCAACGGCGTCGTGGAGAACTTCCACGGACGTGTCGAGGATGAATTCTATACCCTGGAGCCCTTGCCCACCGAAGAGGAAATGCTCGAACGCCTCTTCGGCTACATCCTGTACTACAACTTCGGCCGCCCCAATGAGGGTCACGCCATGAAGACGCCTGTAGAGGCCCTGCAGGAAAAGGCGCCGGAGATCAGCCCCGACGTCGCCGCCTTCCCACCGCTCGTCTTGGATCGGATCGACCTCTCCGCCTCAGAGCTCCTCCCACCCGTCAGTGGGAGCGGCGGGGGTGGGGAGATTCGACCCGACGCTCACAACCTCGGGGTAGTGGACGTTCCCCTTATCGTTCCCCTACTAACATGGCCCCACAAAGTCACCGTGCCTCAGATGCACTTCTAGGGCGCTGGAGTCAATCCACATGGTTTTCTCAGCTTGAGTGCTGGGCTGATGACAGACCATCTTTTGATTCAGGTTATATATGCGAACCGCGTTCAGATAACCAACTTTGCGGGCGAGATCGGGAGGGAGTTGGTTTAGAAGAGCCCGGTGAAGTGGGAGGGTCTCCAGATCCTGATCGTCTGGATATTTCGCATCCGTCCCAATCATGATGCGGTCTTGGAATGAGCGGATGAGAGTCAGCCATTCGGGCTTAAGTTGCCCAATTGCGTCGAGAGGACGATTTGCCAAACGGTTCCGGAATTTGATGTTCATGTAAAGATTGGGGTGATCTCTAAGGAGGCGGTGCATAAGCTCGACGGTCCGATAGCGCGTGTTGTCCCAACCGGCGTGAACCCAGACGATGCGCGCTCTACGGTTGTGGGATAATAACGTCTCGAGAGCCGCAATGTTCTCAGGGAAAGTCTCGGGGTTAGGGTTAGTCAATCCCATTTGTGTCCAGCAGACAGAAGTGATGTCACACAGGTTAGTGCGTGGCGTGTCTTGAGTGAGTGCCTCCATGTGCAGGTCTATGGGGACACCATAGCGGCCAGCAATGTCAGCTAAGCGAAGAAACAGCGGATGGTCCGGTTGGGCGCTGATGTAAGGATGGTGTGGTCTCAAAGAGAAGTGTTCTCCGACCATTTCTCCGAACCCGATGGCCCCCTGACGGAGAATCTCGATGGCTCTTGACTCAAAACTTGCCAATGTGTCCAGCGTTACGGGGCCGGGTGCATCCTGAATCTTCCGGTTAAGCGACTGTCCGCCAGACAGGAAGGAGAATCTATCAGGGTGTACGGCTACGATGTCAGGCAAACCCTGTTCCGAAGCCACCTCACCCAACGGCGCAGGCATGATCAACATCTGTCGTATGCCTTCAGCATCCATAGAATCTAACGCAGCCTGAACCCCTCCTGGTATTCCCAGGGTGATGTGTCCATGGGTGTCGATGTAGCTGATCTCCTGGCCTGGCTGGGCGCTGAGCTGGCTTATTACGAGCACACTTGAAAGAGAACTCAGCACTAGCCCTACCATACCCAGGACCCTAAGGCTAACGGACAGTTTTGTTGTGCTCACAATACTCCTCCCTCGCGCCTAACAAGAATTCGGCAGAACTCCCATGAGCTGTTTCACCAACCTCGCCAGCTGCGACCGCATCATGTACGCGGTCGTCTATGGCCTCAACCGACGGTAGGAGATGCGCTCTCGTCCGATGGCCTTTACACAAAACTCTTGACGCCACCTCGGCTCATCTTCGCGGCATCATCGACCGCCGCCCGCGCGCGCCTACGGACGCGACCGGTGCGTCCCCGGGCCGTACCTGTCCTGGTAGCTGTAGGCCTTCTTGCGCGCGTTCTTGCCCCCGTGTACCGCCGGCAGGACCGTCCACCCGTTGCTGGAGGCCACGACCTGCACCCCCGCGCGGATGGCGCCCACCCGGACGAACTCGTAGGCCCGCTTGGCGTAGTCAAAGGTGGCGACGTAGTTGTGGTTCGCCATGGCCGCCTTCGCCTGGCCGATCGCGTTGTCCGCCTGCTGCAGGTCGGCCATGGCCAGCCCGGCGTTGGGGCTGGCCAGGATATTCGCCGCGATCACATTGGCGTTCCGGATGTAGGCGGCGGCCTGGAAACGGTTGGCGTTGTCGCGGTCGAATTGGCTGTAGTCCCAGTTCAGGTCGATGTAGCTCATCATGGAGTTGACTTCATCGCCGGCCCAGGCGAAGTAGTACGCCCCCTCCGGTCCGTAGTCCACGTTGGCCTGGTAGTCATACCCGTCGTGCGGGTGGCTCATCCCGAAGTGGTGGCCGTACTCGTGGATCTGCGTGGTCGTCAGGCCGTAGCCGACGGCCACCACGCCGGGGGAGACAAAGTTGAAGGTAAAACTCTGCGTCCCGTCGATCCAGTTGTCGTCCGCGTAGCCCAGGAAGCCCGACGCGCGATTGTCCGCGGTGGCGTAGTTGTAGAACATCGCCTCATACTCGGCCCCGCCGTCCCAGGTGCTGGCAATGTTCAGGGCGTTGTAGACAAAGAGGTTGGCAAACCCGGGATACGGGCGGGCGGGGTAGCATTCGTTCTCGTTCAGCCACAGCGTATAGCAGTTCCTGGCCTCGCCGTCGAAGGTGAGGTCCTCCTCGTCGACGTTGTAGGGGATCCGGTGGACCTCGCTGATCTCCTGGACGAGGAGGGCGGGCGTCTGGTATTGCTCGGAGGCGTTCACGCCGCGCCAGCCTTCATACGTATTCAGGTCCAGGTTGATGGAGGCCGGCAGGCGGTTGGGGGTGATCGCCGGCGGGTAGAGGGGCGACGGCGTGAACAGGAGGTTGATGGCCACGTAGCGCGCCACCTTCGCCAGGTCACCGGTCAGGGCGGATGCCGGCCGGTGCCCACCCGCAATCAGGTATTCCCACACCGGGGGCAGCCGGTAGTCGGCGAGCCCGTCTCCGTCGACGTCGGCGTTGGTGATGTCCCAGTTGTCGGTCCAAGACTCCGGACCGGCGGAGAGGTCGTGGAACCAGACACGGCGGACCCCCAGCCCGCCCAGCCCGGTCTCCTCGTCGTCAGGCGTGGTGCCGCCCCAGCCGATGATCTTGCGGGTCTGGCGGTTGCGTCCGAAGTCGTACCCCGTGTCGGGATCGGGTTCGTCAAACTTGATGTAGGTGTGGTCGCGGAAGTCGCCGCGCCCCCACCAGTTGATGAAGAAGACCGTGTTCCGGCGCGTGTCCACGCCGGACGGCGGGTGGTCGATCAACCATTTCTCCACGGTGGGAGCGTCGATGAAGTAGTTGACCCCCACGTCCCGCCGCCGACCCGCCTGCGTATTGTACAGATCCTGGAAAACCGTGCGCGTCCGGCCGTCCACAACGGACTCGGGGACGGCCATCGCACCTAGGGCGGCGAACAACGCATTCTCGTAGGCCGCAGTGGTATACGTGACCTGGTAGTTAAAGGTGTAGTGGATGCCCAACAGTTCAACGATGCCATACCAGAGCCGGGACCGGATGACGGGCTTGTACTGGGTCGGCAGTTGGGCCAGGAAGGCCGCCTGGTTGACCTGACCCGGTTCATAGCCCACGAACACAAACTGCACGGGCACCTGCTCGACAAGATTGGCCGGACCACCTGGATCGAGGTGGGCGAACGGGGGCGGGGCCGCCGGTGTGACACTGGTGAACGTCAGGACGATACCGACCAGGACCGCAACAAGCAGCGGCAGGCGCATGCTTCTCTCTCCCTCGCGCTTTGTGGACGTCTGTGCAGGGCTGGGTCTACTCTTGGCTAACCCGTGTGGGATTCCTGCCGACCGGCGTCAGGCGGGCTTTTCGGCGCGATGGAGAACGAGGGTGCCGAAGAGGGTAGCATGGCGCGCCTCCTCTTCGACGGCGGCAAACCCGGCACCGCGGAAGATCGCGGGGAGCATTCCGGCAATATTGTCGCCGACTTCCTCAAAGTGGCGCATGACCAGGGAGACCGCCCACATCAGCGCACCGTGCGGCCGGCCAAAGTCGGCCACGTGGAGTTCCCCGCCGGGCCGGAGCACGCGGAACGCCTCCCGCGCGGCCCGCACCTTGTCGTCGGTACGGAGATGGTGAAAGACCAGGCTGCTGAGGATCCGGTCAAAGGAGTCGTCGGGGTAGGAGAGGGCAGTGGCCGGACCCTGATCTAGCGTGATGTCCAGGCCGGCCCGCGAAATCTTCTCGCGCGCGACGTCCAGGATCCGCGCGTCGATATCTAGACCAGTAACCTCACTCTCCGGATGCATCTGCTTGATCAGGATGGTCAGCGTCGCCGTGCCGCACCCCAGATCCAGCACGCGGTACCCCGGGGCGATCCGCGCCTCCTGCACGAGACGCGGTTTGAAGGTGGACTCGCGCATGGTCCAGCGGATGAGGGGGTCGTAAACGGGCGTCAGCCACTCGCGGTTGAGCGCAGGGATGAAGTCGCGCCGCCTGCTCATGAGGTACTCACACCGAAACGCCGCCGTGCGACGTCACCGCTACACCGCAAAGCGAAACGTGATCACGTCGCCGTCCTGCACCTGATAGGCGCGGCCCTCCAGCCGCAGCAGCCCGCGCTCCCGCGCCTGGTGCAGCCCGCCCGCCGCCGCGAGTGTCTCCCAGGGGATGACTTCCCCGCGGATGAACCCCTGCGCCATATCGGTATGGATCTTCCCCGCCGCTTCCACCGCGGTGGTGCCGCGGACGACCGGCCAGGCCCGCACCTCGGCCGAGGCGATGCTGAAGAAGGTGACGTAGCCGAGCAGCGTATAGGCGGCCCGCACCAGCCGGGGCAGCGCCGCTTCTGACCCTGACACGGCACGGAACTCCTCGGCCTCCTTCGGGTCCAGGTCGGCGAGCTCGGTCTCCAACTGCGCGTTCACCACGACGATGGCTGCGTCCTGTTGTTCCGCGTGGCGCACCAGCGCCTGCACCCGCGGGTCGTCCGGCCCCACATTCTCGGAGACATTCGCCGCGAGAATCACCGGGTGGGTCGTAAGGAGGTGCCACTCCGCCACGTGCGCCGCCTCCGGAGACGCGAGGTCCAGTTGCCGCACGGCGACCCCTCGCTGGAGCGCCTCCCGCACGCGATCGACGATGGCAAGTTCGTGCTGCGCCACTTTGTCGCCAATGCGTGCCCGTGGGGCGATCTTCTCCCGCACCCGATCCACAGTCGCCAGATCCGCCAGCGCCAGTTCCGCCTCCACGATCTCGGCGTCCCGCAGCGGATCGGTCCCCCCCTCGACGTGCGGGACATCGGGAGCCTCGAAGACGCGCACGACGTGCACGATGGCGTCCACCTCCCGGATGTGCGCCAGGAACTGGTTGCCCAGCCCCTCGCCGCGGTGCGCGCCCCGGACGAGACCGGCAATATCCACGACCTCCACCGCGGCCGGGACGATGCGCTGCGGGTGGGTCACGCTGGCGATGGCGGTGAGGCGCTCGTCGGGGACGGCAACCATCCCGCGATTGGGGTCGATCGTCGTGAAGGGGTAGGCGGCGACCGGCGCGCCCGCCCGAGCCAGCGCGTTCAGCAGTGTGGACTTGCCGGCGTTGGGGAGTCCGACGATCCCGACGCGCAACGGCACGGACTCAGGACCCGGCGCCGGAAGCGGGCGGGGCCTCGGCAGTGGGTTCGGCGCGCCGGACGAACTGTTTGATGCGGCGCTCCAGCTTCACCCGGGGCATCAGGACGCTGCGCCCACACCCCACACAGGTGATGCGCACGTCCGCGCCGAGGCGCACGATCTCCCACTGATCGCTGCCGCAGGGGTGCGCCTTACGGGTGCGCACGACGTCGCCAACGTTCAACTTCAGGATGGTCACCGGCGGTGCCTATCTCTCGACGGCAAACCCCAACGCGGCCGCCGCCTGAGCCAGCCTAGTGTCAAGACAAACGAAAGGCCTGTTGCGGGGACGCTCAGCGCACCAGGTCAGGGCCGCCGCCAACTGAAAGGCGTCTCCGGCACGAAGCCCAAACCTCTCAGGAAGCGTCTCGGCGACCCCCCGGACGCGTTCGCTGGGGAGCACCTCATCCCACCACTCGCGAAGTTCTCCCAAACGCCTGACCGCGCCGGCATAGGTTTCCGAGGACAGCCGGCCCTCCCGGAGCAGGCGAGCAAGTGCACTACGGATTTCCACAGACGTTCCCCACCAGACTGTCATCTGTTCGTGCCGCCGGAGGATTCGCCGCGCCTCGGCGATGCTCGGTTGGCGTGCACAAAGGGTGACGGCGGCGCTGGCGTCCCAGAAGGCCACCTAGTCTTCCTCGCGATCCGCCACAATCGCCTCCACCAGACGCTTCAGAGGAATCCGTGGCGCGGGCATCTTCCAAAAGCTGTTTGGGAGTTTCCCCTTGCCCGGCCGCAGCAGCCCGGCCGCAATCAGCGCCATCCGCTCCGCATCCAGGTCGTTCGTCGACGACAGGGGGACAATCTTCGCAATAGGGACATCACGGTCGCGGATCAGGATTTCCTCTCCGCCGCGAACTTCCCGCAAGTATCGGCTCAGCCTGTTCTTTAACTCGGCCACATTGACGACGCGCACGGGGTCGCCTCCTTATGGCTATAATAGCCATGTTGGAGCGCGCATGGCAAGGGACCGGGCCGCGATTGTCAGGGGCAAGCGGCTACCGCCGCGGGATCAGAGCATCGACCGGGGCGAAGTCGTCGGTGAGCATCGGGACGTCGTCGGTGCGGATCGGCGCGGTGTACAGGGTGGCCGCGGCCTCTTCAAATCCCTCCAGGGTCACCACGCCGGCGAATGCCCGGGCCCGAGCCTGCACGCCCTCCGGCGACAGTCGCGGGTTCGTCGTCCCGATGATGATGATGTTGCGCAGGATCTCCGGACTGCTGAACCCGCCGTACCCCACGGGGAAGACGTAGACCGTGGGAAACACGACGCGGAACGTCTTGTAGATGGCGCGGAAGAGCTTGCTGTCCGGGCCGTCGAGCGCGCCGATGACGTTGCTGGCCACGACCCCGCCGGGGGCCAGCCGCGATGCCGCCAGTTCAAAGAACTCTCGGGTCGCCAGGTGGAAGGGGATCGTGTCGATCAGGTAGGCATCGAGCAGGATGATCTGGTAGCGCGCCGTCGACCGAAGCAGGAACGTGCGGCCGTCCACCGCGGTCACGCGCAGGCGGGGCGTCTCCGGAAGCCCGAACCAGCGCCGGGCGGTCTCCACCACTGCGGGGTCGAGTTCCGCCACGTGCACCTCGAGCCCGGAGGAATCTTGCAGGTAGCGGCGCGGCACCGTACCGCCGCCCAACCCGATCATGGCGACACGCCATGGATGCCGGATCGGGACAAAGAGCACCGGCAGGTGCATGTAGTCGCTGTAGCGGAAGACGGTGCGGTCGGGGTACTCCAGGTCGACGGCGCTCTGCCAGTAGTTGTCCAGCCGCAGGTACCGCACGCGCCCCTCGTCCGAGACGCTGATCTTGTGGTAGACCGTGTCTCGTTCGAAGACGACCGCCGCAGCCGGTTCCGCCCGCGCCAACGTCGCCCATCCGGCCGCCAGGAAGACGGCCAGCACCGCGGCGACCGCCGCCGGCCGCCGGCGCGCCGCCAGCAGCCCCAGCGCGGCCAGCGCCATCATCACCAGGCCCAGGCCGTGAATGATGCTGCGTACGCCGAGGGTGTTGATCAGCACGAAGGCGGCGACGAGCGCGCCGACAATACTCCCCAGCGTGGAGAGCGCATAGAGGACCCCAGCCACGTTGCCGACCGTGGTCACGGTGCGCGCACGCAGGCGCACGGCAAAGGGCGAGACCATCCCCATCACGACGGTGGGCAGGAAGAACAGGATCGTCGACGCCGCCAGCGGCCCGGCCCGCGGGCCTACATCGGCGAGGACCAGCGCCTCCATCACCTGGCGGGAGAGGAACGGAATCGGAAAGGTCAGCAGGCCGGCCAGGAAGACCAGACCGCTAAAGAGGGCCGGGGAAGGCCGGCGGTCAGCGACCTGGCCACCGATGTAATAGCCCAGGCTCAGGCCGGCGAGAAAGACGCCGATCAGACTGCCCCAGACGTAAACTGAATTGCCGAAAAAGGGAGCCAGCACGCGGCTGGCCACGATCTCCAGGGCGAGCAGGACGCCACCGCTGATGAAGACGATCAACTCGAGCACATCTGCCTCCTTGTGCCGCCCCGCCCTTCACTCATACTACCAGGGGCCAGGGCATGTCCTTCGTGATCCAGGAGTTCATCGCAGGCTGGCTAACATGGTACCTTTGGAGGTACACTTAATAGTATCTTTGGAGGGGTCGCAGATGCGAAGAGTTCCAGACATCATGCCCGTGACCGATCTACGCCAGGACGCGGCCGCAGCGCTTAAGCGCGTCCGCAGCTCGAAGCAGCCTCTGGTCATCACCCAGCGGGGCCGGGCAGCAGCCGTCATGCTGAGCATCGAAGCGTTCGAGCAGGCTGAACATGAGCGCCAGCTCCTTCGACTCCTGGCCCGGGGCGAGAAAGAGATTGCCGCGGGCGAGGGCTATGACCTTGACGAAGTCTTGGTCGAAGCCGACGCTTTGCTGACGCGCGAGTCCAGGTGAAGGTCCGATTCACACCCTCGGGCCGCCTTCAGCTTCTGACGGCGCTGGCCCACATCCAGCGTGACGACCCCGCGGCGGCGCGCAAGATGCGGCACCGGGCCGAACGGTCGCTCCGCCGGCTGGCGCGCCATCCGGCGTCGGGCCGGCTGATACCAGAGTTCCCAGACCTTCCGTATCGGGAAGTCGTCGTCCCTCCGTACCGGTTCTTCTACCGTGTCGAGGGGAAGAGCGTGTGGGTCGTTGCGGTCTGGCATGGGGCACAGGTTCCCAACGAGCCGACAGGTGACCAGGGCGTCTAACTTCCGAATGCGCCTGACGGCGGGCGGCGCGCTCGGGCAGATGAAACCCTAGCCTCGAGGCAACTACATCTGTCCCGCGCCCACGGGTTCACCCTTCGTAAAGACGAGATCGCCTTTCTGATAGTCGACGACCGCCACATCCCCCTCCCGCAACTCGCCGGCCAGGATCCGCTTCGCCAGCGTGTTCTCCACCGTGCGCTGGATCAGCCGGCGCAGCGGGCGCGCCCCAAAGTCGGGGCTGTAGCCCTCGCGGGCCAGGTAGGCCTTGGCCGCGTCGGTCACCTCCAGGCCGATCTTCGCCGCAGCCAACCGCAGGCGCAGGTACCTCAACTGCAGGTCCACGATCTGCTGCAGTTGCTCCAGTGCCAGCGGCCGGAAGACGATGACCTCATCGATGCGGTTGAGGAACTCCGGCCGGAAGGCCTTCCGGATGTCGTCCAGCACCTGGATGCGCGCCATCTGGAACTGCGCGTCGTCGGTCGGCTCCAACCGCTGCAGGTAGTGGCTGCCGATGTTGCTGGTCATGATGATCACGGTGTTCTTGAAGTCCACCGTGCGCCCGTGCCCGTCGGTAAGCCGGCCGTCCTCCATGATCTGCAGCAGGGTGTTGAAGACATCCGTGTGCGCCTTCTCGATCTCGTCGAAGAGGACGACGCGGTAGGGGCGCCGGCGCACCGCTTCCGTCAGTTGCCCGCCCTCCTCATAGCCCACGTAGCCGGGCGGGGCGCCGATCAGCCGGCTGACGGTGTGCCGCTCCTGGTACTCCGACATGTCCAGGCGCACCATCGCCTCTTCGTCGTCGAAGAGCAGCGCGGCCAGCGCCCGGGCGAGTTCCGTCTTGCCGACACCGGTAGGCCCCAGGAAGAGGAAGGAGCCGATCGGCCGCTTGGGATCCTTCAGCCCCGCGCGGGCGCGGCGGATGGCGTCGGCCACGGCGCCCACCGCTTCATCCTGGCCGATGACCCGCTCGTGCAGCCGCTCCTCCAGGTGCAGCAACTTGGCCATCTCCCCTTCCATCAACTTCGTCACGGGGATGCCGGTCCAGCGGGAGACGACCTCCGCGATGTCCTCCGGCGTGACCTCTTCTTTCAATAACTGCCGGCCGTGCTGGACCTCGCGCAGTTTGGCCTCCTGCGTGGCGAGCTGCCGCTGCAGATCCGGCACCGTGCCGTAGCGCAGCCGCGCCGCGGCCTCCAGGTCGGCGCGCCGCTCCGCCTCTTCGATCTGCCGGCGCGCCTCTTCGATGCGCTGCTTCGTCTCCCGGATCGCCTGGATCGCCCGCTTCTCCTCCTCCCACTGCGCGCGCAGCCCCTCCGACTCGCCACGGAGGGTGCGCAGGTCCTCCTCCAACCGGTCCAGGCGCTCGCGGCTGGCAGCGTCGCTCTCCTTGCGCAGCGCCTCGCGCTCGATCTCCAGTTGCATGATGCGCCGGTCCACCTCATCCAATTCGGCCGGCTTGCTGTCGATCTCCGTGCGCAGCCGCGCCGCCGCCTCGTCGATCAGGTCGATGGCCTTGTCCGGCAGGAAGCGCTCCGTGATGTAGCGGTCCGAGAGCGTGGCGGCGGCGATCACCGCGGCGTCGGTGATGCGCACCCCATGGTGCACCTCGTACCGCTCCTTCAGCCCGCGCAGGATGGAGACCGTGTCCTCCACGGACGGCTCGCCGACAAACACGGGCTGGAAACGGCGCTCCAGCGCGGCGTCCTTCTCGATGTGCTGCCGGTACTCGTGCAGCGTGGTGGCGCCGATGGTGTGCAGTTCCCCCCGGGCGAGCATCGGCTTGAGCATGTTCGCGGCGTCGATCGCGCCCTCCGCGGCGCCCGCGCCCACCACCGTGTGCAATTCGTCAATGAAGAGGATGATATTGCCCTGGGACTCGACGATCTCCTTGAGGACCGCCTTCAGCCGGTCCTCGAACTCGCCGCGGTACTTGGTGCCGGCCACGAGCGCGCCCAGGTCCAACTGAAAGATGCGCTTGTCCTTCAGCCCCTCGGGCACGTCCTGGCGCACGATGCGCTGCGCCAGCCCTTCCACGATGGCCGTCTTGCCGACACCCGGGTCGCCGATGAGGACGGGGTTGTTCTTCGTGCGTCGAGAGAGCACCTGGATGACGCGGCGGATCTCCTCATCGCGGCCGATCACGGGGTCGAGTTTGCCCTGCGCCGCCAGCGCAGTCAGCTCGCGTCCGTAGCGCTCCAGCACCTGATACTTCGACTCGGGATTGGGGTCGGTGACGCGCTGGTGGCCGCGCATCTCTTGCAGCGCCTGATAAAGGCCCTCCGGCGTGATCCCGGCCTCGCGCAGCGCGCGCGCCGCCGGATCGCTCTCGTCGCGCGCGGCGGCGAGCAGCAGGTGCTCCGTGCTGACGTACTCGTCGGTCAGGCGCTGCGCTTCTTCCTGCGCACCCTGCAGCACGCGCTGCAGGCGCGGCGTCATGAAGAACCCTTCGCCTGCGACCGCGCCGGACACTCGCGGCCGGCGCTCCAGGTCAGCGTTCAGGCGGGTCCGGAACACGCGGGGGGCCGTCCCGAGCTGCGTAACCAGGCGCGGCACCACGCCGTCGGTCTGGTCTAACAGCGCCAGCAGCAGGTGCTCAACGTCTACCTGCTGGTGCCCTCGCGCGCGCGCCAGTTCCTGGGCGGCGAGCAGCGCCTCCTGCGCCTTCTCCGTCAACCGGTCAAATCGCATCGCCATCTCAGTCCGACTCCTTCGCGATCCGTGACCTACTTGAGCCCCTGGTCGGCCCGGGGGTTCTGGGGGCGGCGACGGCGCATTTCCTCGACGAACCGCCGCTCCTGATCGGTCAACGCGGTAGGCAGGACGACCTTGACGCGCACGAACTGGTCACCGCGCCCACCGTCCGGCCGGGGCATGCCCAGCCCGCGCAGGCGGAAGGTGCGCCCGTTCTGCGTCTCCTCTAGGATCGTCATCGAGACCTTGCCCTCTAATGTCGGAACTTCAATCTCTGCCCCGAGCAAGGCTTCCGTCAGCGACACCGGTACATCGACGTGTACGTCGTCCCCCCGCCGCTCGAAGACTGGGTGCGGTGCCACGTGCACGGTCAGGTACACGTCGCCGCCGTCCAGCGCCCCGGCCAGACGAATCTTCTGCCCGCTGCGGATCCCCTTGGGAATCGTCACGTCGAGCCGCCGCGCCTGGCCGTCGAGTTGTAGCATCACCGGTTTCTTTGCGCCACGGAAGACCTCTTCCAGCGTGACCTCCAGCGTCGCCTCGGCCGCCGGGCTCGCGCTCGGCGTCCCGCGCGCCTGGCGAAACAGGTCCTCCACGCCGACAGGCCCGCCCCGCGCCCGCCGGCCTCGACCGCGGGGCGACGTCACCACATCCCCACCGAAGAACTGCCTGAAGAAATCGCTGAACCCGCCGAGCAGATCCTCGAGGTTGCCCTCCTCCACCGTGACGGTGAAGCCGCCCGGCGTCTGCTGCCAGGGACCGGCGCCGCCCGCGCCGCCGAAGAGATCCTGCCAGTTGACCCCGCCGCGCTGGTAGGCCTCGAACATCTGGTCGTAGCGGGCGCGTTTCTGCGAGTCGCCCAGGACCTGGTAGGCCTCATTGATCTCCTTGAATTTCTCTTCCGCGCCGGAGGCCTTGTTCACGTCGGGGTGGGTCTGGCGCGCCAGGCGCTTGTAGGCGCGGCTGATCGTCTTGGCGTCCGCCG
>LDXQ01000044.1:0-8422 GCA_001443485.1 Candidatus Sysuimicrobiota bacterium CSP1-3
CCGGTGGAAGATCTGCCCGAACTCCATGCCCTCCGGGCCGCCGCCGATAATCACCAGCGCTCGCGGCAGCTCGTCCACGTCCATCACGCTCTCGTTGGTGAGGAAACCTGTCTCTTTGAGCACAGGGATGTCTGGGATGTGCGGGACCACACCGGAGGCGAGGATCACCCTGTCCGCCTCGATGACCCGTCCGTCCACCTCAATCCTGTTCGGACCGACAAAGCGGGCCCAGCCTTGGATGAGATCGATCCGGGGGTTCTGCTCCAGACCGCGCTGAATGCCTGTGACCACAGACGCGATGACTGCGTTTTTGCGGGCGCGGATGCGCGGCCAGTCCACTTCGACGTCCGCGACGCGGAAACCGAACTCGGCGCCGCGCCGGGCGGTATGGATGGCTTTCGCGGACCCTACCAGGGTCTTCGTGGGGATGCACCCCACGTTCACTCAGGTGCCGCCGAGTTTTCCGGCCTCGATCAGGGCGACCCGCGCGCCCATCGCGGCGGCCCGGTTCGCGGCGCCCAATCCGCCCATGCCGGCGCCAACAACCGTCAGGTCATAATGATCCATCTCCCTTGCCTCCGCGGCGCGCAGAAGTTCTAGCGCGCCACCCGCACCGCGCGTAGGGCGGCGCGGATCATCTCTCTGCTCGGGTAGTCCTGAGGCCGGCCATCCACCCAGTAAATGCGGCACCGCAGGTCGTAGTCGGTGTCCGCCTGCTCGACGATGTCGCGCCCGTTAATGCGGATTGTCGGGGAACCCTGGAAGCGATGCGCCACCGCGTCATCCCGATCGTTGATTCTGATGAAGCGAACGGAATCGATCATCCCCTCCTCGGCCAGAACCTGCTCCAGGAGAGGGCGAGCCTTCGCGTGCCCCAGGCACCCGTCGAAGTACAGAAACTCGATCTCAACGGCCATCCCTTTCCCCTCCCTTCCCTTTGTGAAACGCGACGATGATCTCAAAGCACGGGCAGTCCTCGACGGCCTGCACCCCCGTCGGGATGCGGCGCCTGAGCTGGCGCAGCAATGTGCGAAGGTCCGACCGCAGATCCTGCAACTGTGCGATCTGGGATTCCACCTCGCCCAGATTCCGGCTCACCAACTCCAGCACATGCGCGCAGGGGGCGGCGCCCTCATCGCGCACGGCCAGAATGCGTTTGATGTCCGCCAGGGAAATCCCCAGGGCCTTGGCCCGCCGAATAAACTGGAGCCGCCGAGCCGCGCTGTCGTCGTAAAGCCGGTACCCGGCAGCGGTCCGGGTAGCGGGTGGAAGCAACCCCACGCGGTCGTAGTACCGCAGGGTCTTGGCCTCCAGACCTACACGTTCGGCGAGGCGACCGATCGTCAGCATGACCCTATCTTAAAGCTTGAACCCAGGTTTAAGGTCAAGTCCCGGACGGGAGCCCGACGCGGTGTGATCAGATGGCAAGATATCAGCGCAGGAAGGGGAGGAAAAGACGGACGAAGAGCTCTCGCCCCGGGCCCGTGGCCAGGGAGACCGCCGTGTAACCGCCGACGAGGATCATCACCAAACCTCCGAGGCGATGGAGGAACGGCGTCGCCACGCGGAGGCGCTGCGTGAGCAGCGTCTGGGAAAACCCTGCGAGAACGGTAACGCCCACCATCAAAACCCCCATGACCAGGGAGAATACCGCAAAGGCCCCCACGGCCCGAGCGGCGCTGCCGGCAGTGAAGGCAAAGAGTACCAGCGAGAGCAGGATGGGACCGGTGCACCCGATCCCGGCGGCGCTGTAGAAGGCTCCATAGAGGAACATGCTGCGCGCGCCCCGACCTGTCGCCGGAGGCGCGGGGACAAGCCTGGTCAGCAGCCCGCCGGCGAGCGACTTGCCCGTCAGGGTCAAGACGCCCAGACCCGCAATCGCGGCGCCCGCGAGCGTGCGAATCATCAGGATGGCCGGCGCGTCCTGCCGGGGATCAGGTTGAAACGGCGTGGCCCGGCCCAGCAGGGCGATGACCGCGCCGATGGCCACGTTGACGGCGATCACTCCCAGCGCGGCGGCCGCGCCCAGCGCCAGCGAGCGGACCAGGCGATTCCCCCGTCCGGCCTGCAATCCCAGATCGTAGGCCACATAGCCCGGCAGCAGCGGAAAGACGCAGGGCGAGAAGAATGCGGCGACACCCGCGCCCGCGGCGAGCGCGAAGAGGTTGTACCTGCCGAATGCCTGGGGCATGGCGACCCCGGTGACAAAGCGCCAGAACCCGAGTCGGTAGCCCAGCCAGCCCAGAACGGCTGCACCCAGCGCAGCCAGGAGGAGCAGGCCCCAGTTCCGCCACGCGCCGTCGCGGACCGGCGTTCCTTCGACCGGGAAGCCGATCGCGGCGAGCGTGTCCGTGATCGCTGTCGGCGAGACAAGCTCGGGGCGGAACTGCACCTGGATCACCTTCTGTGCGGCGTCCCCTCCGACGGACTCTACGCCGGGCAGGGTTCGCAACGTTCCGGCAATGGTCCGCAGGCACCCCGCGCAGTGGATGTCAGGGACCTTCAGCGTCTGCGTGGCCACAGCATCTCACCGCATCCAGCCTACTCCCTATCGCCGAGTGGAATGTCAAGTCTCGCAGGCCGCCGTCTTGATCCCTCCGAGCAGGAGGCTGATGCGGTCGACGTAATCATCGACGGGGAGGACGATCCGTTTGCCGCAGTAGCGGCTCGTCAAGACGTGTCCGGCGAGGGGAGGGCGGCGGTTCAACGTCGTGAAGTCCAGCGGAGGGAACACGGGAGCGCTCGAGATCGGGGCGTTGACCGCCCCCTGAGTTCGAAGGCCGCGAGGACTCTCGTCCTCCTACCCTTCCTCCCCCTCCTCTGGCACGGAGATGATGCCCAGCTGCTTCAGCATCCCCAACCGGTCAAATGTGGTCGAGCTTTCTACAATCTTTCCGTTTTCGATCCGATAGAGGTCAACGTCCTTCACCTTGACCTGCTTCCCAGTGGGCGGAATGCCCTCCAACGGTCCCCGGTGAGTACCCGTGAAGTACGCCCAAGTTATGACCTTGTTCCCTTCGGCAATGACATCTTCGATGGTCATGCGCGCATCGGGGAACGCGGTCCGGAATGCCGCGACCATCTCCTTGAACCCCTCCACGCCCACGGTGCGCATGGACTCTTCGCGAGTCGCGAAGTTCGGGGCAACCAACTCTTCAATCACCCGCTCATTCCCCTTATTGATACCCTCCTCGATGAGACGGCGGACAAGGGCTTTGTTGTCTTGCGACATAGTGAATCCTCCTCCCCGGAAGATTACGTGCAATTGGTCTGGGAAGACGAAGCGACTCCTGGGGTTTCGACCTTCTATAGGCTATCCCCTCCGGCCGGCTAGACTCAGGGCCCGAGCGGTCCTCTCCGTACGCCGCCGGCTCTTCTGGAAATCATAGGGACCGACCAGTATGCAGAAGCCTGTCGATGCGGAGAGGCACTCACCGGACGAACTGGGGCAGCCGCACCGGGGGCAGGACCGCTTCGATCTGCTGGCGCTGAGGCTCCAGCCAGGGGGGCAGGATCAGGCGCTGCCCCAACGCGTCCCTGTCCTCGTCCACTGTGAATCCGGGGCCGTCGGTGGCGATCTCAAAAAGCACGCCGCCGGGCTCCCGGAAGTAGATCGAGCGAAACCAGAAGCGGTCGATCACCGGTGTAATGGAGACGCCCCGCTGCGCGATGGCCTCCCGCCAGCGTTCCTGCTCAGCGACATCTGGCGTACGCCAGGCCACGTGATGAACTGTGCCCACGGCGACGCGCCCTCGCCGCTCGCCGGGCTGCGGCAGCAGGTCGAGCAGCGCTCCCGACCCACCCTCGCCGGCCTGAAAACGCAGCCGGCCTTCGGCCTCCGCCGCCAGCCGGAATCCCAGCGTATCCGTGAGGAAGGCACCCGTCGGGTCCACTCGCGTCTCCTTCACGGCGACGGCGTGCACGCCGCGGATCGCGTACTCCGTCGGGACCGGCGCGTCATCCCAGGCGGACCAAAGCGGACGGTCTCCTGTGTCCGCTCCGGCGACCAGTTCCAGATTGAGGCCGTACGGATCGGAGAAGACGATGGCCTCCTCGTCGAAACGGGCGACCGGCCCATCGATAGTCACGCCGTTTGTGCGGAGGCGGCGTGTCCAGTAGTCCAGGCCGGCTGCGGGAATGGCAAACGCCACTGCCACGGCCTGGCCCACGCCGGGAATTCCCGGTGCGCCGCCGGGCCAGGGGAAAAAGGTGAGTTCCGTCCCGGGATGCCCGAGGGCGTCGCCGTAGAAGAGGTGATAGGTTCCGGGGTCATCCTGGTTCACGCTGCGCTTCACCAGGCGCAGACCCAGCAGGCCGACATAGAAGTCGACGTTCTCCTGGGGATCTCCCGCAATGGCCGTCACGTGATGGATGCCCCGCAACTGCATTACAGTCCCATGACCCGATCGAGCGCCAGCGCGCCCGCGCCGGTGAAGACGAGCGAGATCGCCGCGGCCAACAGCGCGAAGTCGAACTCCCAGCCGGTCGCCTGCTGCGCCATGAACGGCAGTTTCCACTTGCTCCTTTTCGCCCAGATGGCCACGAGCATTTCCACGGCGAAGAGAATCCCCAGGATCCGCGTCCCCAGGCCGAGGATGAGCAGCACGGCACCGACGGTTTCCAGCAGCGAAACAACCCAGGCGAAGAAGGCAGGGAGCGGAATACCCAGTTGGCTAAAGAAGCCGGTCACGCCGGCGACGCCTTTCATCGGCGAGTTGGGATCGAGCTTGGGCCGCCCGTGAACAAGGAAGATAGTCGCCAGGGCAATCCGCAAGACCAGCGGGGCCAGATCGCTCACAGAGCTGAAAAGGTCTGCCAGCATGTCCGCCCTCCCTTCGAACAGCATCCGCAGCGGCGCGACCGGGTTAGGCGGCCGCCGGCGCGGCTACGGGCGCATACGCTTCCACATCCAGTGTGAACTGTACCTCTTCGCCGACCAGCAGGGCGCCCATCTTAAGCACCATGTTCCAGGACAGGTCCCAGTCCTTCCGGTTGAGCTTCCCGGTGGTGCTGGCGCCCGCCCGCAGATTGCCGTACGGGTCGGTGATGAGCTGCCCGGTCTCGACCTCGAAGCTGACCGGCCGGGTCTCATCTCGAATCGTCAGGTCGCCTTTGACCAGATACTTGCCGTCGCTCTTGGCCTGAATGGCCGTGCTGCGAAAGATCAGGTTGGGGTGCTTCTCGACGTCGAGAAAGTCTGGTGAACGAAGGTGGGCATCCCGCTTCGCCTCCGCAGTATCGATGCTCGCGGCATCGATAGTCGCTTCGATCGACTGGAGGGTTCCATCGTAGACGGTCTCGATGGTTCCCGTGACCCTCTTGAACTGCCCTCGCACGCTGGAGATGGCCATGTGCTTCACGGCCAACTGCAAACTGGTGTGGCTCGGAGCGATTGTCCACTTCACAGTTCTCTGGCTCCCTTTCACACTATGCTTTGGGTAGTGACTTCCCTTTGGTATGTATCCAGCATACGGTGGCCCCTTCCCCTTGTCAAGTCGCTTCCCTTTGATTAGAATATTCCCTGGAGACTGTAAATGCGATCCCTCCCGTCCGAAGAACCGGAACAGGTTTGTCCTCGCTTCCACCGGGCCGTCGAGCTCGTGGGGAAGAGATGGACCGGGGCTATCGTTCGGACATTAATGGATGGGCCGCGGAGGTTCTCCGAGATTCTGGACGCGGTGCCCGGGCTGCACGACCGGCTCCTCTCGGAGCGGCTAAAGGAATTGGAGAACGAGGGGCTGGTCGCCCGGAGAGTATATCCGGAAACGCCCGTGCGCATTGAGTACGAACTGACCGAGAAGGGACGTGACCTGGAGCGGGTGGTCGCCGAGGTTCAGCACTGGGCCGACCGGTGGCTGGCCGGACTCACCCGCGCCGCGCACTAACGCCCGCCAGGCATCCACGCCGGGCAGACCGAAGGCGCGGCATGCCGCAGGAACAGTCCTCGTGACAAGAACGCTAAACATGGGCAGGACACTGAGAAAGGCAGGTAAGCAGAGCGTGGCACGCAAGAGGGGGCGGAAGCCCCGACCCACAATTGACGAAAGCCTGCTCGTACCCGAGGAGGCCGTCCTGCCGGGACTCCCGGACCCCGAGGCGGAGCCGCAGCGCGAGCTCCTGGTCGCTGCGGACGATGCCGAGGAGGAGGACCTGACCGAAGAGCCTGAGGCCGGCGTCGAGGGCATCGACGACCCCGTGCGGTCGTACCTCAAGGAGATCGGCCGGGTGCCGCTCCTGAAGTCCGCGGAAGAGGTCGCCCTGGCGCAGCGGATCGAGCAGGGCGACGAGGAGGCGAAGCGCCACCTCATCGAGGCGAATCTCCGCCTGGTCGTCTCCATCGCCAAGAAGTACGTCGGCCGGGGGATGGACTTCCTCGACCTGATCCAGGAAGGCAACCGCGGGCTGATCCGCGCGGTGGAGAAGTTCGACTGGCGGCGGGGCTACAAGTTTTCCACTTACGCCACCTGGTGGATCCGCCAGGCGATCACGCGGGCCATCGCGGACCAGGCGCGCACCATCCGCATCCCGGTGCACATGACGGACACAGTCAACAAGGTGACGCGGGTCTCCCGGCAGCTGCTGCAGAAGCTGGGCCGCGATCCCACGCCGGAGGAGATCGGTAAGGTGATGGGTGTCTCCGGCCAGCGCGTGCGCGAGATCCTGCGGGCGGCGGAGCAGCCCGTCTCTCTGGAGACGCCGGTCGGCGGCGACGGGGACAGCGCGCTCGGCGACTTCATCCGGGACGAGAGCGAACTCCCGCCGGAAGAGGCGGTCTCCTACACCGTCCTGCGGGAAGAGGTCGAGGAGGTGCTGCAGATGCTAGCGCCGCGGGAGCGGCGGGTGCTGCGGCTGCGCTTCGGCCTGGAGGACGGCCGGCCGCGCACGCTGGAGGAGGTCGGCGGCGAGTTCGGCGTGACCCGGGAGCGGATCCGCCAGATCGAGTCCAAGGCGCTGCGCAGGCTGCGGCATTCCACCCGCGCCCGGCACCTGAAGGACTTCTCTTCCTAACACAACCCGCTGCGGGCGGACGTTCTGCGAGGGCGGAGCCGGATTCCGGTTCCGCCCTCCCTCTATTTCAGAGACACCTCGAGAAGCAGCCTTTCACCGGGATCGCGTGTCTGGGTGATGCGGCGACCACTGCGATTCCCCCGGCCGTCCAACCACCGAACCAACCGGTCAAGAAGGGTCAGTTGGGAAATCGTTTCGGATTGGCCGGAACAGGGATCCCTGCACACCGGCGGGTGACCTGCCGATCTCGGGTGGGGGAAGGAGCCGCACGAGTGAACCGGTTGAGGGGGCAAGCGGACATTGAAGAAGCGCGGAGGTCGCTGTGGGCGAGATGGTGCTGGGTGAGATGGAGCTGGCCGTGCCGGCGAACTCGATTCAGATCAGGCCAGGGGAGGCGGGAAGGCTCGTCGTGCTCCTGCCTTACACTCCTGAGCGCGTGGCGAAGATCAAGACCGTCGTCGGTCGCCGTTGGCATCACAAAGAGAAGTACTGGACGGTTCCCCACACCGATGGAGCTCTCGCCCACCTGCTGGCCCTTCTTGTCGGAGATCCGGTCGAGGTGGATCCTTCGCTTCGTCCCCCGAGCGTCCTGGACGATCGAAAGCCACCGCACGAACCGAAGATCCCTCAAGGAGCAGCCCCGGACCCCAAGCTCCTCGACCGAGTCCATCAGGCCATCCGTGCCAGACATTACAGCCCGAGTACTGAGCAGGCCTACGTGGCATGGATCAGGCGGTTCATCTTCTTCCACGGGAAGCGTCACCCGATGGAGATGGGGCAGCCGGAAGTCAACCAGTTCCTGACGCATCTGGCCGTACACGAGCGCGTCGCCGCCTCGACCCAGAACCAAGCCCTGGCCGCCCTGCTGTTTCTGTACGACAAAGTGCTGGATCGCCCGCTGGGCCAGATCGAAGGGGTTGTGCGGGCCCGCCGGCCCCGACGGCTGCCGGTCGTGCTGACCCGCCAGGAGGTCAGGGCGGTGCTGGAGGAGCTGGACGGGACACCGCGGCTGGTGTGCACGCTGCTGTACGGCTCCGGTCTGCGGCTGTTGGAATGCCTGCGCCTGAGGGTGAAGGACATCGACTTTCAGCGCAATGAGATCCTGGTCCGCGACGGGAAGGGAGGCAAGGATCGGCTAACCATGCTTCCGGCCGCGGTGAGGACGCCTTTGCAGGCGCACCTGGAGAAGGTGCGCCTGCCGCATGCGAAGGATCTGGCTCGAGGCCTGGGCCGGGCCCCGCTGCCGGATGCCATCGCCCGCAAGTACCCCAGCGCCGACCGCCAGTGGGCCTGGCAGTGCGTCTTTCCGGCCTCGTCGCACTACGTGGACCGTCACACGAGGGTGCGGCACAGGCATCATCTGCATGAGTCGGTCATCCAGAGGGCCGTCAAGGAAGCGGTGCGACGGGTGGGC
>LDXQ01000044.1:8462-19439 GCA_001443485.1 Candidatus Sysuimicrobiota bacterium CSP1-3
CTCCTTCCGCCACTCGTTTGCCACGCACCTCCTGGAGGATGGCTACGACATTCGAACCGTCCAGGAGTTGCTCGGACACAAGGACGTGAAGACGACGATGATCTACACCCATGTGCTGAATCGGGGTGGAAAGGGGGTGAGGAGCCCGATGGACGGACTGTGAACAGGGCTGACCCTCTGGGGTGCTAGGCTGACCGACCGCGCAGTATAATACCCCCCAAGGAACACAGTACAGGATGACGGAGCCAATGCCTGTACAAGCGATCGCGAGGGAAGGCGTCCGAGGAGTTGTCGTGCTAGGCTGACACAGCGGGTGTGTTAGGCTGATCAGCCTAATCAAGAGTTATACCGAATAGGCACCCGGTGAATCTCGCAGAGATCCTCGAAAGGTTCGATCAGGAGCGTCGGGAGCTTGAGTTTCCGTACGCGAGTCGAGAGGCTACCGACTGTGTCGTGCGACACGTGGACCGATACGGCTGCGACAGCGCCGTAGTGTTCTCTTCGCATCGACCTGAGGAGCTGTACGAAGGGGTAGCAGCCGAGGTCGCCTACTTCCGGCAGATCGGTCATGACTTCGAGTGGAAGGCGTACTCGCATGATCAGCCGGAGAATCTGGTCGAGCGACTGCGGTCGCTAGGGTTCGAGGTTGGTCCCGAAGAAGTGGTCGTTGTGGCGGAGGCCGAATGTGTCCTGAGTCAGATGGAGGACCCGATGTGCGAGGTCCGGCACCTGTCAGACGCGGAGGATTTGGATGACTATGAGGCCGTCAGGTCCAAGGTCTGGCCAGAGGAGGATGGGGCAAGGCGGATGGCTCACTTGGCAGAGCAGATGCGTGTCTCACCGGAGTCGGTCTCAGTCTACGTTGCTTACTGTGACGGTATTCCCGTCGGCAGCTCGAGGAGTAGCTTTCATCCAGCGAGTCTGTTTTCTGGTCTGTGGGGTGGGAGTGTCCTGCCAGCCTACAGGCGAATGGGGGTATACCGGAGCATGATCGCACGCAGAGCAAAGGATGCCGTTTGGCGTGGCGTTCGATACCTGCAGGTGGATGCGTTGCCAACGAGTCTTCCGATCCTGGAGAGGCTTGGCTTTCAAAGACTCTCACTGACCCACCCTTGTGTGTGGCGGTTCAGAAGGTAAAGCCTACTCAGTATAACAATTCGCTGCAGCGGCAATGCGAGGCTGATCTCGGGCCATCGCAAGTCGAGCTGCTGACGCGCCTTACCCAAAGGGCGGCAGATTCGCAAGGGCATTCCGCTGAGCTCAAGATCGTTAGGCGGCCAGATAACTCCTTCGCCGCGCGCCTTGCAAGCCCCACTTCCGCAACTACAGAGAGGAGAGGCCAGTTTCGAGTGAGCTACAAATCTGCTATACTCAGCCTTCAGTATTCGCGCGGGTAGAAAACCAATAGAGGTGGGAGGCAAGATGAATAAGTACGTATTCTTGCACTACGGATATGAAACACCTACCCAAGACATAATGGATGCCTGGAGCAAGTGGTTCGCCTCAATAGGAGACAGGATCGTTGACGCAGGCAGCCCATTGGGGCCTGGTAGAGAGATCTCACCTTCCGGAATCAAGGAATTGTCGCATGACAAGGCGGCAATAACCGGCTACTTAGTTATCAACGCAGACAATATTGATGACGCAGTGAGAATTGCCAAGACCTGTCCGATCATCACAAGCGTGAGAGTGTACGAAGCGATGCGCCACCGTTAGGCCGTCTAGAGCAGGGGCTTGAACCAAGTCCGAACTCACCCTAGGCTTGGTGTAGACTCCAACCTTGGGTCGAGGAGGATACTGTGGCCAGGGGCTCCATCAAGCAAAAGGTCATCGAGGCCGTTGAAAGCCTGCCTGCAGACGCGACCGTCGAGGACGCCATGGAGCGTCTGTACTTCCTGGCGAAGATTCAGCGCGGTCTTGAGCAGGCAGATGCCGGCGACACCATCTCCCACGACGACGCCAAGAAACGGCTTCTCGGGTGAGGCGGGTCATCTGGACCCGCCAGGCCGTGGAGGACGTCGAGGCCATCAAGGCGTATGTCGCCCGTGACTCAGAGCGGTACGCAGTTCTTCTTGCCGAGCGTCTCGTCGCTGCCATCGAACGTGTGGGGCTCTTCCCCGAGTCAGGCCGTGTCGTTCCGGAGGTCAACGATGCTACGCTGCGTGAAGTCGTGTACGGCAACTACCGGATCGTCTATCGGGTACTGCCCGAGGCGGTGGAAGTCGTTACCGTCTATCACGGCGCACGCCTGCTCCGGCTGTAGTACGCGGGCTCGTATTGTCAGGTTGAGCGGTCGGCCCCGTCACGTGCCTTGCGCGGCCAACGCCCCAGGTCCCGCCCGCGGGTTAGCCGGATCGTTAGGCGGAATTCAGATCAGCCTTTCAAGGAGCCTGGTCACCAACCAGAGGAAGATCGGAAGCAACAAGGTCGACGCGAAGCCGCTCAGTGTGCTCGGTTCCCACGGCCAAGTCGATATACCTTTAACAAGGTCCCGCTGTACAACCAAGGCACTCATGGCTATATTTAGACCGCTAATGTTTTCGTACTCATTGGAATTCACCCGATTTTGAATTCGGCCAATCGTCACCTGTATCGCTTCATTTGTTTCACTGAGTAGTCGAGCCTTTTCATCCTTCAGTCGATTCCGCATCCCGAGAAGTGGCGCGATGAACACGAGGATTGCCAAGATGCCCATGACAATAAGCGCAAACAGGTTAGAGCCAGTGACGTTCAAACCTTCCACCAGTCCATTGAATGCGATGAATGCGACCAGGCCGATTCCGGCTCGCGCCGTTAGACTCGCCAAGGCGTGCACAGGTGCAAGTCGAAAAAGGTTGATCTGTGATGCCTGTCGATGAAGGTCGTTCACAAGCCGCAACTGTCGGATGGTTTGAAGTATCAGGGTGATCATGGATGACAAGACGAATATCATGGCGGCGTGTTGGTAGATAACCGGCAGCAAAGTCATAGCCGCATCAAGTCCGAAGGGGCCGGGATCCGATTGCACGACAACGATACCCAGTCCAATACCAAGTACTATTGCCAACCATCCGAGCCGCCGAGGCAAGGTCGTAAGCCGGTATTCCAGAATGCGGAGGTCGGGATCGGGGGATTTGAGAACCGGTCGATAGACCTGAAAGCTTCGACGGGCAACTAGGCTCAGGTGATGGTACAGCGCGACGAAGAATACGATATAGCCGGAGTCAGCAACCCTCTGCGAGTTGATCGAACCCGCTGCAAGTGATCCGTCCACCCAAAATACGGCATTATTCAGTAGGGCGATTGCGGATATTACGGCAACATAGAAGAGCCACGAGGGCACCGGGATTCGACTTATCCGCTGGATCAGGCGGTCAATCCAGCTTCGCGCATAGGGGAATTCCGAATTGCGCAGATCGGTGACTAGCGAAGTAGCAGCGTCTTGGGTCATAGCCTTCAATGCTCAGCGTCAATTATGATGGACGATTGGCCGGAGTGAGGCTACTGTTTAGCCGGATAGTATCTAGCGACGAAATTCCGCCTAACCACTCGCTGGAGCGGACGCAGCCTCCGCGTAAGCTTAGGACGATGTAGCCTTGCTGCGCCGCTCAGCTCGCAGCCGTTAGCCATCTCTGGCTTCAGGCCTCCTCGTCGCGTAGAATACGTGAGAGGTGCCGACATGATGAAGTTCACGGCGGTCTACGTCAAGGTTCCGGAGGGCTACATCGCCTTCGTGGAAGAGCTCCCGGGCGCGAACACGCAAGGCTCGACCCTTGAGGAGGCTAGAGAGAACTTGAAGGAGGCCGTAGAGCTTGTTCTGGAGGCGAATCGGGCCTTGACGGAGGAGAGCCTGGAAGGTCAGGAGGTTATCAAGGAGCCCCTCCCCACCGCATGAAGCGGCGGGAACTCATCCGGCACCTCAAGGAGCACGGGTGTGAGCTTCTTCGTGAGGGAGCGAAGCACACCGTGTACGTGAACCGCAAGATCCGCAAGAGCTCTACGATCCCCGTCACCGTGAGATAAACAAGGACCTGGCCAGGAAGATCTGCCGCGACCTGGAGGTCCCTAATCCTGAGCGGTCGGGGAGATAGGTAACACTTTAGTCCAAGGACATGGGTGACACTTGTTTGCGGACCCAACGGCCCTTGTGATCCTCGATTCTGAATCGGCGTTCGTCCATCTTGCCCAACCGGATAGGCCCGAGATCCGGATGTTCTACCGGGAGCACGGAGTCGCGCACTTCCACGCGGAGTACCAAGATCAACAGGCGACCTTCACCTTCGACGGGGATCTACTGGCCGGTACGCTGCGGTCCCGGACCGCGCTCCACCTGATCAAGGAATGGGCGACCGCGCACCGGCCGGAGTTGGAGGCTAACTGGAATCGACTGAAGGCGGGTGAGCCACTCGAGAGGATCCCGCCGCTGGACTGAGGAGGCGCATCATGGAGTTCCTACCAATCGTGATTCAAGCTGAGTATCGTGGCGAGTACAGGATCCACCTCGTGTTCAACGATGGGGTGGAAAACACGGTCGACTTCTCGCAATGGCTGGACGGCCCGGTCTTCGAGCGACTAAGAGACCCGGGATACTTCCAGCGCTTCTTCCTGGAAGGTGGGACAGTCGCGTGGCCGAACGGTGCCGACGTGGCGCCTGAGACTCTCTACGAGCGAGCCAAGTCGAGCGAGGCCGCCTAACCTGGCGCTGCAGCGGACGGCGCTGGGCGCCGCCGCTGAGCGCCACGCCGTTAGCCATCTACGGGCAACGGATGGAAAGTCGCGCCGGGATTTCCGGCCGGATGCGAGTTTGGCGCTGTGGCACAGTGCTTTTGGTCAACATAGATGGGCTGAGCCCCGGCAGCGTCTCCGTCTCATCGAGGAACTGTGGGAGAGCTTGCGCCAGGCCGGTGCTGTGGAGCTATACTGGCTCCGCCCTCTCGCGACGTCAGACGAACTTGGACGGCCGCGTCGAAGCGGCTGCAGTATGCCGCGACGTCGCCTCGTCCGTACTTCGTTCGAAACCTCCCCGCAACCCGGCGCGCCGTGGCCCTGCTCTTCAGCGGCCGCGCCGTGAAGGTCCGGCGGCACCGGCCCGCGCGCACGGTCAGCGTTGGGTTCGCGATCGGGTTGCGGAACCAATGATTCCGTGTCCCCCGCGTCGGCAGGAGCCATAACCGCCCCCGCTCCAGGACGAACCAGACCGGGTGGGTGATGGCCCGGCCGGTCCGCCGTCCGATCGTCGTGATGGTAATCTCGGCACGATCCCGGAGGGCCTGCCTGAACGGATCTCGCGCCACCGCACCATCCCTCCCTCGACTGCCGGGCCACGGGTGACTGTCCTCACCATAGGATCGACGCTGTTGACCACGGCCACCACCGCTTCCCTCGACGGCCGGCTTACCCCTTGTATGTCAGGATCCGCCCCCACGTGCTCTTCGTGCCCCAGATCCCCGAGCGCAGGCACTCCAACTGCACGATCTGGCTGTGGTCCACGAAGAGGTTGACCTCGGGGCCGTAGTTCTTGATGTACCAGGAGAAGACGTCGGGGTCGGCGGCCTCGAACATCACCGACTCCAAGCCGAGCGTATTCACGATCTTGGCCGGGATGTCTGTGCGCCAGGTCTGCACGCTCTCCGTGATCCCCTCCGACTCGATCATGATCATGTAGGCGCCGGCCTCCCGGAACCGCTTCGCCTGGGCGATAGCCCAGCCGATGTCGCGCGTCCCCTCCGCGGCCAGCTCCGCCGCCGTCGTGGCCCCGCCGGCGCCGTACTGAATGCCCACCTCCGGCTTCGCCTTCAACCCCGCCTTCTGTACCTTCTCCACCAGGCGCAGCCAGTCATCCGTGGGGATGCTGAGGAACCCGCTGGAGAGTTCGACGATGTCGAAGCCCAGCGCCTTGCACTCCTCGATGTAGCGCTGCACGGCGGGCGCGCCCTGGGTGAGAACGTACTCGATGAAACCGCCGGTGGAGACCAGGACGTCGTGCTGGTGGCAGAGGTCGATAAGATCTGTCACCGCCCGGCGGGGCATCAGCGAGAACGACCCCCCAGCAAACTTCAGCGCGTCGACGTAGGCACCCATCGTCTCGAGCACGTCCTGCAGATAGCGCTTCCCCATCGGCGTGTAGTAGGGACCGCGGATCTCGGTAACGCCGCGCCTCCGCGGCTTGGGCGGCCTGTCGTTCATCTTGATGAAAGGCAGGGACCGCTCGATCACAGAAAAGTTCACCGCCGGTGTGGGCGCGGCCGCCTCCCGCGCCTTCACGGCGCCCTTCGCCACACGACTCCGTGCCGTCCGTCTCGCCCTGGCCATAGTCGTTCCTCCTTTTGTGACTCGCCTGCCCTACGCCGGACGCCGCACCTGCGCGAGCAGACGCGTCAGGTCGGCCACTGGAATGCCCTCCAGATCCGTCACCACGGCGGCGATCTGCCGCCGCAGATCCGCCTCGGCGTGCGGTGCGCTCAGCCGTTCGAACTTCGCCACAACCCTCTCCCACCGCATCGGGCGGGTGTAGAACCCTTCGTAGTCCTCCTTCTCTTTCGTGAAGGCCCGCCCGTCGCGCAACGTGATGCGGACGCGGCAGGGCATCCGCGCGGGAAACTGCCGGCTAAACTCCGCCACCGGCCGCACCACCACCTTCCGCAGCAGCGCCTGCACGTCCTGGCGCCGGATCCGCTCCGGCGCGTACTGTTCGGGGAGGACCTGCCCGTCCAGCAGCGCCACGGCGACCATGTAGTGCAGGCTGTGGTCGGCTTCCTCTTTGGTGCGGACGGTGGTCTTATCCCCCTCCTCCCCGCCGCCGATGATGTGGTAGGCGACGTCGAAGGTCTCGATGTCGATGCGCTCGATCTCCTCTGGGCGGATGCTGTGCTCGGCTTTGAGTTCGAGGACGCCCTCCAATGTGGACTGGGAGTGGAACTCGGCATTGTACTTCTTCAGGCTGGTGCGGGTGACGCGTTCGAGGTCCTCCCGCGACCAGTCGATCTCGAAGCGGCCGGCGATGCTCTCCATGAAGCCCTTGTTGCCCTCGAAGACCAGCGGCGGGCCCGTGATGCCGCGGGCGGCCAGGAAGGTCGCGTGGGTGCAGGAGGCGGCGGTGTTCGGGTAGGCGAGTCCCTTCCAGTGGGAGAGCGGCCCGGTGCGCGTGACGCGCAACGCGTTGAAGGCCGTCCCGCTGATGGCGATGGCGTTGGCGGTACGCTGCGGATCCAGGCCCAGCGCCTTGGACACGCCGGCGGCGACCGCGTACGACCCCTGCGTGGTGTGGTCGAAGCCCTTCGCCCGCACCGGCGCCACGTCGCTGAGGCGGCACTGCACCTGGTAGGCCACCGCCAGGGCAGTCAGCAGGCCCCGACCGTCACCACCCGCATACTCGGCAGCCGCGAGCACCGCGCCAAGGTTGTCGCTGGGGTGGCAGGTCTCTCCCGCGGCAATGTAGCTGTCGTTGAAGTCCAGGTAGCGCACGAGCGCGCAGTTGTAGAGCGCCGCCCGGTCGGGTGGGGCCGCGCCCCCGCCGATGAGCGTGCAGCGCGGCGCCCCGCCGAACTCTTCCACGTGTGCGCGGATCAGCCTGACGGGTTCGCCATCCAGCGCGCCGATGGCGCAGCCCAGCGAGTCCAGCACGCGGATCTTGAGCTGTTCCACGGCGGCCGGCGACAGGTCGGCGGAGGAGACCCGCGCGACGAACGCGCTCAGTTGYTCCACGTGGGTCATGTCCCGCTCCATCACCGGGATGTCGTTTCAGTCTGCCTTCTTGCCCAGTAATCCCGGGCTTCCTTTTCCAGTTTGGCGAGACGATCGTACCTCCCCCACCTGTCTCGCCACCTCGATCGTAAATCGCCGTCCCGTACCCACGCTCCACCTCCCGGACTGGGTTTCGCCAAAGCCACGCGCCTCTCAGATCGCCGCCAGACGCCGCTCCGCCCGTTTCAACAGGACCGCGTTCGTCGCCACGATGACGGAGGACGCGGACATGAGGAGCGCCGCCCACTCCGGCCGCAGCATGATGCCGAATTGAGGATAGAGCACGCCCGCGGCGATGGGGATGGCCAGAACGTTGTAGAACGAGGCCCAGAAGAGGTTCTGCCGCATCTTGGTCACGGTGGCCCGGGACAGGAAGATGGCCCGCAGGACGTCGGCCGGGTCGGAGCGCATCAGCACCACGTCCGCCGTCTCGATCGCCACGTCGGTGCCGGCGCCGATGGCGATCCCGATGTCCGCCTGCGCCAGCGCCGGCGCGTCGTTCACGCCGTCGCCGACCATGGCGACGAACTTGCCCTCCTGCTGCAGCCGCTTCACATAGTCGGCCTTCTGTTCCGGCAGGACCTCGGCGAAGACCCGGGTGATCCCCAGTTGGCCCCCCACCGCCTCCGCGGTCGGCCGGTTGTCGCCGGTGATCATGGCGACCTCGACGCCCAGGCGCTGCAACCCCTCCACCGCTCGGCGCGAGGTCGGCCGCACGGGATCCGCGGCCGCGGCCATCCCGGCCACCCGCCCGTCCGCGGCGACGATCATCAGAGTCTTGCCCTCGCCAAGCAGCCGCTGCAGGTCGGACTGCACCGGGCCGAGGTCGATGCCCCGGTCACGCATCAGCTTGGCCGTCCCGACCAGAACATCGCGGCCGACGACCGTGGCGCGCACTCCGTGCCCGGCCAGATTCTCGAAGCCGGTGATGGTCTGATCCACTGTGATGCCCCGCCGCTCGGCCTCCTCCATGACGGCCTTGCTCAAGGGGTGTCCCGACCGGGCTTCGGCCGCGGCGGCCAGGCGCACGACCTCGTCGGCGGAAACCCCATTCCCGCCCACGACATCGGTGACGCGCGGCCGCCCCTCGGTCAGCGTCCCCGTCTTGTCCAGGACGATGGCGTTGATGCGGGAGGTCTGCTCGAGCGTCGCCGCGTTCTTGATCAGGATGTTGTGCCGGGCGCCCAGCCCCGTCCCCACCGCAACGGCCGTCGGCGTGGCCAGGCCCAGGGCGTCGGGACAGGCGATGACGACGGCCGAAATGGCGAAGGTCAGCGCGACCAGCAGCGACTCGCCCACCACGCCGTACCAGATGCCGAAGGTGATGATGCCGGCGCCCACCGCCAGGATCACGAGGTACTGCGCCCAGCGGTCGGCCAGGCGCTGCCCCGGCGCCTTGGAGGCCTGCGCCTCCTCCACGAGTTTGACAATCTGCGCCAGCGCGGTCTCATCCCCCACCTTCGTGGCCTTGAAGCGGACCGAGCCGGACTGGTTGATCGTCCCGCCGGTGACCTGATCGCCGGAGCCCTTGGGCACGGGGATGGACTCGCCGGTGACCAGGGCTTCGTCGATGGCCGTCTCGCCCTCCGTGACGATGCCGTCCACCGGGACGCGGTCGCCCGGCCGCAGCTCCACGATGTCGCCCGGCCGGATCTCGCTGGTGGGAACTTCCACTACCGTGCCGTCGCGCACCACGCGCGCCTTCGGCGGCACCAGGTTGAAGAGGGCCTGCAGCGCGTCGGAGGTGCCGCGGCGGGAGCGCATCTCCATCCAGTGGCCGAAGAGGACGAAGGTGACCAGCATCGCCGCCGCCTCGTAGAACGTCTCGCCGGCGTTGAGCACCGTGATCACGACGCTGAACAGGTATGCCGCCAGCACGCCGACGCTGACCAGCACCGACATGTTCAGGGTGCGCTTCCGCAGCGAGCGGTAGGCGCCGGTGACGAAGATCGAGCCCGTCCAGAAGACGACGGGCGTGGTGAGGATGAAGAGGATCCAGCTGGCCGGGATCGGGCGCGGCAGGCTGACGCGGAAGATGTTCGCCCCGAGCGGCGAGTACAACACCGCGGGGATCGTGAGCAGGAGCGACCAGAGGAACCGCCGGCGCATGTCCGCTTCCATGAAGCGGGCGAAACGCGGGTCCGTCATCATCGCCTCGTGGTCGTGCGCCTCCGCCACCCCGTGCCCCGCGGCGTGGTGGGCGTGGTCCTCGATCCGGCGGTCCAGATTGTACTCGAACTGCTTGGCCTCGAAGTCGCAGCCGCAGGTGACGCTGAGGGCCGCTTCCTGGCAGGAGAGGCAGTCACGGCCGCAGGTGCAGGGCACGCCGGGGCCGTGACGATGCTCGTGCGCCCCGTGGTCTTGAGGCTCTGCCTTCCGGGCGGTCGGCGCTTCCGGCGGGGTCACGGTAGGAGCGGTCGGCCCGTGGTCGTGACCCGCGTGGTGCTCGTGGTCCTGCGAGGCGTCCGGCATCGTCGTTTACCTCTCTACGAGCTGACCTCAATAGTCACTACCATCCCGGCCTCCTTGTGTCCGGGAATGGTACAGATCGCCTCGTACGTCCCGGGTTTGAGTTCCACTTCGACGACCCGAGTCTCTCCGGGTTTAAGCAGGTGCCGTTCGTGTTCCTCGTGGGCCGCCAGCGCGGGGATGGCAAAATCGTGCTCCACCGTGCCGCGATTCATCAACTGGAACCGGACGACCCCGGCTTTGGCCTTCAGCGGTCGCGGCTCAAACTCAAACTCGCGCATGACGACGCCCACGACCGGTGCCTGTTCGTCCAGAGCGGGCGAAGGGGCCTGTCCTCCGGGCCCGGAGCTGCGTGATGCGCATCCGGCGAGAAGCCCAGCCAGCACGGCTAGCGCGCACCCCGCCTTCCACCCGGAAAATCCACGGTGCTCCCGCACACTTCTCCTCCCGTAGGCTTCAGATGGTCGCGTCCCCACCGTAACACACTCGCCTGACGGTGCCATAGCGCTAGGTCGCGGGGATGTGGTCGCGGCCGACCAGCAACCCCGGCGAACCGAAGGAATGGCTCCCGCACCCACCGAATGCACTACAATCCATCATGTGCCAAGGCAGAGGAGGAGTCGAGCGATGAAGATACGCGTTTGGGGGATGCCCTTGATTGCCGTGCTCGCGCTGATCGCGTTGGCCGGGACCGGCGTGTTCGTGCCGGCAGGTGCCGCGCCCGCGCGGCAGGTGCTCCGCCTGAATCTGGATGGCGGGGAACCGGCCAGTCTGGATCCACACAAA
>LDXQ01000045.1 GCA_001443485.1 Candidatus Sysuimicrobiota bacterium CSP1-3
AGCGCCATGCTGGTCACCGGCATGAGCTCCACGCCCGCCTCGCGCGCCAGCGTCATATTCCGCCGGGCCTCGCCCTTGATCTCATCCTCCCGCGCCAGGAGCAGCACGTCGACCTTCCACCCCCGCGCCGCCAGGTGGCGCGCCGCGACCAGGCCGTCGCCGCCGTTGCGGCCTTTGCCGGCGAGCACGACGCAGCGCCGCCCGCCGGGGGAGACCATCGCGTGCACGACGTCCGCCACGCGGCGCCCGGCGTTCTCCATCAGCAGCGCGGTGGGAACGCCGAACTCCTCCTCCGCCCGGCGATCGAGTTCGGCCATCTCCGCGCTCGTCACGACATACATACGAGGGTGTTTCCCCGGCGGCGCGACGCTCTCCTTGCCAGCACGATGCGACCCGAGGGCGTGCACCTTGCCCACACTATCCACATCGCCCACAGCCCCACATATCCACACGATGCACAGTCAAGGAACGAAGGTTCGGGATTGACGCTATATTCCCCCGATGTTACCGTCACATCAGAGGGGCGCGAGCCTAACGGCGAAATAGCCGACTCAAACGCCGCACACGTGGACTTCGAGAGCCCGGCGGGTCTTCTTGGGGGGGTAACTCCCCGAGATCAGCCTCGGTGGCGGTAGGAACCGGCGGTGCGGCCGAAGACGGTGAAAAGCCGGAGAAAAGCGAGCGCCCCTCTTCGATTTGCTGTCGTTCCTCTTCCCCGGCGGTTCCCATCCTCCGCGGTCGACGACTCCCAGTAGTTAGTCCGGGGCGACGGTGAAGAGGGTGTAGTTGTCGTCTCGCTCGACCAGCCTCCACGACCCGCAAACGGCTGGATCATTACTCTTCAGGATGATGTGCGTGACCCCATATCGTGCCCGCAATGCCCCCGCCATCCGGCAGCGGACATCCCGGTCGGCCGTATAGAAGGCATCGGCGGCACGCACCCTCTCGTACCACTGCAGGACCTCGGTGTCCTTGTACGGGATGAACCCCCAATCGACGAACGCGGGGGCTCCACTGGACAGGCGGAAATGATACCACTGGGTCCTCCCGGTGCTGTACCCGAGAGAATCCTGGCTCCCGCTGAGCACCAGGGGGAGCAAGTACGTCTCCCCCGCGGACTTCGTCCTCCCGACGAAGCGGGTCACCGCCGCTGCCTCACGGGCAAGGTTCATCCCGAAGCGCCGTGCCGTGACGATGGCGCCACCAACCATGAGGACGGCAATCATCACGCTGCTCAGCGCCACCAGCACCCCCCGGCCCCGCACCAGACGGGGCTCTCCCCTGTCCAAAACTCGAGAAAGGGCAGACGCGATCAGGATCACCGTCGACAAGGGAACCAGCACCACCGACAGCCGCCAGGGGTAGAGCAGCGCCAGCGTATTGTTCCCCGACAGCACCTGGAGCAGTGTCAAGCCCACGGTCGCCGCAGAGGAGAGCAACATTATCGCGAAGAGTTCTGTCCGCCGGACCACGTACAGGGCCCCCAGGACCACGGCGACTTTCACGTACACTGCCGCGTCGAACCAGGTGGCCGGGAGCGCGTGAACAGACAACCGAAGGTTTACCAGCACATCCTGGGCCTGCGCCCAAATGGCTGGGGTAGTCGGCCGCACGCCGGCGGATAGGGTCGCCACAGTGGGCAGCACGACGATCAGGGCGCACGCCCCCACCGCCAGTGATCTCCAGATCCCATCCCCCCGCCGGACCAGCACCAGCACATAGGCGAGGGTCAGGATCCCCGCGCTCAGGACATATGTCGGGTTGAAGGCCACGGCCAGCGAGGACGACACGACCGCCAGAAACGGCCTGCCGCGGAGGAATAGGTGCAGGGACAGGAGCAGCAGGACGCCAAACGCACCCGGCTGGAACATCTCCCAGAGGATGCGCTGCGAGGCCACGCCTTCGATCAGGGTTGTGCGCAGGTCGAGTCCGACGATGATCTCGGAGAGCCAACCGAGCAGAGGCGAATGGACGGCGACGATGAGCGCCAGGAACGGCAGGTAGCGGAGCCGCGACTTCCCGATGCCGAAAAGGGAAGAAGCGATCCCCACCATGCTATAAGCGTAAATCCCCAACAGCACGACAAAGTAGAAGTAGAACGCGCGCTGATCCAGGTAGTGGTACGTCAGGTACGCCACCTGGGTGAACACGGGCCACGGGTCAAACGTGCCGGCCAGCCAGTCGGACCGCAAGAAACCGAAGCCGTTCCGGACGCGCGCATAGAAGAAGTACTGGTTCTGCACGAGGAAATACAGTGGGAACTGACCGTAGGCTGCGCCGAAAACGACTCCCAGGAGCAGCGCGTTGCGCCACGCCGGGGTGTGCCGGCGGGGTGAGTCGTCCCCGGCGGTACCCCTCTCCTCCGCGCTCGCCGCCGTAACGCTCACAGGAGATAGATGATCGCGGCCGTCACCACGGTCCAGAGGCCGACGGTCACCAACAAGGGCGCGTCGGTCAACAGCAGCTCTTCAGGATCTCCCCCGGCGGAATGCCGGTAGACCAAGTAGAGATACCGGAAGACTCCATAGACGACCATGGGGCTGGTCAGCATGAACAGTTGCGGCTTCGCCGTGTCCTTCGCGTAGAGGAAATAGGCCATCAGCACGGTGGCGCTGAGGGCCGCCAGCATCTGGTCGAGCAACTGCGTGGAGTACTGTCCCAGCACGGGGCGGTGGTTGGGCGCGTCGGCAATCAGGAGCAACTCATGCCGGCGCTTGGCCACCGCCAGGAACAAAGAGAGCAGGGGGACGGCCACGAGGAACCACAGGGACATGTCAACCTTGATGGCGACGGCCCCGCCGGCGGCGCGCAGCACAAAGCCGGATGCGATGGCCAGGATGTCCAGGAGGACGGCATGCTTCAGCCGGAACGAGTAGAGCAGGCTGATACTCAGGTACACCAGGACAATGAGGCCCAGCCCGGCACGCACAGCGAACCCCAGGAGAATGGCCCCGCCGGCCAGGAATACCGCCAGGGTTTTGGCGAGGGCGGGACTGACCAGGCCCGCCGCCACGGGGCGCAGGCGCTTCTTCGGATGGACGCGATCCTCCCTGGCGTCGAGCGCGTCGTTCAGGCAATACGCCGCGGACGACGCCAGGCAGAAACTGACAAAGGCGAGGGTCGCGAGGCCGACGGACGTCGCGGCGCGCAGTTCCCCCGAGTAGAGCAGGGCGGCAAACACGAGCCCGTTCTTCACCCACTGCTCGGGCCGGATCAGTCGGATCAGAGCCCACAGCGGAATCCATCCAGCCGACGAAAGACTGGGGACGACCCGGTCGGGCGGGGATTCTTCTAGCAATCGTTGATTGGCCACACGTCACCGCTAGCCGACTGTTCGAAAGCGGCTCACGCCTGCGGGGCTGCTTTCGAGCAGTCGGCACAAGGTAGCTGCGCTTTGAACGCACGAAGACTCAGGTGGTGGGCGGCGACTTCGTGGGGCGGTGGAGGTGCCCCTTCATCCAAACGATAGGTCTTGACTGATCTTGACTGATTTCATCCTAACGATAGTCCCGAACTGCTGTTTGCTCAGCGGGACCGCGGAAACCTTCTGGAAACTTTGGGAGAAGGATGCCGCGGGGAGAACCGCGGGGCGCTCGCCGCAAAAACGGCCGTCCTACCGGCGCAAGGCCACCGCGCTGGCCACGGCGAGTGCGCCGCTGTGCGTCAGCGAAACCAGTACCTCCGCGATCCCCAGGTCATCCGCCACCCGGCGCGCCGATCCGTGCAGCACGACGGTGGGTTTCCCCTGCGGGTCGGTGCGGATCTCGATGGTCTGCCAACCCACGCCGCGCCAGCCCACGCCCAGCGACTTCATCACCGCCTCTTTGGCGGCGAAGCGGGCGGCCAGGCGCTGCGGCCGGGCCTGGCCGGGGCGGGCGCGGGCGAGCTCTCCTGCGGTGAAGAGCCGGAAGAGCAGACGGTCGCCCCAGCGCGCCAACGCCGCGCGCAACCGGTCCACCTCCACGATGTCCACGCCGATGCCGACGATCTCCGTTAGGGTGCCTCCGCTTCCTCGGCGAGCATGATGGGGATGCCGTCCCGGATGGGGTAGCGCCGGCCGCAGCGCGTGCAGACGATGCGGTCGCCGCGCAGCTGCACCGGGGATTTGTCCACCGGACAGGCCAGGATGCGCAGTAGTTCGTCGTCGATCCCGCGGACCGCCTCGTTCATTCCACCGTCACGCTCTTGGCCAGGTTGCGCGGCTGATCGATGTCGTGCCCGCGCTCCCGCGCCACGTGGTAGGCGAAGAGCTGCAGCGGCACGATCGCTACGACGGGCGCCAGCAGGTCGTGCACCCGCGGGATGCGGATGACCTGATCGACGTGGCGGCTGATCGACCGGTCGTCCTCGTACGCCACCGCGACCACCTCGGCGCCGCGCGCCTTCACCTCCTGGATATTCGACACCGTCTTCTCGTACACATGGCCCTGCGTGACCAGGGCGAAGACCGGAACCCCGGGAGTGACCAGGGCCAGCGTGCCGTGCTTCAATTCGCCCGCGGCCAGGGCCTCCGAGTGCACATAGGAGATCTCTTTGAGCTTGAGCGATCCTTCCATGGCCACGGGGTAGTCCAGCCCGCGCCCGATGAAGAAGAGGTGCTCCACGTCGCGGTAGCGGCGGGCCAGCGCGGCGACGCTCTCCTCCAGCGCCAGCGCCGCCTGCACCTTGCCCGGCAGGGCGCGCAGCCCGTGGATCAGGTCGGTGAGCAATTCCGGCGCGGCGGTGCCCCGCCGCTGCCCCAGGTCAATCGCCAGCATGATCTGCGCCGCCAGCATCGTCAGGTAGGCCTTGCTGCTGGCCACGGCAATCTCCGGACCGGCGCGGATGTAGAGCAGGTCGTCCGCTTCGCGGGCCAGCGTGCTGCCGACGACGTTGGTGATTGCCAGCAGCCGGGAACCGCGGCGCCGGGCCTCGCGGGCCGCCGCCAGCGTGTCCGCGGTTTCGCCCGACTGGCTGATGGCGATCGCCCAGGTCGTCCCCGCCACCAGCGGGTCCCGGTAGCGGAACTCGCTGGCCAGGTCCACCTCCGCGGGGATGCGCGCCAGGTGCTCGATCAGCCAGCGCCCCACCAGCGCGGCGTGGTAGGCCGTGCCGCAGGCGGTCATCCAGACCTTGTCCAGGGCTGTGACGAATTCCGCAGGCGCCTGGACCCCTTCGAGTTCCACCCGCCCCTCCACGTCCAGCCGCCCCATGATCGTGTCGCTGAGGGCCCGGGGCTGCTCGTGGATCTCCTTGAGCATGAAATGGGGGTAGCCGCCCTTCTCCGCCATCTCCGCGTCCCAGGTGATGTGCTGCACCGGGCGGTGGCGCGGCGTCCCCGACAGGTCGGTGATGGTGACGCGCTCCGGGGTGAGGATGGCCATCTCCCCGTCCTCGATGATCATGACCTCGCGGGTGTGGGGCAGCAGCGCCGGCACGTCGGAGGCAAGCAGCGTCTCGCCGCGGCCCCGGCCGACGATCAGCGGGCTGATCTGCCGCACGGCCACGATGCGGTCGGGATGCTCGCGCGCCAGCACCACGATGGCGTAGGCCCCCGTGGTCTGAGCGATGGCCTGCCGCACCGCGGTCTCCATCCTCTCGGGTGTCTCCGGCAGGCGGGCATAGGCCTCTTCGATGAGGTGGGCGATGACTTCGGTATCCGTGTCGGAGCGGAAGTGGTGCCCGTGGTCCTGCAGCCGCTCCCGCAGGGGGAGGAAGTTCTCGATGATCCCGTTGTGGATGACGACGATGTCGCCGGTGCAGTCGGTGTGCGGGTGGGCGTTCTCGTCGGTGGGGACGCCGTGCGTCGCCCACCGGGTGTGCCCGATCCCCACCTGCCCGTGCACCGGGGCGCGCTGGGTGAGTTCCGCCAGCCGGGCCAACTTCCCGGCGGCCTTGCGCACCACGATCTGCCCGTCCTCCAGCACCGCCACGCCCGCGGAGTCGTAGCCGCGGTACTCCAGGCGGCGCAGCCCGTCCAGCAGGATCGGGAGCGCGTCACGATGGCCGACATAGCCAATGATGCCACACATAGAGAAACCTCCGCGTCGCGGGCGTCAACAAAGACATACCCACATTGGTCGCCGTGGCGTCCCGGGGGGCGGTTTGGGCCGGCGTTGCCGCCGGAGTTTGTCGCCTCCCCTTTCCTCCGGTCTCCGTGGCGTTATGGAGTGGAGGCCGTGCAGGCCCGGACCAGGCCTAGGGTCACCCGCCGAATACTTCGAGGTCCCCTCCCTCGTCAACCGGACGCTGGTCGCGTCCGGTTCAGGCGCTGCGGCACGATTCCCATCACTCGGTGGCGGCTCTCACCTCCTTCTCGCTTATATCTTCCGCCGGATGCTCACTTCGATTCTCATTTCGCCGTCCACCCGGTTCTGTTCCTGGCGTCTCGCCGCGCCGCGCCTGGCCGCCTCGTCCGCCGCGAAACCGTTCCCGCAGCGCGATGAGAAAGAGCGGCGGGATGGTCTTAACCACACTCCACCGCCACGGCTCGCGGACCATCCGGTAGAGCCACTCCAGGCCCGCGGCCTGCACCCAGCGCGGCGCGCGGCCCGTCCGCCCGGCAAGCACGTCGAGCGTCCCGCCGACACCCATCGTCACCGGCACGGACAACGACGCCCCGTACCGCCGCATCCAGTCCTCCTGGCGGGGCGCACCAAAGGCGACCAGCAGGATATCCGGAGCGGCCCGGCGGATGCGCGCGAGCAGCGCCGGTTCGTCCTCCGGCGGGAAGAACCCGTGCGCGGTGCCGGCCACTTCGAGGCCGGGGCAGCGCTGCCGTAATTGGGCCGCCGCAGCGTCGGCCACGCCGGGGGCCGCGCCCAGCAGGAAGACCCGGCCGCGGCGCGGCGCGACCGCGGCGCAGAGCGTCTCGGCCAGATCTACGCCGGCCACGCGCCGGCGCACGGGCACCCCCAGGATGCGCGCCGCCAGCAGTACGCCGATCCCGTCGGGGATCACCAGCGTGGCGCCGCGCACGGCGTCCCGCACCTGGGGGTCGCGCAGCACGCGCATCAGCAGCGCACCGTTGAGCGAGACCACGGTGGTCGGCCGCCGGCGCGCGATCGCCTCCGCCAGGTGCGCCACCGCCTCCGCCAGGGTGAGCGGGTGCACTGGTACCCCCAACAGGTCTACGGGCGCGATCGGTGGGGCGAGCGCGGACATCTTCGCCAGCTTACCCGGCCCGGCTCTCCCCGGCAACCGGACCCCCATGGCGCCGGGTGATGACCTCCGCCACCGTCCGGGCGACGCCGTCCGCCTCCTCCGCCTCCTCGGCCTCCACCATCACCCGCACCAGCGGTTCGGTGCCGCTGGCGCGCACCAGGATGCGGCCCCGCCGGCGCAGCCGCTCCTCCGCGGCATTGATGGCGGCCTGCACCTCCGCGTCCTCTTCCCACGCCCCCCGGTCGGCGACGCGCACGTTGCGCAGAACCTGCGGGAAGCGGTGAAATCCGGCGCCTAACTGCGAGAGCGGCTGCTCGGTCTCACGCATGATGTGCGCCAGGTGCAGCGCGGTGACCAGGCCGTCCCCGGTCGTCGCCCTGTCCAGGAAGATAAGGTGGCCACTCTGTTCGCCGCCGAGCGTGGCGCCGAGCTGCTGCATCCGTTCGAGGACGTAGCGGTCGCCGACCCGCGTCCGCTCCAGCCGGATCCCCGCGTCGGCCAGCACCCGCTCCAGGCCCATGTTGCTCATCACCGTGGCCACCACCACGCCGCCCGGCAGCGCGCTGCGCGCCGCCAGGTAGCGGGCGCAGATCGCCATGATGACGTCGCCGTCCACGATCCCCCCGCGTTCGTCCACGGCGATCACCCGGTCGGCGTCGCCGTCGTGGGCGAACCCGACCTGCGCGTCGGCGGCGACCACGGCCTGCTGCAGTTGGGCCGGGTGCGTGGAACCGCAGCCGACGTTAATGCGCGCGCCGTCGGCCTCGGCGTGCAGCGCGATGACCTCGGCGCCCCGGGCCTGCCACAGTCGCGGCGCGATCCGGTAGGCCGCCCCAAAGGCGCAGTCCACGACGACGCGCAGGCGGGGCTGCGGGCGCAGGCTCAGGCCGAGGAGGTAATCCAGGTAGAGGTCCTCCGCCTGCGGCAGGTCGCGGACGCCGCCCACCTCCGCGCCGGCAGGGTGCGGGCCGTTCGTCCCGAGGGCGGCCTCGATGCGGTCCTCCACATCGTCGGGAAACTTGAAGCCGTCCGGGCCGAAGAGCTTCACGCCGTTATCTTCGATGGGGTTGTGCGACGCGGACAGGACGATGCCGCCGGGCCGTCCCAAGCGGCGCGTCAGGAAAGCCAGCGCGGGCGTGGGGAGGATGCCGACGCGTTCGACGTGGCCGCCGCCGGCGCAGATCCCCGCCGCGATCGCCGCCTCCAGCATCGGACCGGAGAGCCGGGTGTCGCGGCCGATCAAGTAAACCCCGTCGCCGCCCAGCGTGGCGACCAGCGCCCGGCCGACCTGCAGCAACAGTTCGGGGGTCAGGTCGCGGTTGGCAACGCCGCGGATGCCGTCCGTGCCGAAGAGCCGCGCGGCGCGGCCGCCTTCCGTCACGGGTAGAGGCGGCGCACCGTCACCACGATCTCCCGCGGCCGCAGCGCCACCAGGCGTACCCCCGACGGCACCAGCACCTGCGGGCGAATCCGGTAGATCCCCGGCGCCAGCGCGGCCCCGTCCACCACCGCCCGCAGATCAGCGGGGCGGAGCGCTCCGGTCAGCGCGGCCGGCCCCTCGACCTCCACGGTGACCACCGCGGGCGTAGCCTCCGCCCGCAGGCCGTCGGGCAGGCGCTGCAGTTCCACGGGCGTCTCCCGGATGAAGCGCAGGGTGGCCGGTCCGATGCGCACGTTCACCGTCACGGCGCCGATGGATCGCACGCCGGGGGGCAGGCGGAGTTCCACGGTGCGGGTGATGTCCGCCCGCGCGTCGCTGATGTTTACCTCCGCGGTGGAAACCGTGTCGATCTTCTCCAGGACCTCCATCGGCCCGGCCAGGGTCACCAGAGGCGGCCGCACCTCCACGCCGCGCACGGCGAATCCCTCCGCCGGCGCACCCACCAGCGTCGGCACGACCGGCACGGTGAGTAGGGCCGCTCCCGGCCGCCCGGGGAAAATGACCTGCCGCGTGCCTTCCTTGACGGAGAACCACAATCCCGCGGCGATGGCCAGGGAGAGCAGGAAGAGCAGCCAGCGCTCGCCGACGATGGTGCTCAACCGACCGCGCATACTAGCGTCCTTCGGCCGCACGCCGCCACGGCCACCAGTGGGGCGACCGCACCGGATGCGGGCCGAAGAGGCCGAGCAGGTAGACCTTGAGTTCCTCCTCCGAGAGCCCTCGCCGCAATTCGCCCTCCCGGGCCACGGAGATCACGCCCGTCTCCGCGGAGACGATCACGGCCACGGCGTCGGTCTGCTCGGCGATGCCGACGGCGGCGCGGTGCCGCGTCCCCAGGGTCTTGCTCAGGGTGGGGTTCTCGGACAGCGGCAGCAGACACGCCGCGGCCAGGACCCGGTTGCCGCGGAGGATCACGGCACCGTCGTGCAGCGGCGTGTTCGGGTAGAAGATCGTCAGCAACAGGGGGACGGTGACGGTGGCGTCGACGCGGATGCCGGTCTCGACGACGTCGGTCAATCCCGTGTTGCGCTCCAGGACGACGAGCGCGCCCGTCTTGCGGATCGAGAGGACGCGCGCCGCCCGGGCCACGTCGCTGACCAGCCGGATGGCCTCCGCCCGCCCCAGCGGCGGGCCGAAGGCAGTGCTCAGCACCCCGCCGCGGCCCAATTGCTCCAGCATGCGCCGCAGCTCCGGCTGGAAGAGGATAAGGAAGGCGATGGGGATGACGATCCCGACGTAGGAAAGGAGCCAGTTGACCGTGACCAGGCCGAGCAACCGGCTCACCGCGTAGAGGACGAAGAGGACGACCAGCCCCATCACCAGCTGCACCGCCCGCGTACCCCGGATGAGGAGCAGCAGTTGATAGATGAGGACGGTAACGAGCAGGATGTCGAGCAGGTCGCGCAGCGTGGGCATCGGTCGCCTTTCGTCCCCTCTACAGTTCCCCCTTTACAGTATCATTGCCAGCAGCGCCTTCTGTGCATGCAGCCGGTTTTCCGCCTGGTCGAAGACGATGGCCTGCGGCCCGTCCAGCACCTCGTCCGCGATCTCCTCCCCGCGGTGCGCCGGCAGGCAGTGCAGCACCACCGCCTCGGGGCGGGCCTGCCGCAGCAGGGCCGCGTTCACCTGATAGGGCCGGAAGAGTCTCACCCGTTGCGTGTGCTCCTGCTCCTGCCCCATGCTCGCCCAGACGTCGGTGTAGATGACGTCCGCGCCGCGCACCGCCTCCGCGGGATCTATGGTCTGCCCGATGGTGGCGCCGTTGGTTTGGGCCTGCCGCTCCGCGTTCTGCACGATCTCCGGCTCAGGGGCGTGCCCCGGCGGGGTGGCGACCCGCAGGTTCAGGCCCACTTTGGCCGCCCCCAGCAGCAGGGAGTGGCAGACGTTGTTGCCGTCCCCGACCCAGGCCAGGGTGATGCCGCGGAACCCTCCAAAGCGCTCGTACACCGTGAGGAGGTCGGCCAGCGTCTGACAGGGGTGCTCCCAGTCGGAGAGCCCGTTGATCACCGGGATGCGGGCGTGCTCCGCCAGCTGCACCACGGTGCTGTGGGCAAAGGTGCGGGCCACGATCGCGTCCACCCAGCGCTCCAGGTTGCGCGCCGCGTCGGGGATCGTCTCCCGCGTCCCCAGCTGCGCGTCCTGGGGGGCCAGGTAGATGGACGTGCCGCCGAGCTGGTACATCGCCACCTCGAATGTGACGCGCGTGCGCAGCGACGGCTTTTCGAAGATCATGGCCAGCGTCCGACCGCTCAGAGGCTGCGGCCGGTCGGCACGCTCCCCGCGCCGCTTCAGGTCGCGCGCGAAATCCAGGACGGCCCACAGTTCCTCCGCGGTCAGGTCGTCCATGGACACCAGGTCGCGCCCCCGCAGGTCCATCATCGCGAGCGCCTCCCCCCGACCACCGGCGTCCGGGCGAGCCACTCCCGCACCAGGTCCGCCAGCGTGGGTGCGGTCCGTTCCTCCAGTTCGTAGGTCACGTGCACGATGGGCTTGTCCAGCCGCAGCACCCGGCGCAGGTCCACCGGCGTGCCGCTGACCACGACCTCCGCCTCCGCGCGACGCAGCGTCTCCTCCAGTTCGGCGACCTGCTCTCGCCCGTAGCCCATCGCCGGCACGACCCGGTCGAGGTGCGGATAGGTCCGGTAGACCTCCTGGATCGAGCCCACGGCGTAGGGGCGCGGGTCGATCACCTCCGCCCCGTACCGCCGCGCCACCAGCAGGCCCGCGCCGAAGGGCATTTCCCCGTGCGTCACGGTCGGCCCGTCTTCGACGACGACCGCGCTGCGGCCGGTGAGCGCTTCCGGGTGTTCCACGGTCATTGGCGAGGCCGCCTCGACGATGGTCGCCCGCGGGTTCAGCGCGGCAACGTTCCGCCGCACCGCCTGCACATTCTCCGGTGGCGCAGTGTCGACCTTGTTGATCACGACGACGTCGGCCATGCGCAGGTTCGTTTCCCCGGGGTGATAGTGCAGTTCGTGCCCCGCCCGGTGCGGGTCGGCGATGACGATGTAGAGGTCGGGGCGGATGAAGGGAAAGTCATTGTTGCCGCCATCCCAGAGGATGACTTCGGCCTCCGCCTCCGCCCGGCGCAGCACGTCCGCGTAGTCCACGCCGGCGTAGACCACGGTGCCGGCGGCCAGGTGCGGCTCGTACTCCTCCCGCTCCTCGATCGTCACCTCCGCCCGGTCCAGGTCCTTGGCGGTGGCGAAGCGCTGCGCCCGCTGTCGGAGGAAGTCGCCGTAGGCCATGGGGTGGCGGATGACCACGACTCGCCGACCCAGCCCGCGGAGCGCCGCCGCCACGCGGCGCGTGGTCTGGCTCTTCCCGCTGCCGGTGCGCACCGCGCCGATGGCGATCACCGGCACCGCCGCGCGGAGCATCGTCTCCGCGGGTCCGAGCAGCCGGAACCCGGCCCCGGCGGCGAGGGCCTGCGAGGCCAGGTGCATGACGTGCTCGTGGGAAACGTCGCTGTAGGCGAAGACCACCTGGTCCACCCGCTCACGGCGGATCAGGTCGGTGAGGTCCTCTTCGGCCACGATGGGAATCCCCGCAGGATAGCGAGGTCCGGCCAGGGTCGGCGGATAGACCCGCCCTTCGATTGAGGGGACCTGGGTGGCGGTGAAGGCCACCACGGTGTACTCGGGGCGCTCGCGGAAGTAGACGTTGAAATTGTGGAAGTCCCGTCCGCCCGCCCCGAGAATGACCACCCGCACGGTCACGACCCGTCCTCCCTACCGGCCCGCCATGCCCGGCCGGTCCGCCAGCCTCCGCCTCACCCACAATAAAAGGAGGGTGGACCGAGGTCCACCCTCCCGCGGGGGAGACCCCGCTAACTCTACCGCTTGCTGTACTGGAATCCCTTGCGGGCCCGTTTGCGCCCGTACTTCTTCCGTTCCTTCATCCGCGGATCGCGGGTGAGCAAACCCTCTTTCCGCAGCGCGCCGCGCAGCCCTTCGTCCACCAGCAGCAGCGCCCGCGCAAGAGCGTGGCGCACGGCCCCCGCCTGGCCGCGCACGCCGCCCCCATCCACGTGGGCCACGACGTCGAAGCGCCCCTCCGCCCCGGCGACCGCCAGCGGCCGGCGCACCGCCTGCTGCAGGGCGGCCGTGGAGAAGTACGTCTCTACCTCCCGCTCGTTCACCACGATGCGCCCGCTCCCCGGACGCAGCCAGACCCGGGCGCGGGCCTCCTTGCGGCTCCCCGCGGCGTGGGCGACTGGTTGGACAGCCATGGCCATTGGCGAATATCCCCTCTCTACTTTGCCAACCGCCTAAGCGCGCGCTTGGCCTCAGCCTTCTCCCTTTCTGCTTGGAAGGGATCAAACACTTTTGGCCGCTGCGCCGCGTGCGGGTGCGTCGGCCCCGCGTACACCTTGAGCTTGCGCAGCAGCTGGCGGGCCAGCGCGTTCTTCGGCAGCATCCCCCGGACCGCTTCCTGAATCGCCCGGTCGGGGTGGCTCTGCAGCAATCGCTCGTAGGTCATGGTGCGCAGCCCGCCGGGATACCCGGAGTGGCGGTAGATGCGCTTCTGCTGCAGCTTCTTTCCGGTCAGCCGCACCTTCGCCGCGTTGATGACGACGACGAAATCGCCGCGGTCCTCGTGCGGCGCGAAGGTGGGTTTATCCTTGCCCCGCAGGATCGTGGCGATCTGCGTGGCCAGCCGGCCGAGGATCTTCCCCTCGGCGTCGATCAGCCGCCAGCGGCGGCTCTGTTCCGTCGCGGAGACGGTGGGCATGAGAGCGTGCTCGCTTCCGTGTGTCGGGTGTCAGACCGACCGTCATTGTACGGGCTGCGCTACGGCGCGTCAAGAAACTGTACTGGTTCAGTGCATCCCGTACACTTTATCCCTTTCCTAGAGTGGTACTGCTGACAGAACTCGAGCGGTGTCAGGTAGTGCAGGTGCTGGTGGGGCCAGCGCCCGGATTCGCTCCACCACCGCCGGCGGGGTCTCCGGCTGGCGCACGCGATGCGGCCGGCGGGTGCGGTGATGATCCTCCAGGCTCTGGAACCGCCGAGGGTCATAGCGGCGGCGCCAGCGGTAGAAGGTGTCGGGGCTGATGCCGAAGTGGCGGCAGGTCAGGTGGGCGTTCCGCCCGTGGCGCTCATAGAAGTCCATCCACTGCAGGCGCAGGCGAGCCTATCTGGACTTATTCAGAAACGGGGCCGATGCGGGCCCCTTCCCCGATCACCGTACTGGTCACGACTGCCTCCTCAATCGTCGCGCCGGGATGGACGATGCTGTCGCGCACCACCGCCCCGCTGATGCGTGCCCCGGGGCCGACCGAGACGTAGGGCCCGACGACCGAGCGGGTCACCTGCGCCCCCGCCGAGACCGCCACCGGCGGGATGAGCACGGCGTCCGGCAGCAGGGGCGCCGGCGGGTCGTCCAGGGTGAGCAGTTCTCGGTTCGCCTGCAGCAGCGCCTCGATGGTGCCGCAGTCGTACCAGTGGGTGATCGGAAACGGGCGCATCCGCTCTCCGGCGTCCAGCATCAACTGCAGGGCGTCCACCAGCCAGTACTCGCCGCGCTGCTGGCGGTTCTCCCGCACCATCCGCTCCAAGGACTCGCGCAGCAGCGGCGCGTTGCGGATCAGATACAACCCGATCACGGCCAGGTTGCTCGGCGGCACCTCCGGCTTCTCCACCAGGCGGGTGACGTAGCCCTGCGCGTCCAGTTCGGCGACGCCGAAGCGGTGCGGATCGTCCACCACCTTCACGCCGGCTACGCTCTCCGGGCGGGCGAGCAGGTCCGGCAGGTGCGCCCGGACGATGGTGTCGCCGAAGAGAATCAGCACCGGCCCCTCGTCGAAATACTCCCGGGCGACGTAGATGGCGTGTCCGTTGCCCAGCGGATCCCCCTGGTCGACGAAGGTGGCCTCCAGATCGGGATAGCGCTCCTGCACCCACGCGCGCACCTGGTCACCCAGATACCCCACCACCAGCACGATCCGGTGGATGCCCACGGACCTCAGTTCGTCCAGAATGTGGGCCAGGATCGGTTTGCCGGCGACATGCAGCAGCACCTTGGGGCGGGTGAAGGTATGCGGCCGCAGCCGCGTGCCCAGACCGGCCACGGGGATGATCGCTTGCACCATCTATCGTCCCTTGAGCGTGAGGACCAGGGCCAATGTCCGCACAAAAATACACAGGTCGAGGTACAGCGAGGCGTACTTGTTGTAGTAGAGATCGTACTGGAGTTTGATCAGGGCATCTTCCGTTGAGCTGCCGTAGCCGAAGTTCACCTGCGCCCACCCCGTGATCCCCGGGCGCATGGCATGACGGGCCCGGTAGAAGGGGATCTGCTTCTCCAGGCTGGCAGCGAATTCAGGGCGCTCCGGCCGCGGGCCGATGAAGCTCATCTCGCCGCGCAGCAGGTTGATCGCCTGAGGCAGCTCGTCGAGATGGAGCCGCCGGAGGATGCGTCCGATGCGCGTCACTCGACTGTCGTCCTCCTCCGCCCAGCGCGGGCCTGTGCTCTCCGCGTCGGGGATCATCGTGCGGAACTTGATCAGCGAGAAGGGTCTGCCTCCCCGACCCGCGCGGACCTGACGATAGAACACGGGGCCCGGGCTCTCCAGCCGCAGCGCCAGGGCGACGAGGGGCAGGAGGGCCAGCGTCGCCAGTCCACCCACCAGTCCCAGGAGCACGTCCACCCCGCGTTTCACGAGGAGGGAGAGGCGATTTCGGTCTCGATCCACGGGCAGAATGACATGCAGGTTCCCGGCAGCATACTCCAGGGGCACGCGCCCGGTTAGTCGTTCATACAACGGTGCCATGGCGGTGATCTGAATGCCTTGCTCGTGGCCATCCAATAGCGCCCCCACCAGCGAGGCGTCCAGGTTCTCGTCGCGAGCGACGGCGACCACTACCTCGGAGACACCCCATTCGCGGGCCAGGCGCAGGAGATCCCGACAGGTGCCCAGCACCGGGAGGCCGGCCACGACCTCTCCCTGCTTCGCCGGGTCGTCGTCAGCAAACCCCACCGCGTCATATTCGGTCGGGGTGTAGGTCCGCAGCGCCTCGACAAGTTCCCGCCCCGCCCGTCCGGCGCCGACCACGAGCACCCTGTGCCGAAAAGTCGGCTGGACCAGGAACAGCGCGTAGGCAGCCCGACCGGCGGCCACCGACGCCACCATCACTAGGACGAAAGAGGCGGCCGTGAGCCGTGAGGCGGGCAACTGCGGGGTGTAGTACGGAATGGACAGGTAAATGACCGCCACCAGGAGCGCGACCGCTGCCCCCGCGGCTGCACCGCTGCCCACACGCGACGCCCGGCGGAGATCGTAGGCGTTGAGCAGCGGGGCGCAGATCGCCCACAGCCCCACCAGGAGACCGAACCACATCGGCTGGAAAGCCGCCGTCTGCCAGCCAAACGGCAAGTGGAAGCGCCAGGCCAACACCGTCAGCAGCGTCAGGTTGATCGCAGCCACATCGCTCAGGAATAGGAGCGCACGCCGCTCCGAGAGCCGCAGCGAGACGATGGCCCGTTGTGACGGGAACGTCACGCGGCGCGGGGCGGCCGCAGTGGGGCGGAGCGCAGGTTGAGACATAATTCGGGAGACAGTACGTTTCTACTTCGGGCGCCTCCAATGCGTTCCCTGCCGCGGCCCCGGTTCTTCGGCCGCGGGCGAGCTCAGCCCCGCTTCCGGGCCGCGAGGAGTGCAGCATACAGTGCGCGGGTCTCGCCCACCATGCGGTCGGCCGTGAACAGCCGCAGGGCCCGTTCACGCCCTGCGGCCCCCATCTGCCGGCGGAGGTCTTCGTGCTCCACGAGCCTGCGCAACGCCGCCGCGAGCGCCTCCGGGTCGCCGGGCGGAACGAGGAGGCCCGTGCCTCCATCCTCGACAACTTCCCCCACACCCCCCACGCGTGTGGCCACTACGGGGAGTCCGGCCATCATGGCCTCGATGACGGCCAGCGGCAATCCCTCCCACCGGGAGGGGAGCACGAAGATGTCGCTGGCGCGCAGCAAGCCGGGGATGTCGGCTCGGAATCCCAGAAGACGCACCCGATCCGACAGGCCGTGCCGACGCACGGCCTGCTCCACCCTTGAACGCAGGGGCCCGTCGCCCGCGATCAGAACGCGCCCACGGACGAGAGACCGGCTGGCGTGCACCAAGGTCAGGGGGTCTTTCTGCTGTGCCAGACGGCCAACCATGACGATCACCGGCTCCGCACCCAGGTTGAGGGCCGACCGCAGATCTTCGTCTCCGGGCCGGAGGAAGGGGGCGGGAGCGATGCCGTTCCGGATGACGACGGCCTGGCCGCGAGCCACCACGCGGGAGCGTTCTGCCAGCAGCCGATCGTTTTCGGAGACGCAGATCACCGTTGTGGTCATCCGCGCCATCAACCGCTCCCACCGCGCTAGCAGCGCCCGTACCGGTGCGGGGCGCCCCGGCGTGAATGCCCATCCGTGCGCGGTGAAAAGAATCACCGGCACTCCGGTGAGATACGCGGCGAAACGGACAAGCGCACCGGCCTTCGTACTGCTCCCGTGGACAAGGTCAAAACGCTCCCGCCGGAGGAGTCCCCAAATGCGGAGGAAAGCGCGCAGGTCCCAAAGGGGATGGATCCCCCGGCGGAGTGCCGGCACCTCGAGCACGCGGATGGCGCTGGCGCGCAACCGCTCAACCAGCACCACTCCTGGACCACAGAGAACGCAGACATCGTATCGGCCTTGCAGGGACCGTGCCAGCGCGTATACGTAGGCCTGGGCCCCGCCCCACTCCGCCAGCGTGACAGCCAGCAACACCCGATGTGCGTCCGCCTGCGTCTCCCTCGCTCCGTCCGTGCTCTTTTCGCTCTGCCCAGGGATCATCTCGCCATGCCATCGTTCAACAGGGCCGCGTAGAGCTCCGCCAACCGCGCCTCCATCTTCTCCCAGGCAAAGTGCTGGTCGTACACGCTACGGGCGCGCGTGGCGAATCTGGCGCGCTCCTCCCCGCTCCATGCGGCGATACCTTTCAGCGTCTCCTCCAATTGGCGCGCGTCCCCATATTCCACGACGGCCCCCAGGCCATGGTGCTGCACCAGGCGGTCGATCCCGGTGCCCCGCGCGACAATGATGGGTTTCCCCAGCATCATCGCCTCAAAGAGTTTGTGGGGGCTGGCATAGCGATGGTTCGGCACGCGCGGGTCATATGTGGCGAACATCACATCTGAACGCGCATAGATCGCCAAGGCCGTCGGATAGCTGACCCGGCCATGGAACCGCGCGTTCGGCAGACGCAGGGCGCGGCGCTGCACCACCTCCTCGTCCGCCCCGAACCCAGCGATCTCCAGGAGCCAGTCGGGATTGTGCGCGATGACCTCGAGGACTTCCAAGATCCCTCGTTCACGTTGCAGGAGGCCGACGTAGGCGATCACAAATCGTGACCTCCGTGATCTGCTGGCATCCTCAGGAACACTGAGACGCTCCGGGCTATTGTAGACGAAGACCACTCGCTTGGCGGCGAACGCCCGCACCTGCCCCCGGCGCGCCTCATCGGCCAGGATCACGGCATCCACCCGTCCGATAATCCAGGTGTCGAGAGCTCTGATGGCAGCGCGAATCCAGCGGGGCGTGTGGCGCAGGGCGTCCGCATAGAAGTCAAAGATGTCGTAGACGACGCGCTTGCCAAAGAACCATTTCATGAAGATGGCGGGCAGCACGGTGTCGAAATCGCAGGCATGGATCACGTCGTACCCGTGGCGGTGCCGCAGGAGCCACGTCCAGAGGCGAAGTTGCCAGTGCAGCAAGGGACGCAGGTTGCGCAGGCCCGTCCCGTACCGGGCGGGAAGGCGGATCCGCTCAATGACGGCATAGGGGCGCTCTTCCCGCAGCGGGAAGGTGCCGGCGCGATCCCAGGCGACCATGCGCACCGCGAATCCCTGTCTGCCGAGTGCCCGCGCCTCCCGTTCGACCCGCGGATCCGGTGCGACGGGATTAGAGCGCAGAATCGCGATTCGCCCGCCCCTGGTCACACTTGTTCCTAAGCAACGCTTCATAGACAACGAGCAGGGCTATGGCCGACACCGTCCCCGCCGATGAGTCCAGACGGACCCTGCTCGGATCCGTCCCCGCGCAGGCCTGGTGCGCTGCTGCGTCTGCGCACGGGGTCAGAGTCAACGGACCGGGGTGCGCAGCCCTAGACGGATTCACCAAGACCCCCCACAGATTCGGGAGGTCAGAGCGGTGAGTTCTTGTTCCAGGCCAGCCGGGTACCCACCTGCGGCATCGACAACTCAGCCACGGCCGGACTGTTGCGGCGCGGGGTCTACCAGGCAGGAGGTCCGATCTGCGGGAACTCGCGGAGAACTTGCTCGATGCTCGCCTTGATCCGCGCCAGCGCGACCTCGTCCTTCGCCTCCGCCCGCAGCACGATCGCCGGCTGTGTGTTGCTGGCGCGGATCAGCCCCCAGCCGTCGGGGAAGAGCACGCGCGCGCCGTCCACGTCGATGACGTCATAGCGCCGCTTGAAGTGCTCCGCCACCTGGCGTACCACGTCAAACTTCACCGCGTCCGGCGCCTCCACGTGCACCTCGGGCGTGATCGGATAGTGCGGAATCGTCGCCAGGAGCACTGACAGAGGCTCCGGCGTGTGCGTGAGGAGGCGGAGCAGGCGCCCCGCAGCGTAGACGGCGTCGTCGTAGCCATAGTATTCGTCCGCGAAGAACATATGCCCCGACATCTCCCCGGTGAAGACCGCCCCCAGCTCCTTCATTTTGGCCTTGATCAGGGAGTGCCCCGTGCGGTAGAAGAGCGGCCGGCCGCCCAAGCGCTCCACCTCCTCCGCCAGGGCCTGGGAGCACTTCACCTCAATGATGGCCGGGGTGCCGGGGTAACGGGGCAGGATCTCCCGCCAGAA
>LDXQ01000046.1 GCA_001443485.1 Candidatus Sysuimicrobiota bacterium CSP1-3
TGACGCCCGACGCCTTCAAGCCCGGCATGGCGCACGGCCTGTTCGTCGATCAGCCGGAGATCAAAGCGGCCCGGATGAACGTCAGCGCAGTCGAGGACGGCGTCTCCATCATCGAATTCCATTACCTGGTGGCCACCGCGCCGGGCGTCGCCTACTTCACCGAACGCCACGAACTGGGGCTGTTTACCCTCGCGGAGTACGAAGAAGCGATGCGCGCCGCCGGCCTCGAAGTCATGCTTGACCACGAAGGGCTGATGGGGAGAGGCCTGCTGATCGGCCGGCAGCCCGGGTCCTAGGAGGGGATCGATGGCGGACCGGTATGCCGACTACGACTCCTTCGCCTGGTTCTACAACCGCTACTGGGGGGATCTCTTCGCCGGCCGCTTCCTGGCGGCGATCGAGCAACTGGTCCTCTCGCACCTACCCTCCCCGGCCCGCCTCCTCGACCTCTGCTGCGGCACCGGGCAACTGGCGAAGGTCCTCGCCGACCAGGGGTTCCGTGTTACCGGCGTGGACGGCTCCGCGGGGATGCTGGAGTTTGCCCGCGCCAACGCCCCCGGCGGGGAGTTCGTCCTGGCCGACGCGCGGTCGTTCACGTTGCCGGGCACCTTCCACGCCGTCCTCTCCACCTTCGATAGCCTCAACCACGTGATGATGCTGCCGGAGTTGACGGAGGTCTTCCGCCGGGTCCACGCCGTGCTGGTGGAGGGCGGACGGTTTCTCTTCGACCTGAACATGGAAGAGGGTTACCGGGCCCGCTGGCGCGGCTGGGAAGCCATCGTCGATGACGACAATGTCTGCATCGTGCGCGCGGGCTACAACGCGGAGGAGAAGGTGGGGTGGAACGAGATCACCATGTTTCGCCGGGAGGGAGGCACCTGGCGCCGTGCCGATCTGACGCTGCGGCAGCGCAGCTACACGGAGGCGGAGGTTCGGTCCACGCTGGCGGAGGCGGGGTTTTTCGACATTGCGACGTTCGACGCCGAGCGGGATCTCGGTCTGGCCAGGAACGTGGGACGGATGTTCTTCCTGGTCCGCAAGGAGATGCGGCATTAAGCAGGCTTCCTGGTCTGCAGGGGAGGTGCTATACTACACGGCGGTTTCGGCCCCGGCTCGCGGGGCCATTGCCTTGTCGGAGGAGATTCCATGGAACGGGTCAGCCTGGGCGTCAGCGTCCGGCAATGGAAAGGCAAGACGGGAGCGCGCCGCCTGCGCAAGGGGGGGCAGGTGCCGGCGGTTGTTTACGGCCACAGGCGGGAGCCGGTCGTGGTGTCCGTGGAGTCGAAGGCGCTGCGGGCGGCCTTGCACACGCACGCCGGGATGAACGTGCTGATCGACCTGGACATCCGGGCGAACGGCGCGGCGGACAAGCAGCTCGTCGTCGTGAAGGAACTGCAGCGCGACATCTTCACCCATGACATCATCCACGTGGACTTCCAGGCGATCTCCCTGGAGGAGACCCTGGAGGCGCACGTGCCCATCGTGCTGCTGGGCACGCCGAAGGGCGTGGTCGACGGGGGGGTGCTCGACCAGCACCTGCGCGAGGTCCTGGTGGAGTGTCTCCCCACGCTGATTCCGGAGCACATCGAGGTGGACGTGAGCGAGTTGGTGGTCGGCCGGGCGATCCACGCGGGGGAACTCAAGATGCCCGAAGGTGTGACCCTGCTCACGCCGCCCGGCGAGGTCATGGCCACGGTGCTGGCGCCGCGCGTGGAAGAGGTGCCCACGCCCGCCGCGGTTGTACCGGAGGCCGCTGCCGCCGCTGCGCCCGAGGCCGCCCCCGCGCCGGAGAGGGCTGCCGAGAAGGGTGCAGAAAAGGCGCCGGCGAAGGCTCCCGCAGAGGGCGAGTAGGACAGAGTGCTGCCCAGCCATATCGTGGACGCGGGGGTCAAGATTGCGCCCCCGCGTTTCTCTCTGTCCCGTAGACTGCCGGCCCACTGCGTGCAAGCATGAAACTCATCGTCGGATTGGGCAACCCCGGCCGCCGCTATCAGGGGACGCGCCACAACATCGGTGCCCGCGTCATCGACACCCTGGCCCGGCGGCACCGCGTGGCGCTGCGGGAGGAGGGATGGGCGGACGTCGGCGCGCTAACCCTTGACGGTGCGCGCGTGCTCCTCGCTCGGCCGCAGACCTACGTCAACGTCAGCGGGACCGCGGTGGCCGATCTGCGCCGGCGCCACCGTCTGCCGCTGGAGAACCTGCTCGTCGCCTTTGACGACCTGGACCTGCCGGTGGGCCAGATCCGGCTACGGGCCAAGGGCGGGCACGGGGGACACAACGGGATGCGCTCGATCATCGAAGCGCTGGGCAGCGAGGAGTTCGCGCGCCTGCGCGTCGGCATCGGCCGGCCGCCGGAAGGCGTGGATCCCGCGGACTATGTGCTCAGCCGCTTCAGCAAAGAGGAGCAGGCGCGGTTGGACGAGGCGGTGGAGCGGGCGGCCGACGCGGTGGAGGCCTTCGTCCGGCGAGGCATCGAGGCGGCGATGAGCGCGTTTAACCTGCGCGTAAGTTCTTCACACAATCTTTACGAGCGACCCTATAATGGGGCCTAATATGAGAGACGCCGCGAAGCGCCCCGACCTGAAGGGCCGCGTCCCGCCCGGGCAGTACGTCACGGAGAAATGGCCGGTGCTGCACTACGGCAGCCTTCCCCGGTTCAACCCGAAGACCTGGGACTTCCAGGTCTACGGTCTGGTGGAGACCCCGGTCATCCTGTCCTACGAGCAGTTCATGGCGCTGCCCAAGACCACGCTGCAGCGCGACATCCATTGCGTTACTTCGTGGAGCAAGCTGGACGTCGTCTTCGAGGGAGTCCCGGTACGCCCCCTCCTGGAGATGGCCGGGCCAAAGCCCGACGCCAAGTTCGTCATGGTGCACGCGGAGCAGGGGTACGAGACTAACCTGCCGATCGAGTACCTGCTGGCCGACGACGCGCTGCTGGCGCACCGGGCCAACGGGGAAGACCTCACGCCCGAGCACGGCTGGCCGCTGCGGCTGGTGGTGCCCAGACTCTACTTCTGGAAGAGCGCGAAGTGGGTGCGCGGCTTCGAACTAATGGCCCAGGACCGGCGCGGTTTCTGGGAGCGCAACGGCTACCACAACCACGCCGACCCGTGGAAGGAAGAGCGCTACTCTTCGCCCTGGGAGTGACGTCCCGGGAGTGACCTCTATCTGGCCAGCAGGCCCAGCAGCGGAGACAACAGCAGCAGGTAGACCAGGATCAGCGAGAGCGAGGCGACGGCCTCGTGGTGCCGGGGGACCTCAAACACCTTCAGGCTGAAGGCGGTCAGCGGCAGAACGATGCATACCGCGGCGCCGATCACAAGTGCAGGCGGGATCCTGACCACCCCTCGCCGAACAGATTCCCCAAGATAACTGGGCGCTAGTCTAACATGGAGGATTGCCGGTCTGCCACCCCGGTGGATTTGCCGCGACCTTTCGCCTCGCCGTCCGCTTGCCTACAATGAAAGGCGTCGTGTCCGACGAGATCGTTACTCCCGCCGCTGCCGAACACCCGAGACCATTTGCGCCGCTGCGGCACCGGAACTTCCGCCTCCTCTGGACCGGCTTGGTGGTGAGCAACGCCGGCGGGTGGATGCAATTCACCGCGCTCGGCTACCTGATGGACCAGCTGACGCGGGCCCCCGTCTACCTCGGCGTGCTCGGGCTGGTGCAGGCGGTGCCCCGGCTGCTCTTCGCCTTCCTCGGCGGCGTCCTGGCCGACCGGATGGACCGCCGGGTGGTGCTGTTCACCACCAACGTCATTGCCATGGCCTCCAGCGTCGTCCTCGGTCTGCTCACCTTGCTGGGCATCGTGCAGGTGTGGCACCTGCTGGTCATCGCTGCGTTCAACTCGCTCGTGATGTCCTTCGACATGCCGTCGCGGCAGTCGTTGACGCCGTCGCTTGTGGCCGAAAGTGAGGTCCTGCAGGCGGTCAGCCTCAACTCTCTCGCGTTCAACGGCTCGAGCGTCTTCGGCCCGGCCGTGGCCGGGGTGGTGATCAGCCTGGTGGGAACGTACGGCGCCTTCTTCCTGAACGGTGTCTCCTATCTGGCAGTGATCTGGGCGCTGGTGGCGATGCGGCTCCCTGCGTTTGAGGCGGAGGCGGGAGTCTCGTTCAGGCAGGACATCCGGGAAGGCCTGCAGCTCCTCTCCCGGCACCGCGTCGTGCTGGTTCTGCTGGGTGTCGTCGCCGTGCTGAGCTTCTTTGGCCGCCCCTACATCCGGCTGATGCCGGCCGTGGCCCGCGAGGTGCTCCAGGTCGGTCCGGAAGGTTTGGGCGCACTCCAGGCGGCCCCCGGGGCGGGGACGTTTCTTGCGGTTTTCGTCATCGGGTGGAGCGTGGCACGGGTGGCCCGCGGGCGGCTGCTGCTGGTTGCCGCGTTTGCCATGGGGGCGATGGTCACGCTCTTTGGGCTCTCGAAGTCGTTCCCGCTCTCGGTGGCGCTGCTGGTGGCGATCGGCCTCGGGCAGTCCGTGGCCATGGCCACCGCCAACACGTTGATGCAGACGACGGTGACGCCGGGACAGCGCGGGCGGGCGATGGGTCTCTTCGGCACGGTGGCCTTCGGAATGATGGCCCTGGGGACGCTGCCCGCCGGCGCGCTGGCGGAGTGGCTGGGGCTCTCCTGGTCGCTGGCGCTCGGCGGCGTGGTAGTCATGGCGGTGATGCTGCTCCTCGCCCTCGCGGCGCCGACGATCAACCGGCTCTAGCCGCCGAGCATCTCCTTCATCGGCAGCCAGTAGTTGTCCCACCAGCCTTGCTTGATGTCGGCATAACACACCTCGGGGACGCCGGACTGGGTGAACGTCAGGCGAGTGCCGCCGCGCACCTTTCGGAAGGCGAAGGCGACACGCGAGTAATGGTCATCCGGCCAGCCCCTCTGGGCGGCGCGCCATGTCTGCACGATCTTCCGGTCGGGCCGGAGCTCCAGGTTCGTCCCGTCCGCGTAGCCGTCGAACACGGAGAACGTGCCGCCGACCTTGCGGCTGATGCGGGCGCCTCCCCCAGTAAAGCGGCCGTGCTTCCGCGCGTCCATCAGCGCCTCGTAGACGTCGTGGGGCGCGGCCTTGAAGGTGACCGACTGCCGGATCGTCTTCGTCTTCACGGTTTCACCGCCTCAAGGGTGTGCTCTCCCGCTGCATAGTTCGGCGCCGCGCCGGTTCGTCCCGCCGCCGGATTGACGTATCCGCCGTATACTAAGGGCTGTCGTTTTGCGCGAGAGGAGGCGGACGGTGTCCGGTTCCCCAAAGCCCTTCGACCCCACGTGCATCTTCTGCCGGATCATCGCCGGCCAGGCCCCCGCCAGCGTCGTCTACCGGGATGAGGTCGTCGTGGCCTTTATGGACATCCGGCCGGTGAACGCCGGCCACCTGCTCGTCGTGCCCCTGGGGCATGCCGTCTCACTGGCCGACCTGCCCGCGCCGGACGGTCGGCGCATGTTCACGGTGGCGCAGCAGATGGCGGCGGCCCTGCGGCGGTCGGGCCTGCGCTGCGAAGGCGCGAATCTCTTCCTCGCCGACGGTGTGGCCGCCGGCCAGGAGGTCCTCCACGTGCACATGCACGTGTTGCCGCGGTTCGAGGAGGACAACCTGCGGTTGACCGGATTTGCCGCCGTGCGGTCACACGCGCCGCCGCCGCGCGCCGACATCGACGAAGTTGCCGCGGCGATCCGGGACGCGCTGGGAACGGCCTGACCGGCGGGAGGTTATCCGGCGCCGCTCACCCGGCCGAACGCCAGTGTGGCGTTGATGCCGCCGAAGCCGAAGGAGTTGCTCAAGACATAGTCCACCCGGGCCTCGCGGCCGGCGTGCGGGATGTAGTCCAGGTCGCACTGCGGGTCGGGCTGCTCCAGGTTGAGCGTCGGAGGGAGGTAGTCGTGGCGCAAGGCGAGCGCGCAGAGGGCGGCTTCGATCGCACCGGTCGCACCCAGAGAGTGGCCGTGCATCGGTTTCGTCCCACTCACCGCCACCCGGTAGGCGTGCTCCCCCAGCGCCAGTTTGATCGCCATCGTCTCGATCGAGTCGTTCAGCGGCGTGCTGGAGGCGTGGGCGTTGACGTACCCGATCTGCTCGGGGACCAGACCCGCCTCTCCCATCGCCTGGCGCATCGCCCGCGCCGCCTGCTGCCCGGAGGGGAGGGGTGCGGTCATGTGATGGGCATCGTTGCTCGTGCCGTAGCCGAGGATCTCGCCGTAGATCGGCGCGTTCCGGCGGACGGCGTGGCCGTACTCCTCGAGGACCAGAATCGCCGCCCCCTCGCCCATGACGAAGCCGTCGCGGCCGCTGTCGAAGGGGCGGCAGGCCGCCTCCGGAGCCTCGTTGCGCGTGGACATCGCCCGGATCAGGTCGAAGGCGCCGAAGATCAGCGGCGCCAGCGGGCACTCCACGCCGCCGGCCAGGAAGATGTCCGCGTCGCCGGCGCGGATAGTGCGGAAGGCCTCGCCGATGGCGATGGCCGCGGAGGTGCAGGAGTCGGAGTTGGCGCTGGTCGGCCCGGTGATGTTGAACTCGATGGCGATGTTGCACGAGGCGGAGCCGCTGAAGACCGCCAGGGCCAGCGTCGGTTTGATCCGGCGGATGCCCTCGCGCAGGTAGATCTCGTGCTGCTCCTCCGCAAACGCGCCGCCGCCCAGGGCCGCGCCGATGAAGATCCCGATGCGGTCCCGGTCCTCGTCCTCCAGGTGGAGGGCCGCATCCTGCACCGCCTGCCGCGCCGCGGCCACGCTGAACTGGGCGAAGCGGTCGAGGCGGCGGGCCCGCTTCGCGTCCATGTACTGGAGGGGATCGAAGTCCCGCACCTCGGCCGCGACCTGCGAGGAAAACCCGGAGGCGTCGAAGCGCCTGATCCGCCCCACGCCGGAGCGGGCCGCGCGCATTCCGGCCAGCAGCCCGGGGCTGCCGTGGCCCATCGGCGTGATCGCGCCGATCCCGGTGACCACCACCCGCCGGCGTTCCATCATCCCTCTCCTCCTGCCTCGGCCAGGGCTTTCACCCGCCGCAGGGTCTTGCCCGCGACGTGCGCGATAAAGAAGCGGCCGACAATCCATTCGGCAATCCAGGACAAAGGCGGTGGCCAGCGCAGGTCGTGGCGAATGCCGACGCGTACCCCGCCGGGGTGGGGTTCGAAGAACCACTCCACGGCCATGCCGCGCGTCGGTCCCCCGGTGTGCGTGAAGAGGATGCGCCGCTCCGCCGGCCGGACTTCTTGGACGGTGCGCCAGCGCACGGGGATGCGGCCGCGGCGCGCCGCCATCTCCGCCACCGTTCGCCGGCCGTTCCGCTCGATGATGCGCACCCAGCGGTAGTGGGGCAGCCGCTCCGCCCAGCGCTCGATGTCTGCGGCCAGGGCGAAGACCCGCTCCCAGGGTGCGGCGACCTCGATTACGCTCTCGAGATGCATGCGAGGAGCAGGCGCGACACGTACGCGGGATTGAGGACCGTGCGGGCGGGCTCTCCGCTGCCGATGACGCCGAGGAAGCGGGTGGCGAGCGCCGGCCGGCTTTGCCACGCCCGGGCCAGCGGTTCGATGAGCGGCGTGCGCAGCGCGAGCCAGTCCACCAGAAGGAGGAAGCGGCGCAGCCCGTCTAGGCGGTGGTGGTGCCAGCGGGCGTAGGGAGCCAGTGCGGCGGCGCGGAGAGCACCTCGCCGCAGCGCGCCCGCGACAGTCCGGGCGACGACCGGCGCCGCGGTCAACGCCAGGCTCACGCCCTGTCCGGTGAGCGGGTCGGTGCAGGCCGCGGCGTCGCCGACCAGGAGGACGCCGTCTCCTACGACGGGTCCGCTTGTTGGCCTCAGCGGACCCACCGCACGCATCTCTCGGGAGGTCACGGCCGTGCGAACACGCGGATACAATCGGGGGAAAGCCGCGAGCATCTGGTCCAGGGTGCCGGGAGCCAGGCCGTGCCGTGCCCCGTCGCGGCGCGCGCGAATCGCGGCCTTCGGCATGACCATCGTGACGTTGGCCTGCCCGTCGGCAAACACGGAGACCCCGCAGTACACTTCCCGCCCGAGGTGCATCTCCCCGAATCCTTCGTGCGCGGGCAGGCCGCGGACGTAGATCCCCAGGGCGTAGCGCCCGCCGCGCCCAGTGCGGTCGCGCAGTCCGGCCGCCACGGCGACACGGGAGTGCAGCCCGTCCGCGCCGACGAGCAGGCGGGCTGCCAGGGTCCCGTTGTCGGTGGACACATGCCACCGATCGCCGTGCCGGGTGACGGTGCGCGCCGCCACGCCGGTGCGGACCGCGGCGCCGGCGCGCTGCGCCGCCCGCAGGATAGTCTCGTCGAGCACGGCGCGGCTGAGCGAGAGTCCTGCTCCACCGGCAAAACGGGCGAAAACTTCCCGGCCCTGAGGCGAGACGATCAACAGCCCGCGCAGCACCTGCGCTCGCGGCAGGACCTCGTCGAGGAGCCCGAGACGCTCCAGCGCCGCCGTCCCCAGAGGGTGGAGGAAATCACCGCACAGTTTCTCGCGGGGGAAGCGGGCGCGGTCGAGCAGGACCACGTCCACGCCCCGACGTGCCAGCGCCAGGGCCGTGGCGGCGCCCGCCGGACCTCCACCGATGATCAGCACGTCCACGCGCTCGTCCACGTCACGCTCCCTTGACCAGCGCCAGGCGAAAGAGCGGGTGGCGGGCCAGCCGCACGTCCCGCAGGCCGGCGGCTTCCGCCAGGGCGCGTACCTCGCTCACTGTGTATGCACGCAGCACGGAGAGCGGTCCATCCACGCGGGTCAGCGGGCTGCGCAGGAGGCTCTGGGCCAGGATTCTCGACCCCAGATACGCCGCCCGCGACCGCACCAGGTCCGTGACGACGAAGCCCCGCCGGCTCACCCGGTCTAACTCCCGCAGCGCCTGGACCGCGCCCTGCGGCGAGAGGTGATGCAGCGCCGTCGTCAGCAGGGCCACGTCCACGCTGTGGTCGGCCAGCGGCAGCGCCCGCGCGTCGCCGAGCAGGACCTCGATCTCCGGCATGCCGGCGGACCGGTCGCGGGCGATGGCGACCGTCGCCGGATGGTGGTCGATGGCGACGGCGTGAATACGCAGACCCCGCCGGCGTCCCCAGTGGACGAAGCTCTGCGGCAGGTCCGCGCCGCCGGCGGCCACGTCGGCGAGGGTCAGCGCCCGGTCCCCCGGCCGGACGAACCTACGCAGATAGCGCAGCACCAACCCGCGGACGCCCAGCAGGCGGTTCAGCATCGCCAGTTCCCGCAGGCATTCGTCCATCACGGCGCGGGGCTGCGGCGACTCCATCAACTCTACCGCGTCCGCGCGCGGCGGCGGGGCCAGGACGCGGATCATCGGGCGGACGGTGCCGGAGGAGTCATTACCCTCAGGATAGTACCCGCGGGCGTGCAACGAATCTGTAACCGTGGGGAGGCGCGGATTACTCCGTGGGCTTGCGCACGACCAGGAGCATCGAGGCGACGCCGCGTTGGGCGCCCTCGGCGCGGTTGACGACGCGCCCGCCGACGACCAGCGTGGAAGAACCGCCGCCGTCCAGGTTCATCGCCTGCACGGCGCCGAGATCGCGCATCAGCCGGGCGAGTTCGAAGAGGTTCATCCCGGTGTTGCGGCGTGACTTCTCGACCGTGACCAGCAGCACCTTCCCCGCGGCCGTGATGCCCACCGCGGAGCGCGAGGTGCGGCGCTTGCTGAAGCCCGGCCCGAAGGACTCCCAGCGGTAGGGCACGGAGACCTCCCCATCGCCCACCAGCCGGGGCCCACCGCCCAGCGCGTGGACGATCTTCGCCGGGCTGATGGCCAGGTTCAGGCGCAGCTGCTGGTTTTCGACCAGGCGATCGGTGATCAGCCGTCCCTCGCCGGATGCGGCGGAGAGGACGTACCCGTCCTCCGGGATGGGGGCGCGCCCGGCCAGGAATCCCGTCACCGTGCCGTCCCGCACGATCGCGTTGAACATGTGCCAGTCCGTGAGCGGGCCGTACTCGGGCGTGTAGACGGCAACCCCGCCGGCCCGCGGCGGCCGGTTCACCGCGGAGACAGGGATCTGCCGTCCAGTGTCGGTTTCGACCGTGCCCCGGAACGTGAACGACTGGATCACCGGCTGGCCGTCCGCGGTAATGGCGAAGACCGATCGCCGTCCGGTGGGCGTGGAGAGCAGTTTCCCGTCGATGACGAGCAACCCCAGAGGGTGCCCGGTACTGACGGTGAAGAAGCCGCCGTTGATCGCGACCAGCGCGTCAGAGCGGGTCGCCGCGGCCGCGGTAGGCTCGTTGCCGGGGATGACTCCCGACCCCAGGACCGGCCGGAGCGCGATCTGCGGATCGGCCATATCGACAAGCACCACGTGGGCGTCGCTCCATCCCCGACCGGTGCGTACGCGCACCTTGTGGTAGGCGACGCTCTGCGGCAGCGGCACGGTGGCCCGCCAGGGTGGCAGTACGACCACGGCCAGTTTGTACGGGTCGCTCCGGGTGAAGAGTTTGTAGCGGGTGGCCCCGCGCAGGCTGATGGAGAGGCGGACGATGCCCCGCTCGACGGTGACCTGTCGCACCGTCCCCACGCCGCCCGCGTTCACGGCGAGCTCGCGCGGTTCCGGATCGACGATCGGCCACAGGTCCACGATCAACCGGCCGCCCGTGGTCGTCGCGCGGAAACGGACCGGTCGGTCGAGGTGGGCGACGATCTTGACAGCACCGTCCTGGGTGGTCCAGCCGAGGTCCAGCAGGCGGGCGCCGGGCTCCGCGGTCGCGGACGGCAGGGGAAGCAGGAGTAGGAAGATCAGGACGATCAGAATTCGAGGCACGATGCCGCTCCGACGAAGGTCCGACGAGAGGTGCGAGAAAACTTGTGCCGCCATTCTACGACTTCACCTGCCCGGTTTCCTCTTCGGCGAGTCCGGCGGGGAGAAGAAAAGCGCCCCGGCCCAGTGAGCCAGGACGCTAAGACTGTCGTCCCGAGGAAACCCGGGGCTTAGCCCCGCATCCTCCTCAGGTGGGCCGGGGTCTGCTTATGCATCGTCGGCCTCACCTCCTTTCTGTTCCGCCACCGGGAAATCTGGCAGAAGAACTATCCCGGACAATAGCAGCGATCGGTGCGGCTGTCAACGCGCCGGCGTTCCTCCCGGCCGCCGCGCCCAGGCCAGCATGATGCGGATCACGCCGCCGGGTTCCTCCCGCACCTGAATCGCGTAGAATTCGTGTCGCCGCGCGTCGGCGAGGTACCGGTCGTAGCGGCGCCCGCTCTCCTTGCGCGTTTCGTTGGTCAGCGTAGACGTCCACCCCGTCGGTTTGATCGCCGCATAGAAGTCGCGCACCTGCTCGTAGGGGGCGCGGACCGTCAGGTCGGTGCGCGTCCAGTGCGCGGGGCCGAAGCCAAACGCTTTCCCGTCGGATTCGCCCGTGGCAAAGACCTCCGCCCCCGGATAGTAGGGCAAGATACCGACCTCGCCGCGGCCCCGGCATCCGGCGACCAGCAGCAGAATGAGCAAAAGCGCTGCGGCCTGCCTCACGGACCGAAGACGAGGCGGATCTCGTCGCCGTCCTGGGGAAGATACCGCAGGAAGTTGCGGTGCCAGTGATCACCCACGCGGACGGTGCGCGGCTGGCGGGCGAGCGCCGCCACCAACACGATGAAGGCCAGGACGCCGCCGCCGGCGATCGCCCAGGGAAGATACGAGCCTTGTTGTTGTGGGCGTGACTTCTGGCGACGGACCACCACGGTCTCATTCTAGCGCAAGGGGAAACTTCGCCAATCCCGAAATCGTTCTGCGGTGCGATCGCGTCCGCTGCTTACCTCTATGATCGTCGTCGTGCTGCTCTTCGGCGTCGGGCTGGGCGCCAAGCAGCTGGCGGCGTATTCCTTTTCCCAGTACGTCAACTACGCCTCGCCCTTCACCGTGCCGCTGGACTCGTCCACCGCCGGGCCCGCGCTGGCGCAGCGCGTCATCCTGATCGTCATCGACGGCCTCCGCGTCGATGCCTTCGAGCGGATGAGCCTGGTGGACCGCTACCGCCCCCGCGCCTCGCTGTGGCGCGCCTTTACGGGAGAGCCCTCGCTTTCCTACCCGGGGTGGACGACGATCCTCTCGGGTGCGCCCCCGGAGATCAGCGGTGTCACCACCAACTGGTACACGGGCGCGGTCAAAGTCGATCATCTGTTTGCCGCGGCGAAACGCAGCGGTCTGCCCACCGCCGCCGTGGGGCATCCGGGGTGGGGGCAGTTGTTCGCCGCGTCCATCGACGAGTTCGTGCCGGTCCCCGATCCGGCGTACACCGACCTGCCGGCCATCCACGATACGTCTGTGACGGTGACGAATGCCGGGGTACGGTTCGTCCAGGGCCCGGCGCGACTTGTTCTGCTGCACTACCCGGCGCCCGACCTGATGGGCCACGGGGCCGGCGGGGTGAGCCAGCCCTATCAGGACAGCGTGCGGCTGATCGACGAGGAACTGACGCGCCTGCTCGGCGGCGTCGACCTCAGCACGACCACGGTGATCATCACCTCCGACCATGGGCACATCGACCAGGGCGGGCACGGCGGATGGGAGCCGGTGGTGCGCACCGTTCCGCTGATGTTCCTCGGCGCGGGGATCGAGCGGGGGGACGGATTCGACGCCCGCCAGGCGGACATCGCACCGACCATCGCCGCGCTCTTGGGGCTGCCGCTGCCGGCGCACAACATCGGGCGCCCGCTGATCGAGGCGCTGAGCACGCTTCCCGAAGGATTGGACCAGCGGTGGGGTCAGCAGCAGGCCGCGTTCTACGAGAAGGTCTACTCTGTGGCGGTGCTGGGGCGCCGCTTCCCGGTGTTCACGACACCGCTGGGCGGGCCGAATCCCGACGCGCTGCTGGCCGCAGCCGACGACCTGGCCCGGCAGCGCGCCGAGTGGCTCAACCGGGGGCTGGCGCGCGACCGGGCGCGGCGCTTCCCGCTGGCCCTCATTCTAGCCGTCCTTCCGGCGGGCTTGTTCCTCCTGCACCGCCCGCGGCGCGATCTGCTGCCCGCGCTGGCCGGGACGGCGGTGTTCTTCGGCGTCGCGCTCGGGCTCTTCTACGGCCGCGGCTATTACTTCTCGCTGTCCATCATCAACCGCGAGGACCTGCTGGCGACCTTCTTCGAGGGACGTACCGTGGACGCGGCGATCGCCGTGGCCGCCGGAGCCCTGATAGCGGGCTGGGCCGCCCGGCGCCGCGGCCTGTGGACGGGCGCCCTGGCGGGGTTGAGCACCGCGTACCTCAGCGCCTCCGTGCTGCTGCTCCTGTCGCTGTACTACCTGGCGCTCTGGGGGATTCGCTTCCCGTACTACCTGCCGGATCTGCGGGAGGGCTTCCGCTTCTACCTCACCCTGCTGGCGCTGCTGCCGGTGGGGTTGCTGGCGGCGCCGCTGGTGGTGGTCAGCCTGGCGGGGTTTGGCATCGGACGCTTGGGGGAGCGAATCTTCGGCCGCGGGCGGCGCGGCGCGCCGCCGCCGGGCGCTACACGGGATATCCCATCATCTGTAGCTGCTCCCGCCCGTCGGGAGTCAGCCGCTCCGGTGTCCACGGGGGACTCCACACAAAGTCGACCTTAACGGTCTCCACGCCGATCGCCTGCAACTTGTTCTCGATCTCCCCGGCGATCATCGGCCCGATCGGGCAGCCCATGGCGGTCAGGGTCATCTTGATCTGCACGTCGTGGCTGGCCTGGTCGAGTGCGTAGATCAACCCCAGGTCCCAGATGTTCACCGGGATCTCTGGGTCATAGATCGTGCGCAGAGCGTCGATGACCTGGTCTTTGGTGATCTCGCCGTCCATCGTTCCTCCCCCGCCGCCGCGCCTCCGGCCGTCTCATTCGATTGTATCCGCGGCCGCGATCATTGTGCCAGGGGGGAGGGGGCGGCGCAGCGAAACCACGCCGTATGAGACTCGGGGTGCGGCTGCTCTTCGTCCTGCTGCTGGTGGTCCTGTTCATCCTCATGCCGACGCTGGCCCGCTGGTACACGGACTGGCTGTGGTTCGGCGAGGTCGGCTACCGGCGCGTCTTCTGGGTGCCGCTGCTCTCCCGCAGCGGCGTCACCGTGGTGGTCGGCGGCATCCTCTTCCTGCTGCTCTACCTGAACGTGCTGCCGCTGCTGCGCCGGATGGCTCGCCGGCCCGACGTCATCGACCTGGGCCCCGGCGACCGGGGGCGCTTCGCCCGCCGGTTGAGCCGGCAGTTTGGCGCCGCCCGGGTGGCCGCGACCGTCATCGGCGTCGTGGCGCTGCTGGTCGGAATCTCCGCCAGCGACCGCTGGACGATGTTCCAGCAGTACGTGCACGCGGTGGCCTTCGGCGCGGCGGATCCCCTCTTCGGCAAAGACGTGGGCTTCTTCATGTTCCGCCTGCCGGTCTACCAGTGGGCGGCGTCCTTCCTCTTCAGCTGGCTCGTCATTGCGCTGATCGTCGTGCTGGTGGGCTCCTACCTGGACCTGGCCCCGCTGCTCATCCGCGGCCTGTGGAGCATCCCGCTGCGCGTGCGCGCCCACGTCTCGTTGCTGATCGGGCTGCTCCTGCTGGTGCGCGGTTGGGGCTTCTGGCTGGACGCCTACGGCCTGGTCTACTCGCCCACCGGCGTGGTGACCGGGGCGGGCTACACGGACGTGCACGTGGTCCTGCCGGCGCTGCGCGCCATGGCGGTGCTCTTCGGCCTGGCGGCACTGCTGATGTTCGCCAACGTGCGCCTGCGGACGATGCGCTTCGCCGTCGCGGTGGTCCTGGTCACCATCGCGGCCTGGTTCTTCGGCCTGCGGCTGCTGCCGGGGGTCGTGCAGACGCTGCGCGTGCGGCCCAGCGAACTCACCCTGGAGACCCCCTATATCCAGCGGAACATCCAGGGCACGCTGGCGGGCTACGGCCTGACGCGCGTCCGGCAGCGGGACTTCCCCGGCCGGCCGGTGACGGCAGAGGACGTGGAGCGCAACCGCCCCACGCTGGAGAACGTGCGCCTCTGGGATTACCGTCCGCTGCTCGCCGCCTACCGGCAACTGCAGACGCTGCGGCAGTACTACACCTTCACCGACGTGGACATCGACCGCTACCGCGTCAACGGCACGCAGCGACAGGTGATGCTGGCGGCGCGGGAGATGGATCTGGCCCGGCTCCCGACCGCGGCCCGCGGCTGGGTGAACGAGCACCTGGTCTTCACGCACGGCTTCGGTCTGGTGCTGAGTCCGGTCAACCAGATTTCCGAAGAGGGGATGCCGGAGTTGTGGATTCGCGACATCCCGCCGCAGTCGGTGCCCGGCCTGCCGGTCACGCAGCCGCGGATCTACTTCGGGGAGTTGACTAACCAGTATGTCGTCGTGAACACGCGGGTGCAGGAACTGGACTACCCGCGCGGCGACGACAACGCCTACACCGCCTATCAGGGCAGGGCCGGCATCCGCCTCACCTGGCTGAACCGGCTGGCCTTCGCCTACCGCTTCGCCGACCTGAAGCTGGCCATCTCCTCGGACATCTCCGCCCGCAGTACACTGCTCTTCGGACGGAACATCCTGGCGCGGGTGCAACGCATCGCGCCCTTCCTGCGCTACGATCGCGACCCCTACGTCGTGGTGGCCGACGGGCGGCTCGTCTGGATCATCGACGCCTACACCTTCTCCAACCGCTATCCCTACAGCACGCCGATCCAGGCGGGGCTGAACTACATCCGCAACTCGGTGAAGGTGGTGATCGACGCCTACGACGGGACCGTCAACTTCTACCTGGTCGATCCCACCGACCCGGTGGCGCGCGCCCTGGCCGGCATCTTCCCCGAACTCTTCCAGCCCGCCGGCGCGGTGCCGCCGGCGGTGGCGGCGCACTTCCGCTATCCGGTCGACATGTTTGAGATCCAGGCGCACGTCTACTCCACCTTCCACATGCGCGACCCGCGCGTCTACTACAACCGGGAGGACCTCTGGACGGTCCCCAACGAGGTCTTCGGAGACCAGACCGTCCCCGTAGAGCCCTATTATGTGACGATGCGCCTCGACCCGCAGGCCGCGGCGCCCCCGGAGTTCGTGCTCATCCTGCCGCTGACGCCGGCGAACCGCGACAACCTCATCGCCTGGATGGCGGCGCGCAACGACCCGCCGCACTACGGGGAGCTCGTCGTCTATCGCTTCCCCAAGGACGCCCTCGTCTTTGGGCCGATGCAGGTGGAGTCGCGGATCAACCAGGATCCGGAGATTTCGCAGGCGATCACGCTGTGGAACCAGCAGGGGTCGCGGGTCATCCGCGGCAACCTGCTGGTCATCCCCATCGAAGAGGGCGTGCTCTACGTGGAGCCGCTCTTCCTCCAGGCGGAGCGCAGCCAGCTGCCCGAACTCAAGCGCGTGATCGTGGCCACGGGAGCGCGCATCCAGATGGCGGACGCGTTTGAGCCGGCGCTGGCGGCCGTGCTGGGCCGCCGGCCGGCCACCGGCCCCCCGGCGGTCTCTCCGCCGGGGGCGGGACCACCCACCGACAGCGCGGAGCGCAGCCGGCTGATTGCCGAGGCGCTGGCTACCTACCGCCGAGCGCAGGAGCGCCTGCGGGCGGGTGACCTCAGCGGGTACTCGCAGGAGATCGACCGCCTGGGGAAGGTCCTGGAGCGGTTGGCCGCCGAGACGAAATAGCCGCGGGGCGACGGCCGCGTCGCCTGCGGCCGTCGCCCCGGCGGTGACAACAGGCTCTAACCCCTCCGGTAGACTCCGATCCAGAGGATCCGCTTCTCCCCGTCGGGCGGGAAGTAGAACCCGGCGATGCCGTGCTGCTCGTACCAGATGCCCATCAGCGGCCAAGGCCACGGGGTGATCAGCGCCTCGCTGCGGAACGCCACCCCGAACTCTGCCTGTAGCTCCAGGATGCCGTTGCCGGGGTTGTTGCCCTGGGCCGTGAAGTGGTTGACCGCGTCCGTGGTGATGAGGTACGCGCCCGCGCGGTCCACGTAGACCGTCACCCAGGCGTTGTCGCCGAACATGTCCTTCTCGTGGAGCACGAAGATCAGCAACTCCCGGCCGTCGGCCGCGCGTCCGCGCCGCGCCGGGGCCTGCCCTATGGCGCGGATGACCTCGTCGGTAGACATCCCCAGGCGGGCCGCGCCGATGCCCACGCCGGGAGTGATCGCCGGGACCGGACCGGGCATGGCTGGGGCGGGCTTAAAGACCGCGATGGACTTCACCGTGGTCATCCCCGCGCCTCGGATGTCGTAGGTCACGGCCAGCCCCGCCGTGTCGAAGCGCAGGTGGCGCACCCCCGCGCTGTCCTTGTAGCCGCGGTACGGCGTCCGCACCTCCTCCTTGAACGCGTTGAGGCTCAGTCCCACGCTGGATCCGCCCGGCGTGGCGAATCCCGTGGAGGTCGTCGTGATCATCTCGACGGCATTGTCCCCGTTGACGCTGACGCTCAATGCGGGCGCCGTGGCGGTCCCGCTGTGTCCTGCACCCTGCAGGTTCCAGCGATAGACCTTCAGGTTACCCTCGGTCGCTTCTCCGTCCGCCCGCCGGCCGAAGACGCCGGCGACCTGGTCGTAGGTCGCACCCAGCCGGAACGGCCCGATCGCTTCACCGGGCCGGATCGCACTGTCGTCGAAGGCCTGCGAGAACGCCGGCCCACTCACCGCCAGAACCAGCAGAGCGACTAGCAGTACCGCGACCCGACTCATGGCTCATCCCTCCCACGTCGAGGCTACGCGGGAGGGCGGGGGCGGCCATCGGACGGGAGTCCCGCCGGCGGCGGCAGACCATCATGTTTTCCCGGGAGACCTTTCCCGGAAACCCGTGAATCCAGGAAGCCCGTGACTCCAGGACACCTTAGCAGGGTGGTGCGGTGGGGCGGCGGTCGCGCAGCGCGACAGCGAGCAGGAGGAATCCCGCGGCCAGACCGTCCGCGAATCCTCCGGCCGCGCGTCCGCTCGGGCAGATCGGGTAGTGGAAGTTGCGCCCGCCCAGGTCGTCATTGCTCAGGCCGAAGATGACCGGCATCGCCTCGCCCAGGCCCCGGTTCATCACCGCGCGCTCGTCGATGCTGCGGGAGAGAAGGAGGCCCCGCGTCGGCACCGGGCAGTCGATGGGGATGACGTTGTAGGGATCGCCGTCGCTGTCGAAGTTGCGGTGCGCATTTTCGCTGGGATGGTGCAGGTCCAGGGCATGACCGATCTCGTGCAGCACCAGAGACTCGAAGTGATTGCACCGCCGGCCGCTCAGCCCGGGGTCCAGGTGGAAGCAGGAGCGGGCGTTGAGCACGATGTCGGCGCTGGTGATGGACACCCCGGAGAGCGACCGTCCATTGGTGCCGGTCGGGCTGGCGACGAGGGCCCAGTAGCCCGTCACCGCGCCCAGGCCGCGCACGCGAGGGAACGCGTCGGAGGAGAGCGCGAAGAGGTCGATCTCCGCGCCGAAGCCGCGCCAGGGGTCGCGCGCCTCCGGCGGGGGTAGCTGCGGCGGCACGCGGTCGCTCACCTCCACGAAACGGAGGACGGGATGACCACTGCTCCAGCGGTCAAAGGCCCGCCGCACGGCGTCGCGCAGTTGGGCGCAGGTCGGTTTCGGGTCGTCGAGGAACTGCGGGATCAGCGTCGCGCAAAAGTCCGCGGCGATGGCGTACTCGATCCCTCCGCCCAACCCGCGCACTCCCTGCACGGCCAGCGATCCGGGGACGTTACTCCAGCGCGCCGCTGCCAGCAGGTCGTCGGCGGGATCCTGCGGCGTGTTGTTCGTATTCGTTGGATCGATGACGAAGGCCAGCGCCGGCGGTGGGGTGAGGGCCGTCCCGGCGAAGATCAGGCCCGCGCACAGGAACGCCGCCGCGATGCCGGCGACGGCCCGCCGCGCGCGGAGCCTTACGTCAGCGACAGGGAAGCGAAGGGAACGGTGCAGGGCGTCCCCCCAGCGTAGCGCATCTGCAGCGCGTCGAGGTCCATCAGCACGGCGAAGATCGTCTCCACCCGCTCCTCCTCCGGCAGGCGCGGGTTGGGGTGGCGGCAGATGGACTCCGGGCGGTCCTCGTGGTCGCGCAGCAGGGTCTCCAGGTCGTCCGCCGTGAGGGGCCCGGCGGCGGTGCGTTCCGCGAGCAGCCGAACCATCCGGTCGCAGCGCTGGTAGGTGGAGGTGCGCTCCTCCAGCAGAGGCTGCCAGATGCCGAGTCGCTCCGGGTCGAGGAAGTGGTTGGCGTGGGCCAGCGTACCCGCGGCCGCCATCATCGT
>LDXQ01000047.1 GCA_001443485.1 Candidatus Sysuimicrobiota bacterium CSP1-3
AAGATGTCCACCTCGGCGTCGCGGAACGGCGGCGCGAGTTTGTTCTTCACCACCTTGATCCGCGCCCGCATCCCCTTGATCTCCTCGCCGCTCTTGATGCTCTCGATGCGGCGGATCTCCATGCGCACGGAGGCGTAGAACTTCAGGGCGCGGCCGCCGGTGGTCGTCTCCGGCGAGTTGTGTACGACGACGCCATCCACCAGGTAGGTGTGGTTGCCCTCGACTTCAAGGTCGAACCGACGCATCGAGCGCGTCGGCGGCTTCACATAGATCCTGGCGATCCTGGCAGGAACCGCGCGGACGTGGCGCCGTGCCGCCAGCCGCGTCCCGTTCAGGTGGGCATCGCTCAGGTCGGGCTGCCAGTTGAAGCGGCCGCGCAGGGTCGGGTGGAGCTTGTAATCGACAGAGGGGTGCAGGTAGGACGCGATCAGTTCATGGAGTTTCGCGGTCTGCTCAGCCGTGAACCAGAACCCCCGGCCATTGTCCCGCGGTCGGCCCACTCCAAGGCGCTCGAACAACGCAACCGTCCGTTCCCGGGCTGCTCCCTGAAGCGACTTGTTATAGATGACCGCTTTCCCGTGGCCCCACTGATCAAAGTGGCCCGTAAAGGACCCGTCGTCACCGTACCAGACCGCCACACCCCGGGCGTCAAGCCGGTCCAGTACTGCCGCCCGGGCCGTCCGCCGTCCCTCTCCTTCGTAAAGGCTCGCGCGAAGGTCAGCCAGCGCGGGAAAGGCAATGGTGTCGAAGCCGTGGCCGTTGCCCACGCGGCCGAACCGGCGCGAGAACGGCTCCAGCATCCAATGCTTCCAGAGGGCGTACTCCCCTTGCGCGTCGCCGTGCCCCACCCGGAAGGAGGCCGCATGCGTCCCCACTTGCCGCAACGCTCCGTCACCCAGGGCACCGCCCAGGAGGAGCTGGACCTGGTCCTCGGTGAGGCGGTAGTCCTCCACGAGTCCCAGTACCTCGTCCCCTTCGCGCAGATCGCCCGCCGGCACTTCGCCTCTGGGGGTAAAAATCAGGTGATTGGGGGTGGCGGCAAAACGCCGCCGCCCGGAAGGTCCGCCCTCCACTTCGAACTGGAGGAAGTAGTCGGCGTTCCCGTTGTCAAACCAGTTCACAACCCGCCGCGGCTGGAACGTGCCGATGGCGGCGTCGTAGCTCAAGACCTCCACGGGCAGCCGCTGGTTCACGATCTTGCCGATCTTCATGGTGCTGCCGTCCGCCAGCACAACCCGCGCACTGTAATGGAAACACCCGAACATTACGCCGATCTTCTCCCGGATCTGGTTGATGAAGACGACCGTGGTGTGCGACTTGCTGATCGCGCCGACGAGCTTGCGCAGGGCCTGGGACATCAGGCGCGCCTGCAGCCCCAAGTGCGCGTCCCCCATCTCGCCTTCCAGTTCGGCCCGCGGTACCAGCGCGGCCACCGAGTCGATGACGATGACGTCGACGGCGCTGCTGCGTACCAGCATCTCCGCGATCTCGAGGGCCTGCTCGCCGCTGTCGGGCTGGGAGAGGAGCAGGTTGTCCACATCCAGACCGACGGCCCGCGCGTAGTTGGGGTCGAGAGCGTGCTCGGCGTCGATAAACGCCGCCACCCCTCCCTCCCGCTGCGCCTCGGCGATGATGTGGTAGCCCAGGGTGGTCTTACCCGAAGCCTCCGGTCCGAAGATCTCCACGACCCGGCCGCGCGGGACGCCGCCCACGCCGAGCGCTGCATCGAGCGCCACCGAGCCGGTGGGGATGACCTCGACCTGCAGCTTCGCCGAGGCCTCACCCAGTTTCATGATGGACCCCTTGCCGAACTGCTTCTCGATCTGGGTCAGTGCGAGTTCCAAGGCCCGCTGGCGCTCATTCATACTGGTGCCCTCCCGGTTCTCAGTGGCGCCACACTACCAAACAAATGTTCGCTTGTCAACTCTGCAAAGCCTTCCGGGCCCGCCGATAACATCAGGAAAGGCACCACCGCCGGTCACCAGGTTCTGCGCGCAGCGACGGCCTCCGGCCCCACATCTAGCGGTCCTACTCAGGAGACTTCAAGGCCTGGCCCAGTGGAACCTCCTCCACCCTGGTGTAGCGCGCCCCGCGAGGGTTGAGGTGGCTCTCCATCACGGTGAGGCTGTGGACCTCCTGGGTGCCGACAGCGACCTCCCGGGAGCCGCTCACGGCACGCACTAGATCCCCCCAGACGCGCCGGTCGCGGACGCGGGCTAGGGTGAGGTGGGCGACGTAGGGCCGGTCCTCCGGCGGGAAGCGGTGGCGCTCCAGGGCGGCGTCCAGGCGGGAGGACAGGGCTGCGAGTTCTTCGGCCCCCTCCCTCACCCCCACCCACACCACCTGCGGGCGCTGCATGGAAGGAAAGGCGCCGATGCCGTGGAGGGACAGGTGGAAGGGCGCGACCGCAGCGGACACCTCGCGGGTGGCGAGCTTCACCTGCGCGAGTTGGGCCGGCGTGATCTCGCCGAGGAACCGAACCGTGAAGTGCAGGTTCTCTGCCGGGATCCACCGAAGCCGCGCGCCTGCCCGCTGCAGGTCCTCTTCCAGCTCGACAATCCGCCTCCGCAGGGCCGCGTCAAGTTCGACGGCAATGAAGATGCGGTGCCGGATTCCTGATGTCGCCATCGCCTGGATCCTAGCGCAGGAGATGCAGGCGGAGCAGATTGAGGGCGGCCTGGCTGGCCAGGAATTTGATGCCGCGGCGCCCGGCTTCTGACCCGAAGCGCCACTCCTGCACGGCCTCCCCTTCGCGGTCCACCAGCGCGCAGTAGACGAGACCCACAGGTTTCTCCGCGGTGCCGCCGGTGGGCCCGGCGATCCCGGTGACGCCCAGGGCGAGATCGCTGCCGGCCCGCCGCTGCGCGCCGTACGCCATCGCCAGCGCCACGGGCTCACTCACCGCCCCGTATTGCTCGAACAGATGCGGGGCCACATCCAGTAGGGTCACCTTGGCCGCGTTGCTGTACGCGACGACGCCGTGCAGGAAGTACACGGAACTCCCGGGGACGTTGGTCAGCCGGTCGCCGATCAACCCGCCGGTGCAGGACTCGGCCACGGCTACGGTTTTCCCCGCCGCCAGGAGCAGCCGGCCCGCGACCTCTTCGAGCGAGTCGCTGTCCGTGCCGAAAACTAGATCTCCCAGACGCCCGCGCACTGCGGCCTCACCCGCCGCCAGCTGCGCATCGGCGACTTCCGGCGGGGCTTTGGCCGTGAGCCGCAGGTGGACTTCGCCGAGTTTGGCGTATGGCGCGATCGTCGGCGCTTCCAGGTGCAGGAGATCTTTGATTCTCTCCTCCACGGCGGACTCACCCAACCCCGTGACCCTCAGCACGCGCGAGCGGATGACGATCCCACCCGTCCGCTCCCGCAGCCAGGGAGTGAGGAAGTCCTCCACCATTCCCTTCATCTCGGCTGGGACGCCGGGCATAATGACGATCGTCGCGCCGCCAGGGGAGATGACGACGCCGGGCGCGGTGCCGCGGCGGTTGGGGATGACCTGCGCGCCCTCGGGGATCAGCGCCTGCTTGTACACCGACTCCGGGGCCTGCCGCCGCCGTGCTTCGAAGAAGGCACGGATGTGCGCGACCACCGCCGGGTCGGTGCGCAGCGGCAGCCCCAGCGCGCCCGCGACGGCCTCCACCGTCAGATCGTCTTCGGTTGGACCGAGGCCGCCGGTCATCAGCACGAGATCGGCGCGGGACAGTGCCAGGCGCACCGCCATCTGGATGCGGGCCGTGTTGTCGCCCACGGTCTGCTTGAAGAAGAGGTTGACGCCGTAGTCGGCCAGCACCCGGGCGAGATACGCGGCGTTGGTGTCGGTGATCTGGCCGAGCAGCAGCTCCGTGCCGACCGAGAGAATCTCGGCGCGCACGGTCAGGGTTCCTCTTGCGGCTGCGGGAAGCGCAGTTCCACAACTTTGCCCGGTCCGCCGAGCGGTCCGAGCGACTGCCCGTTCACGGTCAGCTCCACGGCGGCGGCGTTCCCGATGCGGATGGTTAGTTCGCGCTCCGCGCTCCATGTGCGGGCCGCGCCTGCGTCGAGAATCCCTTGAAAGACCCGCTCGCCATCCGCAGTCACGCGCACCCAGGACTTCCCCGTCGTCGTCAGCGCCACGGTGACGCCGACGGTCGGTGGTGCTGGGCTTTCGGCAGGCGCGGGCGTCGCCCCCGGGGCGGCGGTGGGCGTAGAGAGAGATCCCGGCGACGCAGCGGGCGTCCCCGCAGGAACCGGACGCGCGAATTCCCTCAACTGCGTGTAGCCAACGTAGCCCGCGTAGAGCGCGAGCACCAGGATTACCCAGACGGCGTATGTGAGGAAGCGGCGCCACCGCGGCACCGGTGCCGCGGGTTCGAGGGGGATCTCGACGGCGCGGCTCAGGCCGGGTGCGAGGGCTGGGGGAAGCTGGGCCTCAAACTCCGCCACCAGACGGTCCGCGTCCAGCCCCAGCAGGCGGGCGTATGCTCGGACGAAGCCCTTCGAATACGGGTGCGGCGGCAGCGCGTCGAACCGCTCCTCCTCCAGCGCCGCCAGATACGCGCCGCGGATCTTCGTGAGGCGCTCGACGTCGGCCAGCGAAAGGCGCCGCGCCTCCCGCGCCCGGCGGAATGTCTCTCCGATGCCGGATGGAGGCTGCACGCCCTAGTGTTTGCGTACCCGCCGGGGATTCTCCTCCTGGCGGCGCAAACCCAGGCAGGGAGCGCAATCCCGCTCCCTGCTTTGCTTTCAGCCGACGACTCACTTTTCGGGTCGCTGTGCCTCGTTTGGGCTGAGTGCTGGATTTTTGGGGGTGGTTAAGGCAACGGGAAGGCAAACGGAAAGGCGGACGCGGCAAGAACCCAACTCAGGGTCGGCCCCCGCACCCGCCCCTAAGGTTTCGGTGGGCCGCACCGCCCCGGCCGTCCAAGGGACTGCAGCGGCTCCTGGCGGGATGGAGACTTTCGGGAATGGGGCGTTTTGGCGCGGTGGGGGAAAGTCAACACGGACGAGATTCGGTAGTCCTGCCGCCCCGGCAGCCTGGGCCGACAGCTAGAACCCGCACCAGACTTGCGCCTGCTGTCCCGCTCCCGCGACTCGGCCGGCGGTCGTCGCCTCCAGCGGGGGGTCCCACCGATGCCCCTCGAAGAGAAGGTAAGGTTGAAAACATCCGCTACACTCCCCACGGGGATTGCAGGTTGCAGCCATCCATCGGGATGGCTGAGGATTGAATCGAAAGGAGACAGCGATGTCGAGTTTCTTGATGGAGAGCGCGCCCGCTGCCGAAACCGTCATCGACGGGAAGCGGTATCTCTATTTTGGAGGGACCGGTTACTACTCGCTACAGAATCATCCCACATTGATGAAGGCGGCGGTCGAGGCTTTGACAAAGTACGGAATGCACTCGGCCACGTCCCGAAGCGGCTTCGGGACCACTCCTCTCCACGTGGCTGTGGAAAAGAAGGCGGCCGAATTCTTCGGCACTGAGGATGCAGCCTACATCGCCTCCGGATATCTCTGCAACATAGCGGGGTTCCAGGCGCTGACGGCGACGGCGGGGTTCGACGCAGTCTTCGTCGACGAAGGGTCCCATTACAGCGTGATCGACTTTGTCCATTTGCTCCAATCGCCCGTAGTCACGTTCGCCCACGCCGAGCCGGAAGACCTCCGGAAGAAACTCCGCGCGCACCTGAAGGCCGGGCAAAAGCCCCTTGTGGTCAGTGATGCCATCTTCCCGTTAATGGGACAAATGGCTCCTGTTCCCGCATATGTTGAAATCTCAGCGCCCTACGGAGCTTCGATTTGGCTGGACGACTCGCATGGTGTCGGTGTTCTGGGCGCGAAGGGGCGTGGCACCTATGAATACTATGGCCTGGAATCGGATCGGCTCTTATTTGGAGGAACCTTCAGCAAGGCCTTCGGCTCCCACGGAGGCATCATTCCCGGCGAGAAGAACTTCATACAGACCATCCGAACCGGTCACGTCATGAACGGTGCAACCTCGCCGACTTCGCCGGCTGCAGCGTCAGCACTGGCGAGCATGGAGTTGTTGACGCAGCATCCCGAGTGGCGCACCCAGCTGTGGAACAATGCCCGGATGTTGAAGGCTGGCCTGCGGCAGATGGGTTTTGCGATCGACGATTCGCCGGTCCCAATCGCCGCGTGGAGGCTAAGGTCGTCACAGGAGATGGACCGCGTCCACAAGGAGCTGATGAACCGCGGTATCTGCATCCAAAGGGCCCACTACGTTGGAGGAGGCCCCGAAGGGGTCCTCCGTGCAGTAGTTTTCTCTAGCCACGCGGCGAAACAGATCGACCGGTTGCTCGGCGAGTTGAAAAGCCTGATGTAGAGGAGCTGTTCCCCATCGCCTATCCGGCGCGGCACCCCTGAGCGTGTGAGGCACCCTATCCTATCTTAGGCCCCAGGAGTACTGTGGGCGCCACACACAGGAAAGGGGATAAACGTGTAGACATCTAACTGCACCAGTACAGCTGGTTGATTATACCTGAGGTTTGGGCTGAGCCGGGAGGGAGGTGGTTGAAGAAGGAGTGATGCCGCACATCGGTTCGGAGGGAATGGCAAAGGAGCGAATGCGCCTAGAACACAGGGGGGCTGATCGTCATGAAAGTGTTCGGCTGGCCCAGGGCGCTTGCCCTGGGAGTAGTGTTTGCACTTCTGGCCTTGCCCATGCCGGCAGGGTCCGCCCAGGCCACCCCGCAGGACGTCCTGATCTTCGGCTCTACTAGCGACGTAGAGACCATGGATCCACAGGTCACCGTCGACAACATCGCCTGGCGGGCCATCTACTACTCCTACGACCGGCTGGTCCAGCTCAAGGGTGGCACCACGGAGGTGGCGCCGCAGCTGGCCGAGTCGTGGACGATCTCTCCCGACGGGAAGACCTATACGTTCCGGCTGCGGAGGGGCGTGAAGTTCGTTGACGGCACGCCGTTCGACGCGAAGGCGGTGGAGTTCAGCTTCACCCGGCTGCTGAAGATGGGGAAGGGCGCCGCGGGCCTGTGGGATGGCATCCTGGATGTGAACGGCATCACGGTGGTGAACGCCTCCACCATTCGGTTCACCCTGAAGACGCCGTTCGCGCCGTTCCTGGGGTCGCTGGCGACCGATCAGGCGAGCATCGTCAGCCCGGGCATCATGAAGTACGAGAAGGGCGGTGACCTCGCCCAGGCCTGGCTGGCCGGCAACACTGGGGGCACCGGGCCGTTCTTCCTCAAAGAGTGGCGACGTGGCGAGCGCATCGTGCTGGAGCGCAACCCGAACTACTGGGGTCGCAGGCCGGCGCTGCGCCAGGTCATCATCCGCAACATCCCCGACCCGGCGGTCCTGCGGGACCTGCTGGAGCGGGGTGAAGTGGACATGGGAGAGGCGCTGACGGACGATCAGCTCGACGCTATCAAGGGCAAGCCCGGCATCACCGTGTCCGAGTCGCCGTCCTTCCTGGCCACCTATCTGTACCTGAACAACAAGAACAGGTACCTGTCGAATGCGAAGGTCCGCCAGGCCATCTCCTACGCCATCGACTACCCGGGCATCATCCGGGGCGTCAAGCTGGGCCGGGCGGTGCAGATGCGCGGCCCCATCCCCCAGGGCATGGCGGGCCACGACAAGACGGTCTACCAGTATTCTCGCGATGTGGCCCGCGCGCGCCAACTGCTCTCCGAGGCCGGCCACCCGCAGGGGTTCGAGCTCAGCCTGCTGATTGACCCCGGCATCCGGGAATGGGCCGACATCGCCTCGATCGTGCAGGCGAACCTGGCCGACGTGGGGATCAAGGTGAAGATCGAGGGCTTCGCCCGCCCGACAATGCGCGCCAAGCTCGACAAGGCCGACTTCGACATGGCCACGGGCTTCTGGACGCCCGACTATCCCGACGCGGACATGTTCACATGGTTCTGGTTCTATTCCAAGAACGGCGGGCTGGCGGGAAACCGTTCCTTCTATTCGAACCCGCGGATGGACGAGCTCGTGGTCGCGCAGCGCCAGGAGACCGACCCCGCCAAGCGCCTGGCGCTCTTCCGGCAGATCCAGAAGATCGCCGTCGATGAGGCCGTCTACGTCTATCTCCACCAGGCGGTCTACCGGATCCCGATGCGGAGCCGCGTCCAGGGCTACGTATACAACCCGATGCTGCTGTTCATGCCCAACTTCAGCGGGATCTCGAAGAAGCCGTAGCACCATCTCGCGCCGGCGCGGGAGGAGTGGCGCGCGAGCGTCCCTCCTCCCCGTCGGGAGAACCCCGGACATGGCTCATTTTCTGGCGCGCCGCCTCCTGCTGCAGTTCGTGGTGTTCGGGGGCGTCCTCGTCCTCACGTTCCTGATCTCGCACATCGTGCCCGGCGATCCCGCTCTGCTGCGGGCAGGGCCGAAAGCCAGCGCGGAGACCATCGCGAAGATCCGGCACGACATGGGGCTGGACCGACCCCTCCCCGTCCAGCTGTGGGTCTACGTTCGCGAGCTGCTGCGCGGCGATCTGGGCACCTCCATCCGCACCCAGCGCCCGGTCATCCAGGACATCACCGAGCACTTCCCCGCCACGTTCGAGCTGATCACCACCAGCCTCCTCGTGGTCATTGTGGTCGGGATCCCGCTGGGCGTGCTGTCCGCCGTGCGCAAGGATCGCCTGCCGGATCACCTCAGCCGGGTGATTGCCATCTCCGGCGTCTCGCTGCCGGTGTTCTGGCTGGGCCTGCTGCTCATCTACGTCTTCTTCGTCCGCCTCGGATGGCTCCCGGGCACCGGACGGCTGGACATGGCGGTGGAGCCTCCGCCCACCCTCACGGGCCTCTATGTGGTCGACGCCTTGGCCGCACGCGACTGGGAGGCGCTGCGCAGCACCGTCCGCCATCTCCTGCTGCCGGTGTTCCTCCTGTCCTATGTGTCCCTGGCGCCGGTGGTCCGCATGGTGCGCTCCAGCATGCTCGAGGTCCTCGGCCAGGATTACATCCGGACGGCCCGGGCGAAGGGATTGCCGGAGCGGCTCATCGTCTACCGGCACGCCCTGCGCAACGCGCTCATCCCCACCCTGACGATCATCGGGCTGTCTTACGGCACGCTGCTGCAGGGTGCCGTGGTGACGGAAACGATCTTCGCCTGGCCGGGCATGGCGTACTACGCGGTGGGCTCGATGACATACCTGGACTACCCCGCCGTGATGGGCATCACCCTGGTCAGCGCCGTCATCTATACCAGCGTCAACCTCATCGTCGACCTGCTCTACGGCGTGGTCGACCCGCGGATCCGGTATGACTGAGGTCGCGACGCAGGCCCGCCCTGCCCGATCCCTTCCCACGGTCCGCCGCAGCGGCCGGCTGGTCGGGCGCTGGTTGCTGCGCCGCCCGCTCACGCTGGTGGGAGCCGTGATTGTGCTGGTCGTGAGCAGCGCGGGGCTGGCGGCACCGCTGCTCGCACCATACAACCCGCTGGCCATCGATATCGTGGGCCGGCTCCAACCCCTGAGCCGGGCGCATCCCTTCGGCACGGATCACCTGGGGCGGGATCTCCTTAGCCGGATCATCTATGGGGCCCGGGTCTCCCTGGGGGTCGGGGTCACCATCGCCGCCCTGGGAGCGCTCACCGGGACGGTGCTGGGCCTGCTGGCCGGCTATCTGGGCGGGAAGGTCGACGAAACCATCATGCGGATCTGCGACATGTTCCTCGCGTTTCCGGCGCTCATCCTGGCCATGGCCCTGGCCGCGTCATTGGGGCCGAGCCTGGGGAACACCATGCTCGCACTCGTGATCATCTGGTGGCCCTGGTACGCCCGCATCATGCGGGGCCAGGTCCTTGCCCTCCGGGAGTCGGAGTACGTCATGGCGGCCAGAGCGCTGGGGGCCAGCACCCAGCGCCTCATGTTCCGGCACCTCCTGCCGAATGCCATCCCGCCGATCATCGTCCAGGCTACCCTGGACATCGGGAACGCGATCCTGATCGCCTCCTCGCTCAGCTTCCTCGGGTTCGGCGCGCAGCCGCCGGTTCCGGAGTGGGGCGCCATCACGAGCGAAGGGCGGACGTTCCTGCGCGATTACTGGTGGTATCCCACCTTCCCCGGGCTGGCCATCATGATCACCGTGATGGGGTTCAACCTGATGGGAGACGGTCTGCGCGACCTGCTCGATCCACGGCTGCGGCGCCAGGTCGGCCGATAACCCTCGCGGCCGCAGGCCTCCCCGGCACCGGTCTGCCGTCCAGGTTTTGTCCAGGTGGGCCTGCTACCGTGCCCCTCAGCGCGGGCCGGGTGCGTGCGTCCCCGCACGGCCGGGCCGCGGTCTGGGAGGGCAAGCGCGTGGGGCCTGCAGCGGGAGGCCATATGCCGGTCTACAACCTTCACGGCAATCCGCTTGTGTTCCCCTGGCTGGAAGGGGTGAGAAGTAACACCGCGCATTGTCTCGAAGACAGCCTCGTCCACGATTCCCCGGAGGGCGCGCTGCAACTTCTCCCAGGGGTTCGTCCCGCCGGGGAAAAAGGCTTGGCTAATGAAGAAGGTCCGACCATCGTGGTCCTTGGTCCAAGAACCACGCCGCCACCTCTTCACCTGAGGAAGATAAGAGTTCCCCGTCAACATGCCCCCCGGCGTCCCCGATGCCCTGCGGGTGCCGACGTCCTGCTGATTCCGGTGCAGCCCTCCGGCGTGGACATCGCAGCAGCAGCAGCGACGGTGCAGCCCACGCCTAGGGGGTGAGGCCATTCGGGAGCAATACGCAAGCGACTCTACAAAAGCCAGACTGTCTGGTTCATCGACTACGTCGCCGCCAACGGGCAGCGGATCAGGCAAACCGTAGGGGTAGGCGATGAGAGCAAACGTCTCGCCAAGAAGGTGCTAGCGCAGCGGGAGGCTGAGGCACAGTTGGGCATCCTCAACCTGCCCACGACACAGACGATGCGCTTTGACGAATACGCCGAGGAATGGCTGCGGGGGTTCACCCGAAGGCGATCCAGGCCCGCCTGGGCCATGCTTCGATCCAGACGACCCTGAACATCTACGGGCACCTGATGCCGTCTGCCTTCGAGGGTGTGGGGGAAAGGCTGGACCAGTTCCTCGGGGAAGGCAAAATCAAGGCAAACGGAAAGGACACCTCGCTACAACTCGCACCGCAAGGGCCTTTCAGCGCACGAACTACCTAGTGTTTGCCTACGCGGGAAGCCTTTCCTCTGTCAGGGCCACCGCGATCTGTGCCGCCAGAGCCGCGTTGGCCTCCAATAGCGCCAGGTTGGCTTGGACCGCGCGGCCGCGAGTGAGGCGGTCCACTTCGCTCAGGAGGTACGGGGTCAGATCGCCGCCGCGGATGCCCTCGGTCTCGGCACGGGTCACGGCGCGGGCGACTGCTTCCGCCACCTCGTCCGCCGGCAGTGCCCACTGCTCCGGTGGAGGGTTGGCCACGAGCAGCGCGCTCATGTCCCCCAGCCGCTCCTTCGCCCGGGAGATCGCCGCGATCTCCGCGACTGAATCCGCCGACCACGGCACAGGATGGCCGCTGTCGGCCACATAGAAGTACGGGAAGCGCACAGTCCGGTAGCCGATCACCGTGACGCCGCGCGTCTCCAGCGCCTCGAGCGTTGCGCCCACATCACAGATCGCCTTGGCCCCCGAACAGACCAGCACGAGGGGCCGCCGGCTCAGTTCGTCCAGATCGGCGGAGATGTCCCAGGTCGGCGCCGCGCCCACGTGGACCCCGCCGATGCCGCCGGTCGCCTGCACGCGAACGCCGAGCGCGTGCGCGACCGCCAGCGTGGCCGACACCGTGGTCCCCCCGCTCGCCTGCCGCGCGATGGCGACGGCCAGGTCCCGCCGACCCACTTTGACGACGCCGCGCGCCGCCAGGTAGCCCAGGTCCTCTTCCGCAAGCCCGACGCGCACTCGCCCGCCGATCAGCGCCACCGCCGCCGGGACCGCGCCGTGCTCCCGGATGGTGCGTTCCATGCGCCGGGCCGCCTCCAGGTTCGCCGGGTAGGGCAGGCCGTGCGTCACGACGGCGGATTCGAGCGCGACTACCGCGGCGCCGAGGCCGAGCGCGACCTGGATCTCGTCGCTGACGTCAAAGGGACTCTGCGGGGTCATGAGGCCCTCCCTTCTATCAATACAGTTCCCACTTCGGGGTGGACATTCCCCCATACCCCGAGGGTCATGGTTGCCGCCCTGGCGGCCAGCAGCAGCACCCGTTCCGCAAACCAACCGCGCAGCAGGCCGAACATGACCAGCGCCGCCGCCGTGTCGCCCGCGCCCGTCTCGTTGATGACCGGGCCGGGCTGCGCCGGTGCCGCCGTCCATGCCTTCCCGAGCAGGCCGAGTCCCCTCTTTCCCTCGGTCAGGAGGACCCACTCCGGGCCAAGCGCCTGCACGGCCCGGGCCAGGGCAGCGCCTTCCAGCATGCCGCCCTTCGGGCCCATCAGCACCCGCGCCTCGGCCAGCGTGAGACAGACGAGCCAGGCGTGCGGCAGAAGGGATCGAAGACGGGAGACCTTCGCCGGAGACGTTCCCACCAGCGCCAGTTGCGAGGCGCGGCGCGCCAGTTCCGGCAGCGCCGCCTCCGCCGGATTGGCGTCGAGCACCACGAGATCGGTATCTTCGCGGGGAGCACGCAGCCACACCTCTACCGGTGTCGCCTCCACGATTGTGGCGTCGGCCACACCACGGCCGCCGATAGTGACGTAGAATCCGGTCTGCCCCGGATCGCGGATGACAGCCGTCGTGTCCACACCTGCGAGGGCCGTCTGCGTCATCAACCACTCTCCCCAGGCGTCGGCACCGACCACGGTGAGCAGACGGACCGTGGCACCCAGGCGCGCCAGCGCCTCCGCCAAGTTCCGCGCCACCCCGCCGGGGACGACGTGCACCCGTCCCGGCGTGGAGATCCCTTCCGCAGTGGGGCCCGAGGCCGTCACCTTCACGTCGACGTTGGCGCCGCCGGCGACCAGCACGCGTGGTGCGCTCATCCGCGAAGGTGTTCCCGCCCGAGGGTGCAAATCCCCCCGCGGCGCGCTACACTGCACTTCAAGCCATGCTCACCGACCTCCGCCCCTGCTGGAACTGCGGCTCCGAGAACCCTGCGGGCGCAAAATTCTGCGCCAATTGCGGCAAACCACAGCAGGCCGTCTGCCCGGATTGCGGCACCCCTTTCGCCGAGGGCGCCAAATTCTGCGCCAATTGCGGGATTCCGCTGGGTGGGCCCGCCCGTGTCCCGGCCGAGGCTGCGCCTGTCCTGACCGCCGAGGCGCGCAAGGTCATTACCGCCCTCTTCGTCGATCTGGTGGACTCCACGCGCCTGACGGAACGGCTCGATCCGGAAGAGGCGCGCATCGTGGTCGGCAAGTTCTACAAGGTCGTCGAGCATGCCGTCGAACGATTCGAGGGTACCGTCGCCAACTACCTGGGGGACGGGGTCCTCGCCGTCTTCGGCCTGCCCATCTCCCACGAGGATGATCCCGAGCGGGCCGTGCGCGCCGGGCTGGCCATCCGCGACGCCATCCCCGTGCTGAACGAGCACCTGGCCGGTACGCACGCGGTGCAGTTGGGGACGCGCGTCGGCATTAACACCGGCGAGGTGGTGGCCGCTTCCGGGTCGACCTTCGACCGCGACTTCCTCGTCTCGGACGCCGTCACCACGGCCGCCAGGCTGCAGCAGACTGTCTCCTCCGGAGCGGTTGTCGTGGGCGAGCGCACCTACCGTCTGACGCGGGAGGTCATCGAGTACCGCGAACTCCCGCCGGTGGCGGTCAAGGGCAAGGCGGCCCCGCTGGCCGTCTGGCAGGCCGTGGCGCCGCTGCCGGAGCGGCCGGAGAGCCGCCGCATCGCCGCACCGCTGATCGGCCGGCACGGAGAGCTGGGGGTGCTGCGGCACCTCTACGAGCGCACGCGCGAGGAGGGCCTCGTCCATCAGGTGACGGTGCTCGGGCAGGCGGGGGTGGGCAAGAGCCGGCTGCTGCGCGAGTTCCTGGCCGAGGTGCGCGATGGGGATCCCCCGCCGCTGGTGCTGCGGGGGCGCGGCATCGCCTTCGGCGGGCAGATCGGGTATCATGCGCTGATCGACGTCCTGCGGACGCAGGCTGGACTCATGGACACGGACGCGCCCGAGGTCGTGCGGGCGAAACTCGCCCAGTGGCTGGCGAGCGCCCTGCCGGAGGGGACGGATCTCCTCGACGGGCTGCTGCTGACCTTCGGGACGGAGGATGGCTCGGCGACCACCCCTGAGCTGATGCGCCAGCGCCTGTTCGACTCCTGGCGGAGTCTGCTCGTGGGGCTGGCAGCGGCCCGGCCGGTGGTCGTGGCGTTCGAGGATCTGCACTGGGCCGACGACGGCGTCCTCGACTTGATCGAAAACGTCAGTGCCACGATCGAGGGGGTGCCGCTCTTCATCGTCAGTCTGGCCCGCCCCGAACTGTTAGAGCGCCGGCCCCGCTGGGGCGGCGGCGGGCGCGACGCCACCACCCTGGACCTGAAGCCGCTGCGGCCGCAGGAGGCGGAGCAGCTGGTGGCCGCGCTGAGCAGCCAGGGCGTCGCCCCGGAGATGCGTCTGACGATCGCGCAGCGGGCCGGCGGGAACCCCCTGTTTGTAGAAGAACTGGTGCGGATGTTGATGGAGGGGAGCACGCCGGGCGCGGCGATTCCCGATACGGTGCAGGCAGTGATCACCGCGCGCATCGACCGGCTGCTCCCGGACGAGCGCCGGGTGCTGCAGGCCGCGGCGGTGATCGGGCTCTCGTTCTGGCCCTCCGCGATCGCCCCGCTGGCGGGCCTTTCCCTCGAGGAGACGCAGAAAGCGGTCGATGCCCTGATCGCCAAGGAACTGGTCGTCAGCCGCCCCCGCTCCGCCGTCGCAGACGAGCGTGAGTTCGCCTTCCGCCAGACCCTCACCCGCGACGTCGCCTACGGGCTGCTGCCCCGAACGCAGCGGGCCCGGGCCCACGCCGAGGCCGCCCGCTGGCTGGAGGCACGCGTGGGCGAGCGCGTGGAGGAGGTCATCGAGATCCTTGCCGAGCACCTCCGCCAGGCCGGCGACGATGCCCGCGCCGCGGCGTACCTGCGACGGGCGGCGAACAAGGCACGCCGCCTCTACGCCAACGCCGACGCCATCCGCTTGTTCGAACTGGCGCTGGAATCCGCGGGAAAGGCGGGACTGCCGCTGCGGGAGGTCGCTCTCCTGTATCACGGCCGCGGGGAAGTCTACCAATTGCAGGGGGATTACCGGGCGGCGCTCGCCGATTTCGAGGCCGGGCTCTCCGCCGCGCGGCTCGCAGAGGACCAGGCGGTGGAGGCGCTCTTGGAGAACCGGGTGGGCTTCGTCCACCACCGCGAACTCCGCCTGGACGAGGCCGAGGCGCATTTCTCGCGCGCCGTGGTGCTCGCCCGACAGGCCGGCGACCGGCAGACGCTGGGACTGTCACTGATCGACCTGGCGAACGTGGCCTGGGACCGCGGCGAGATGGGCGCGGATCACCCCATGCTCGCGGAGGGCATCGGTCTCCTCCGCGGCGCCGGGGATCTCTCCGGGGTGGCCCGCGGCCTCAACCTGTTGGGGATGGCCTACTTCGGCGCCGGGGACGGAGCCCAGGCCATTGCCGCGGCCGAGGAGGCCCTCGCCGCCGCGCGGCAGGCCGGGGACAAGTCGAAAGAGGCCACCAGCCTGAGTTACCTCAGCATCATCAACCGGTACCTGGGGCGCTACCAGGAGACGCTGCGGTACGGCCAGGAGGCGCTGGATCTGGCAAAGACCATCGGCGACCGCCGCCGCGAGGTCTTCACCATCAGCTTCATCGTGCCCGGGCTGATCGCACTGGGACAGTGGGGCGAGGCGTTTCGCCTGCTCGACGGCGTCCTCCGGTTGCTCCGGGAATACGCGAAGATTCACCTCCCATTCATCTACGGGTACGCGGGGTTGCTCGCTTACGAATTGGGAGACTTCGCGGCAGCCCGGGACGACCTCGCGCAGGCCTCCAACGTGGGGACGGTGCCCAACCCGGGATGGCAGCAACTCGGCATCCTGGCGGAGGTCTACCGGACACGCCTCGACGGGGATCGCGCGGCCGAAAACGACGCGCTCGACCGCATGCTCGCCCTGCGCTGGGGGGTGTTTGTCCCCGACGATATAGAGATCCTCCTGCCCGTCACCGAAGCGCTCCTGGAGGTGGGCCGGACCGAGGACGCGCGGCGGTTCCTCGCCGCGCGGCGGCCCGACGTGATGAAATGGGGCGCGTCCGTGTACCTGGCCGCCCTGGCGATCGCCGAAGCGCTGGTGGCCGTCGAGGACGGGAGGGTGAAGGAGGCGAACGTGCTCCTCGACGAAGCGGTGCGGCAGAGCCAGGCGGGTGAGGACGTCACCACGGAACTGCGCGCCCGCGAGCGCCGGTGGCAGCTCCGCAGCCTGCCGGAAGACCGTGTCGCGCTGCGCCGTCTGCTGCAGCGCATCGCCGATTCTCTTCCGGAGGAGCGCCGCGCCATTTTTCTGGCGGGCCCGCGCGCCGTCATCCTGCGCGAACCGTCCTAGCGCCTAGCCGTCCCCAATCCACTCCTCCGCCCGGGGGAGCTGCGCCCGCGGCCCTGCCGCGCGCGTCGGACGAAGCCGCAGGAGCGACTCCACCTCTCGCAGCAGGTAGAGCCGCTGCCGCCGCTTCCCCTGGCGGTAGCTGTGCAGGACGCCCCGGCTGACGTAGGCGTAGAGCGTCTGGGGTTTAACGCTAAGCAGAGCGCAGACCTCCAGCGCGGTGAGATAGGCCTCCTCTTCAATCCAGACGACCATTGAATCCCTCCCTCCCCCCCCCGCCGACCGTTAGGGTCGCGCCTCCAGCGGCACGAACGGCCGCGGCTCGACGCCGGTGTAGTGCGCCCGCGGCCGGATCAGGCGGTTGTCACCATACTGCTCCATCATGTGCGCGCACCAGCCGGCGATTCGCGCCACGGCGAAGATCGAGGTGCACAGGTCGATGGGGATGCCCAGCGCCCGGTAGATCACCGCGGAGTAGAAGTCGACGTTCACCGGGAGGTCCGTCTCCGCCTTCATCACCCGGTAGACCGTCTCCGCCGTCTCGAAGAGAGGCAGGACGCCCGCCCGTTCGGCGAGGCGCCGGCCGATGGCGCGCAGTCGCGCCGCCCGCGGGTCGTCCACCTTGTAGACGCGGTGCCCCCACCCGGGGATGCGGTTCCGCGGGTCGGCCCGGTCCGCCTGAGACATGCGCGCGCGGGCCTCCAGCCGGGCGCGGATGTACGGCTCGGCCCGCTCCGGTGGACCGATCTCTTCAATCATCGCCAGGACGTCCTCGTTGGCCCCGCCGTGGCGGGGACCCTTCAGGGTGCCCAGTGCAGCGACGACCGCCGAGTGCAGGTCGGAGACGGTAGCCACGGCCACCCGCGCCACGAAGGTTGAGGCATTCAGCTCGTGCTCCGCGTGCAGCACCAGGACCGCGTCCATCGCCTCCGCGCTCACCGGGTCGGGCGGCTGCCCCGTCATCATGTAGAGGAAATCGGCGGCATGCGACAGCGCCGGGTCCGGGACCACGGGCGACTTCCCTTCCCGGATGCGGCGCCACGCGGCGACCAGCGTCGCCATCTGCGCGGTCAGGCGGGCGCTCTTGCGCAGATTGGCCTCTCGGCCGTTGTCGTGCACGTCGGGATCGTACATGGCGTGCAGGGAGACGGCGCTGCGGAGGGCCTCCAGGGGATGGGCAGTGTGGGGGAACCGCTGCATGGCGTCGAGGACCGGCGGCGGCGCCTCCCGCTGGCCGGCCAGGCTGCGGGAGAATTGCTGGAGGGTATCCCGCCCCGGAAGTTCCCCGAACCAGAGGAGGTAGGTCACCTCCTCGTAGGAGGCGCGCTCGGCCAGGTCGCCGATGTCGTACCCCCGGTAGCGCAGTCGTCCGGCCTTCCCGTCTACGTCACAGATCGCGCTGTTGGCCGCGACGACGTCTTCGAGGCCCGCCTTGAAGTCGACCGCCATGCGATTTCCCCTCCCGCCCCATTAAGTTGACAAAGATTGATTCGCATTGATTTGCTTCCGGTCCTTCTGAACGCTTCCAGATCCCCTGCTTTCGCCCTGTCTCCCTTTCATACGGCCGCGGAGGCCGCCCCTACGGAGTGGGGATGGCGTGAAACGTGGTGGTCCCAGTCGTCTGCGCGACAAGTCGCCCGTGGCTGATGACGTACCGCGGGGGACGGTGCGGGGTAATCACGTCAAGCACCGTGCTTCCTTCTAGCACAACCAGGTGGGCCGCCCTCCCCACCTCCAGGCCGTAGTCTGCCACCCTGAGGACCCGCGCCGCCTGAGCCGTGATCATATCCAGCAGGACGTCCAACTCGCGCGTCGTGGACCGGCCCAGGCTGTGCGCAGCGAGGAAGACCACCTCCAGCAGGTCCCAGACCCGCAGGTGCAGCGGGCCCGTGTGCGGGTCGGTGACGAAGCTCATGCCCGCGCGCCGTACCAGCCCGATCAGGCGACGAAAGTAGGGCTCCGGGTAGAGCCCCATCGCCCGGGCGTGGCACGCCATCACCCGCCCGGTCCACCCCTCCCGGATCGCCGCCGCGGCAAGCATCTCGGTGGTGCGCAGCCCGGGATCGCCCGCGTCGTCGGTGAGCATGGCCACGTCCCTGTTGAAGACGCGGGCCAGGGCAGCATGCGGTCGACGTGCTCCTGCGCGTCGCGGTCGGTGTGCTCGATCCAGGGAATGCCTCCGACCATGTCCGCGTCCATCTCGAGTGCCCGCCGCACGTAGTCCTCCGCCCCCGGGTCGCGGAGCACCCCCTCCTGGGGGAAGGCGACCACGCGCACGTCCACCACCCCGCGCCACTCGTCGCGCAGGCGCAGGAGCGCCTTTACCCCTTCGAGGCGGCCGCGGGTGTCGGTGTCCGCGGAGGCGTGCACGTGGCTGACGCCGTGCTTCAGGCCGTCCAGCAGAACACGGTG
>LDXQ01000048.1 GCA_001443485.1 Candidatus Sysuimicrobiota bacterium CSP1-3
GTCCGCGGGGCCGGCGGCATCCAGCGCCCGGGCCACCGCCGCGGCGCGGTCCTCCTCCACCTCCACCTGCGGGGCGTACGGCCGCACCGCATCTGCCAGGACCGTCGGCGGCAGCGGGTGGACGTGCTCCGGTCGTGTAATGATGACGACGTCGGCGAGCGGCGCGATCACCGCGGCCGGCCCCTCGTGGTCGTGGGTGGCGACCATCCCGAAGACCAGGATGAGGCGGCGCCCCGGCCACACCTCCAGCAGGGCGTCGCGCAGCGCCTGCATCGAGGCGACGTTGTGCGCCACGTCCACCACGACGGTCGGACGCTGCCGCACCACCTCTACCCGACCCGGCCAGCGCAGTCCTTCCAGACCCTGCCGCACGGCCTCGGGCGGCAGCGGGAATCCCGCGGCGGCCAGTTCCTCGGCGGCCACCACGGCCGTGGCCGCGTTGAGCCCCTGGTGCCGGCCCACCAGCGGAAGATGAATGGCGCCGTAGTCGCGCGCACTCCGCAGGTGCAGTGTCTGCCCTTGGGCATTCATCGCCCGGGAATCCCACCGCGCCCGACCGGCCACACGGACGAGGGACGCTCCGACCCGCGCACACGCGAGACGCAGCGCCTCCTCCGCCTCCGGAGGCTGCGGGGCGATGACGACGGGACGGCCGGCGCGGATGATCCCCACCTTCTCCTGGGCGATGGCGCCCAGCGTCCGTCCGAGCACCTCCATATGGTCGTAGCTGATCGGAGTGATCACGGAGAGCAGCGGGTCGCAGGCGTTGGTGGCGTCGAGCCGGCCGCCCAGTCCCACCTCCAGCACCGCGAGGTCGACGCGGCGGCGGTGAAAGTGCAACAGCGCCACCGCCACCGAGGCCTCGAAGTAGGTGGCGGCCCCCTGGGGATCACCCGTGCCCGCCTCGACCGCGGGGCGGACCTGCGCGACGAGAGCGGCCAGCTCGTCTTCGCCGATCACTCGGCCGCCCACGCGGACGCGCTCCCGGTACTCTACCAGATGGGGTTTGGTGTAGACGCCCACGTGCCGGCCGGCCGCCTCCTCGATCGCCGCCAGCATGGCCGCGGTGGACCCCTTCCCCTTCGTCCCGGCCACGAGCACGGTGGCGAGGTCGCGCTCCGGGTGGCCGAGCCGCGCCAGCAGGCGTCCCACACGGATCAGGTTGGCTTCGCGGCCCGGCGGACGAGGGTACCGTGTCCCGTCGAGGAGGTCCAGCAAGAAGCGGAGCGCCTCCGCGTAGGTCATAGGGCTATCCTAACAGAACCGCGCGATCAGGCCTCCACCGCCCGGCGCCTAGAAAGTCGAAGGCAGGCCGCTCCCGGCCCGCCTTCAGTGGTCCGTCCTCCCGGTCTCGCTTACTTGATCGCAGCTTTGAGCTCCTTCCCGGCGGTGAAGGCCGGAACCTTCCGGGCGGGGATCCTGATGCGCGCGCCGGTCTGCGGGTTGCGTCCCTCCCGCGCGGCACGCCGCCGCACCAGGAACGTCCCGAATCCCACCAGGGTGACCTTCTCCCCCTTCCTCAGCGAGGCGGTGATCGTGTCCAGGGTGGTGTTGATGGCGTCCATGGCGCCTTTCTTGGTCATGCCGGTCTTGGCCGCCAGTTTCTCGACCAACTGCTCTTTGTTCATCCATTCACCTCCTTCCGGTCACAACTCGCGGATGTTGGCTGTAGCGCGGCATGCCTCATCTTCGCGGGCTCTGTTGGCCATTCCTCCTCACGCGCGGGACCGCGGGCGCAAAATGCCGTGGGATGGGGATTCCAGCGGCTGAGCGTCGGTGCAACACCCGCCGGCACGTCCCTTGCTGCCCTTCGCGTCCGGCCCGTATAATCAGGAGTGACTGCGGGCGGGTACCGAAGCGGTCAAACGGGGCTGACTGTAGATCAGCTGGCGGAATGCCTTCGGAGGTTCGAATCCTTCCCCGCCCACCAGTTGTGTTCGCCCATGCGGGGATAGCTCAATGGTAGAACTCCGGCCTTCCAAGCCGGTGATGCGGGTTCGATTCCCGTTCCCCGCTCCAACTCATCACGCGGTCGCGGAGTGATCCCATGCCCTGGTATCTCGCCGGCGCCCTCGTCCTGATCACCGCCGTCGTCCTCGGGCGGTTGGAGGTCACCTTCTGGCGCGTCACCGCCGTCCTCCTCGTCGCGCTGTACCTCTCGCTGGTGATCGCCTACGCGCACTTCCGGCCAGCGAAGTGGATCCGGAGCGCCCTGAATCGAGAAGTCGCTCTGCCCGCCCGCGGCGATCCGGCCGACCTCTACTACCGGCCGTCCCCCCGCAGGTTGGGGTGGAACTGGGCCGCCCTGATTCTGGGCCCCTTCTGGTATTTTCTCCAGGGCCTCTGGGTGCACGGCGCCATCCTGCTCTCCCTGGCCTTCGTGACCGGGGGCCTCTTCCTCCCGCTGGTCTGGCTCTACGCCGCCCTCAAGGCCGACGAGGACCTGCTGGAGTTCCGCATCGCCCGCAAGAGCGTCTACTGATTCCCGGCGCGGGGAATCTCTCTGGCGTGCCCGCACTTCGGTCACCGGCCCGCCTGCGCTGGAGTCCGCTCCTGGCCTACTCCATCGTGATCGGGGCGGGCTTCTCCATCCTGTTGTTGGAGATCACCGCCGGCCGGCTGCTCGCGCCGGTGATCGGCGTCTCCCTGGAAACCTGGACGGGAATCATCGGCGTCGTGCTGGCCGGCTATGCCCTAGGCGACGCGCTGGGCGGGTACCTCGCCGACCGCATCCCCTCTCCGCGCCTCCTCGCCGCAACGCTCTGCCTCGGCGGGATCGGGGTGATGGCCACGGTGGCGGTCACCGACATGATGCGCGGGGTCTGGCTCGGCGCGCCGCTGTTCGCACGGGTGGTGCTCATCGCCGCGATCGTGCTGCTGGCACCAGCCGCCCTGCTCGGCGCGGTGCTGCCGATCGTCACGCGCCTGACGCTGCGCACCACCGCCGCCGCCGGCGGCACGGCAGGCGGGCTCAGCGCCGCGGCCACGGCGAGCAGCGTCGTGGGCGTCGCCCTCGGCGGGTTCTATCTGCTCGAGCATTTCGGCATCCGCGTCATCGTCCTGGCCGCGGGAGCGGGGCTGGTGGCCCTGGCCGTCATCGCGCTCGCCGCATCCGGGGAAGGCCGCCCGCGGGACACTGGTGCGGTGGACGCGATGCCGTCGAGCGGCATCATCACCGCCCGCCCTCCGGCGCCGCTGCTGCTGGCCGCGCTTGGCGGGGCCGCGGTGATGGTCGTCGAACTGGCGGGCGCGCGCCTGGCCGCGCCGCTCTTCGGTAGTTCACTGTACACGTGGGCGACCGTGATCGGGGTGACGCTGCTGGGGATCAGCCTGGGGAATGCGCTGGGCGGCCGCCTCGCCGACCGCCAGCCCACGCCGCGCCTGCTGGCCCACGCCTTCGCCCTCTCCGGCACAGGGACGCTCGCCGTCCTCCTGATGCCCTACGTCTACTCCCGCCTCTGGCCGCGGATGACCGACGCCGTGCTCGCCGCGCTGCCGCCCGCGCTCAGCCTGCCGCTGCTGCTGGGGGCGATGCTGCTTCCGGCCGCCGTCGGCTTTGGGACGGTCTCCCCGATTCTGATCCGGCTGTCCATCCGTTCCATCGGGACGTCGGGGGATGTCGTCGGCCGGATCTACGCCGCCCAGGCGGTGGGCAGCATCGCCGGTACCTTCGCCGCGGGCTTTCTCCTGATCTCGCTGCTCGGGGCGCGCGCGGTCGTCCTGCTGGTCGCGCAGAGCGCCGTGCTGGTCGGGGTGCTGATCGCCGGGAGCGGGACGGCCGCCGGGGGTGATGTGCGGCCCCGGATCAAGGTCGCGGCCGGCGCCGCGTTTGTCTTCACGGTCGTCGTCTCCGCCGCGGGTTGGGTGCCCAGCCCGTGCCTGCGCGAGTCCAACTACTACTGCATCCGCGTGCTCGACGTGGCACCGGGCACACGCGCCCTCGCCCTGGACAGCCTGATCCACAGCTACGTGGACCTGAAGGACCCTACGGCGCTGCGCTATGACTACGAGAAGGGCTGGGCCGTGCTCGCGGCCGACGTCGCGGCGCGGCGCTCCGGGTCCGGCAACGCTCCGCCGCTGCGCGCGCTCTTCGTGGGCGGCGGCGGCTACGTCTTCCCGCGCTACCTGTACCACCTCTATCCGGCAAGCCGGATCGAGGTCGTGGAGATCGACTCCGCGGTGACGCGCGTCGCCTCCGAGGCACTGGGCCTATCACCGGCCCTGTCCGTGCGCACCTGGAACGAAGACGGCCGGCAGTTCTTCCTCCGCCGGCCGCAGCACACCTACGACTTCGTGTTTACGGACGTCTTCCGGGACGCCTATTCCATCCCTTACCACCTGACTACGCGGGAGTTCGCCCGCCTGGTCGCCGACGCCCTGGCCCCCGGCGGCGTCTACGCGGTGAACATCGTGGACGGGCGGGTGGGGCTGTTTGCGCGCTCCTACGTGCGCACCCTGCAGCAGGTCTTCCGCCACGTCTACCTGCTGCCGGCGGGCGCAGACTGGCGGCAGAACGTGCTGACGATCTTCGTCGTCTTCGCCGCGCAGCAGCCGCTCGACCTGCGCGCCATCACCGCCCGCCGGCCGCCCGGCGTGACCGCGGAGATCCCCCTCGTCCCGCTGACTGGAGAGGAACTGGCCGAGTATCTCGCCGCCGGTCCGTCGGTGGTCCTGACCGACGACCGCGCGCCGGTGGATAACTTCCTGGCGCGGGTCTACGCGGAAGCGGTGCGAGAGCGGTAGGCGCCGCGCAGGAGCACGCTAAGGATAATCACTAGACCGATCTCGATTGACTTGGACAGCAGATCGAGCGCGCCCACCGGTTCCGTCTCCCCCGCGAGTGGTCCAACCGGCGGAAGGCCTACCGTCCGCGTCACGACGTAGAGACTGATCAGAGCCAGGTGGCCAGCGATGCGCGTCTCCAGCGGATTCCTCTTCGCATCGCTCAGAACCGCCGCACCCGGATCACCCGGCTGGTGTTCACCGCGCCGTTTGTCCCGGTGGCCAGCGCCCAGAAATAGGCCCGGCGGCGGGGGAAGGTGGACATGTCGAAGTCGAGGCTGGCGCGCCCGCCGACGGGGGCCACACGGGCCAGCAGGTGGTTGGCCTGGTAGAAGTCCACCTGCGGCGCGTCCGTTTCTACCTCCAGCCGGATGACACCGGTGGTCACCACGTCATCCGGGGTGACCAGCCGCACCCGCGGCGGACGGGGGCGCGTGCCCGCCGAGTCGTTGTCGACGCGCCGGGCATTGTACTCCAGGTCGGTGATGCTGCCCGGCACGTTCGGATCGTTCAACCGGTAGAGGGTGAAGTTCGCCGACCGCTGTAATCCGGTCTGCCCACGAAAGCGCAGGCGGCTGCCCACGGGCGGAATGGCGCCGGAGCCGAACTGGATCGGGCGCGCCGGGTCCCAGGAGATGCGGGCGAACTGGATCCACGACACCACGCCGGAGGTGCTGGTACCGGGCAGGTGCCGCGCGTTCACCTGCACGTTGCGCACGACCCCATCCTCGTAGACGGAGTCGCTGGTGCTGGGGCTGACGTAGTTCCGGATTTCGATGCCCGCGCCCTGACCCAGCCCGTCCGCCAGGAAGCCGGTGATCCCCCACCCGGAGGCCCAGTGGGCCAGCTGCGCGTTGCGGTTGCCGATGGCCCGCACCTGGTGCGCCCAGTAGCGCGTGCCGTACGCGCCCCAGCCGACACCGGATTCGCCGTTGCGCCAGGTCAGCAGGTCGACGATGCGCTGTGTGGGCGTGTTGTTCTGCCAGGAGTGGAAGCCCATCACCTGGTTGGAGTGGGCCTCGGCGCGGTAGACGTAGGCGGTCTCCCCGCCGCCCGCGCCGCCCTCCTCCCAGTGCATGCCGGAGGAGCGGGACTGTCCGCCGCCGCCGGTGGCCACGGCGCCGACGACGGCGCAGTTAACCGAGCCGGTCAGCCAGATGCCGGAGTTGCGGTAATCGCGCGTGCCCGCGCCCCAGCGCATCACCAGCGGCCGGTCGAGCCAGCAGTCGTCCGCGGCGCGGAACTGCGACCCGCCGCTGCCCCGATCCCGCTCCAGCATGATCGGCTGGGTGTTGGTGAACCAGGTCCCGTCGGGACGCACCACGTAGGCGCGCGCCTGATTGTAGACGACGACATCCTGCGCCTCGATCCCGTACGCGTTGTGGATGTGCCAGCCGTCGCCCGGCCCGCCGTAAAGGCGGACGCGTCGGAGGTAACTGCCGCGGGAGCCGTCCCCCTGCCGGTGCTCGTGCCAGGCGTAGCGGCTCATCGGGTTGACCTTGGGCATCGGGCTGAAGTTCTCCACCGCCAGGTCCTCGACGTAGTGCTTGGCCCGATCCATGAACATGACGTGCGGCCGGTTGTTGGGATCGACGGCCTGGAACATGATGTTTGAGGTCAGGTTGACCACCTTGGCGGCGAGCGTCTCCGTCCAGGTGTCCCCCCAGGCGTCGGTCCAGGTGACGGCCAGGACGTCGTGGTCGTTGAGCAGCGGCGCGTTCAGTCGGAACATGCCGCCCCCGAGCACGGCCACGATCCGCCGCACCTCATCCTGGTCGTTCGTGTATGACGTCTTCACGTGGGATGGGCCGACGACCACCTGGTCCCCCACCTGCCAGCCGACCGCGTAGGTCGGATCGACAGTGATGTCGACCGCGCCGGCGCGGGCCGGACGCGTCAGGGGACTCCAGGTGTCGCGATAGGCGCCGTGAATCCAGACCTGCGCATCGTCAATCGCCCACAGGCCGACGTCGGTCGCCACCGGCGCCATGGTGTCGCCGCCGACGTAGGCGGCCTCGTTCAGCGACCAGCGGATGGCCGCGGGAACGAGCACACGGTCCTGCGGACGACCGTAGTCCAGCACGCCGGCGTTCTGCAGGATCATGTTGCCGTAGAGCGTCAACTGCGACGCCACCTGCCGGCTCGCCCGCAGCGTCCCCTCGACGGTGAGGGTGCGGGCCTCCGCCGCGGTCGTGTCCACCTCCAGCACCACGCCGGCGGGGATGACCGCGCTGTCATTCCGCGTGGGCACGCGGCCGCCCGGCCAGGACTGCGGGTCGCTCCAGCGCCGCACGCCCGCGGGCGGCGGCGGTGTCGGGCCGGGCTGCGGCGTTACCGTCGGGACGGGTGCCGGCGTCGGTGCCGCGGTCGCGGTCGGGGCGGGCGGTTTCGGCGTCGGCGTGGGCCCGTGTTTGGCGGCGGCCAGCGGTTGCAGGCGGAAGTTCAGCGTGGTCGCGCCCTGCCGCAGCGTCAGCCGGCGGCTCTGATCCGCGTACCCGGATCGGCTGGCCGTGACAGTGTAAGTCCCCACCGGGACCTGCAAGCGGTAGAACCCGGAGCCGTCGGTCTGGACCGCCGCGGAGGAACTGACCGCCCCGACCCTGCCGCTGGCGGTGACGATGGCCCGCAGCCCCGCTCCGGTGGCCGCGTCCGCCACGCGGCCGTTGACCTCGGCGCGCGGCGCGGCCGCGGCCTGCGTAACCGGCGGACCCGACGGCGTGATCGTCCACGCCAGGACCAGCACGATGACAGCGGCGAGCGAGCGCTGCCAGTTGCGGACGGTTGGACGTGTGGAATGAACGGAGAGTGTGCGGACGCGCACCGGAAGTCTCCTTGAAGGCGTTCTTAGGATTCCCCCGACGCGCGGCAAAAGAAAACCGCCCACTTCGGCAACCCGGCTATCTCGGTCGGACCGAGACCCGTGGCTTTGCGGACCGCCCTCGCGGGGCGGGGTGCCTTTTCGGGGGGCCGTTCAACACGGGTTTTGCCCGCGCCGGGTCGTCCTTAGACCTGTGGCCGGCGCAGAGCGGAACCCCGGGACCGGCACAGCCGTTTGACCGGCAGGGTTCCCCGGTTCCCGCGGCCAAGCTAATTGACAGTCTCCCGGAGGTGAACAAGCCGTGGCCCGCCTTCTAGTCCTCTCCTTGCTGGTCGTCCTGTGCACCGCCCTGGCGGCGGGGGCTGTCCCCCTGCTGAACCCCATCGTCATCTGGGTGAACGAGCAATATCACACGGGTGGGGCCTACACCGCGATCCAGACGGGGCCGGACGGCCGCGTCTACCTGGGGACCACCTTCTACGACGGGTTCGGCCGTTTCCTGGTGCTGTCCCCGGGAGGGCGGGAATTCCAGTTGATCGCGGACATGGCGGCGGCCACCGGCGAATCCGCGCCCGGTCCGAACGCGCAGGCGAAGATCCACACCAAGCCCGCCGTCGCGCCGGACGGGAAGGTCTACTTCGCCACCAAGTCGGGCGAGCCGGCGGTGCGGGCGGCGCAGAGCGCCTACCCTGGCGGGCACCTCCTCGTCTACGATCCCCAGACCAATCGCGTGACCGACCTGGGCATCCCGCGGCCGCGGCAGAGCATCATCGCGGTGGGAGTGGATCCGCGGCGGAACATCGTCTACGCCCTGACCGACCCGGAGGTGCACCTGATCACCTACGACCCGCGCACGCGGGCCTTCAGCGACAAGGGCGAATTCGCGCCGCGCCCGCCGACCCGCTATCTGGTCGTACTCGCCAGCGGCGACGCCTTCCATCCGGTCGCTCCCAACGCCATGATGCGCTACAACGCGGCCGCCGGCCGCATCGAACGGCTGGCGCTGCAGTTCTCGGGACAGGGCACCTACGAGAGCCCTTATGCGCTGGCGGCGGGACCGGACGGCACGCGCTTCTATGGCGTCGGGGAGGATTCCGGCCAGGTCTACACCTTCACGCCGGGGGAACAGGCCGTGGCCGTGCAGCTCCACGGGGCGGCGGCGCCGGAGGGCTATGCCCTTCCTGGCACCCACTACACGATGACCGCCGCTCCCGACGGCAACATCTACTACACCGCGGTCCTGCGCGGCGGGGCGGAAGGCGCGCTCTTCATCATGCGTCTGAGTACCCGCACCGGCCGGCCGGAGGCGGTGGGCCAGGTCGCGCCGCTGCCGCCGAGCGGGACGAGGGCCAGCCACATCCGCCGCCCCTCGCGCACCGTCCTCATCCAGGGCTCCACGGCCGGTCCCGACGGCACCCTGTACGTCATGACGGCGTACCCGCTGCGCATCCTGGTCTTCTCCCGGCTGGCGGCGCGGCCGTGAGGGTCGGCCGCGGCTGGATCTGGGGCACGGTGCTGCTGCTCGCCGCTGCGCTCTCCTCGCCGGCCCGTTCCGCTCCGGCGCAGAAACGCCTCGCCTTCCTGGTGGACAGCTGGTATCCGCGCTCTCACGCGGACGTGATCGGCACCCGTTTTCTGGAAGGCTACCGGGTCGGTGACCGCGCCTATCCCTCACCGGTGACGGTGGGCAGCGTGTGGACTGAGAGCCCGCGCCCCCGCGACATGACGCGGACGCTGGCGGCGAAGTATGGATTCCGCGTCGCCTCCTCCATCGCCGACGCGCTGCTGGAGGACGCGGGTGGGCGGCGCCTCGCCGCAGACGGCGTGCTCATCGCCACGCGTGAGGACCTGCCGGAGCGCGGCACCGCGCCAAGCCCCACCCCCCGGCTGCAGGTGGTGCGCGAGGTGCTGCGGATCCTGGACCAGACCGGGAGCCGCGTCCCGGTCTTCATCGATAAGATGGTGGCCGCCAACTGGCCGGACAGCCAGACGATCGTGAGCGAGGCGGCGCGGCGCGGCGTCCCGCTGATGGGGGGCTCGGTCCTCCCCTACGTGCCGCTGGACCGGCCCCTGCGCACCGCGAAGGTGGAAGTCGCCGTCGCCGTGGCCTCCACCCCGTACCGCGCCTTTGCCATCCATGCCGCGGAACTCCTCCAGGGCTTCCTGGAACAGCGCGGTCCCCAGGAGACCGGCGTCAGTTCCGTGCGCGAAGTGGGGTTGGGGTACTGGTCCCTGCCCGACCGTGACCGCTGGGGCGCGAAGGTCCTGGACGCGCTGATCGCCTCCGCGAAGACGCGCCGGGCGCGCGCGCCGGTCGTGCCCGCCGGGTTGGGGCCGGAGACCACGGTCGTCCTGATCCAGTACGTGGACGGCACCCGCGCCGTGCTGGCGTTCATCCCGCGGGTCTTCGACGACAAGGAGTTCCTGCTGGGCGCCCAGTACGGCGACGGCAGCATCGCCACCAGCGGCCTGGTCCTCCAGGGGGAGCCGTTCGACCATTTCGGTTACCTGGTGCACGCCCTGGTGGAGTTCTACACCACCGGGCGGCCCGTGGTCCCGATCGAGCGCACCCTCCTCACCACCGGCCTCATCGTGACCGGTCAGAGGGCCCGGGAGGCCGGAGGGCCGGTGACCTCACCCCCGCTCACGGTCTCCTACCAGGTCCCCCGCCGCCCGCCGTAAAGCACAGTGCCTCCCCGGCGCGAAAAGCGCACGAGGAGGCACCGGACCGACGAGGTCTTCCGGGCGCGGGCCCGCCCTACAGCAGCAACAGCGTCAGCGGCACGATCGCCAGGATGGCGACGAAGAGCGTGAAGCGCCAGCGGCTGGCGGCGAAGAAACTGTTCAGCCCCATCAGCGCGTCGCGGTAGCGCTGGAAGAAGGAGACGAGCACGATCAGCGAAACCACGGCCACCGAGATCATCTCGGTGAGCACGATGGTGAACGCCATGGGCGTGCGGATGAGCAGCGAGGCGAAGAGCGTGTCCACGAAGGTGGAGATGTTCGCGCCCATGATGTACGGGATGACCTGATCCCGCCGCACGTACCCCCGGCTGGCCAGGGGGACCAGCAGCGAGAGCGAGACCGACACGGAGAGCGTGAGCGAGGTCACCAGCAGCCCCAGGAGGAACGTGGTCAGCGGCTGGTCGAACCAGCGCCCCCAGCGCGTCTCCACGACGTTGCTGCCCACGCGGGGCAGCGCCCGGTCGAACAACTGAAAGGCGGCCAGCAGGCAGACGAACCCGATGGCGAAGACCGCCAGATCGGGCAGGTAGGCGCGGGCGGCGTGGGTGATCGGGGCGTAGATCAGGTCCAGCACCGACGTGAGCGCCCGCGGCGCGCCGAAGCGCGCGCGGGTCAGCCAGCCGTTCCGCAGCGCCAGCGCCCCCAGCAGCATCGCCGGCAGGTAGATGGTCGCCGTCGTCAGCATGGAGAGGATACCCATGGAGACGACGCCCTTCCCCCGCACCCCGCGCAGGTAGAAGACGAACCCGGTGAACAGGACGATGAACGAGGCGCCGAAGCGGGAGCCGTTGATCATCCCGAAGGTCTCCATGGGCGAGAGCGCCCCGCCGCCCAGCAGGGTCAGGGCGGTGGCGGCCACCGGCGAGCCGCTCAGCGAGATGTAGGCCAGCAGCCAGCCAAAGCCCATGGCGTTGACCAGGCCGTGCGCGGCGAGGCGCCGCAGCAGCAGCCCGACGCCGCCCGCACCGCTCTTCAAGAGCTCCAGGGCCAGAATGAAGACGAACAACCCCACCAGCACGGCCAGCGCCTGGCTGATGCGGCGGGAGATGCGCACGGGCTCGGGCGGGGCGATGGCCTCCACCCGCACCGCGTTCGCGGCCTGTTTGTTTACGTGCACAGGGTCACCATCCCAGAGAGCGGTACGGGGCCGAAGAACCGCTCAGGCGCTCTCCGTGGCGGAGACGAAGGGGTCGGGGAAGTTGCGCACCACCTCCAGCACCTCCGCCCGCACCAGGAGATCGGCCTGCCCGTTGCCGGTGAGAGCCTGGCGCAGCTGGGTGCCGGAGAAGTCGATCCGTTCCTCTGCCCCGTGCGGGCAGGTCTTCTCGTTGGCGATGCTGCCGCAGCGCTGGCAGTAGAAGAACGCCGTGAAGAACAGCGGCTCGATCCCCAGGTCGGGATAGCGGTCGAAGATCTCCTGCGCCTCGTAGGGCCCGTAGTAGCTCCCCACCCCGGCGTGGTCGCGTCCCACGACGAAGTGGGTGCACCCGAAATTCTTGCGCACGATGGCGTGGAAGATGGCCTCCCGCGGGCCGGCGTAGCGCATCTCCGTGAGCAGCACCGCCAGGACGGCCCGGGTGCGCAGGTAGTAGTGCTGGATCAGGGCCTGGTAGGCGGCCAGGATCACCTCGTCGCGGAAATCGCCGGGTTTCTTCCGGCCGATCACCGGGTTGATGAAGACCCCATCGAGGAAGCTGAGCGCGGTCTTCTGCACGTATTCGTGGCCGAGGTGGGGCACGTTCCGCGTCTGAAACCCGACGACGGTGCGCCAGCCTTTCGTCGAAAAGAGGACGCGCGTCTCCTTTGGCGCCAGCGTGTAGCGGCTGTAGGGGTTCTCCGGCATGGCGATCAGGTCGACCAGTCCACCGAGCAGGACCGGGCGCTGCGCCAAGAGGCCGGCGACGCCCGGATGGGCGGGGTCGTCCGTGCCGAAGACGCCGCGGGTGGCCCGGGCGCGGTCCACGGTGAAGCGGTCGCGGACGTGCAGGCGCGCCAGGGGCCGGTCGCGGTAGGTGAGCAGCACCATGTCGCCCCCGCGCCGGGCGACCTCTTCATCTGCGTCCAGCACGATCGGGATCGTCCAGGGCACGCCGTCGGGCAGCCGCCCGGTGCGGATTACGGCTTCCACCTCGACCTCGCCCATGAACCCCTGCAGCGGGCTGAAGGCGCCGGTGGCGACATTGACGATGTCGTAGGCCTGTTCCCGCGTCACCTCCAGACGCGGCAGGCGGGGGAGTTCTGCCGCCATCTCCTGGACGGCCGGCGGCGACAGGCGGCGGTCGACAAGCGTTCCTCCGTGTGGGGCCGGCAGCATCAGCGTCTCCCCACGTCAGTCCACATAGCCGAGTGACCGCAGGCGGGCCAGCACTTCCTCGCGTTCGGCCTCGTGCAGCGGTTCCTCCACCGCCGCGGCCTGCGCGGCCAGGGCCTCGCCGAGGCGGGCCTCGAAGGCGCCGTCACCCCAGACGCGGCGCAGCTGCTCCACGAGATAGGTGGGGACGCGCACGTTGGTCATCCCCGGCGCCAGGAACCCGCCGCGCTCCAGGTGGCCGACAATGCGCTGCAGGCCCTCCTCGGGGGACTCCACGTCCGTCCGCACCACGACCTCCGGCTGCAGCGGCTCCTCGTACGGGTCGGACACGCCGGTGAATTGCTCGATCTCGCCGCGCAGCGCCCGGGCGTAGAGCCCCTTCACGTCCCGCTGTATGCAGACCTCCACCGGGCAGGCCACGTAGACTTCCACGAAGCGGCCGATCGCCTGCCGCGCGTGGTCTCTGGCCGCGCGGTACGGGGAGATGGCCGCGGTGATGGCCACGACGCCGTTGCGCGTCAGCACCTTCGCCACCCAGGCGATGCGCCGGATGTTCTCGTCCCGGTCCTCCCGGGAGAAGCCCAGGCCCCGGGTCAGAACCGTGCGCACCTCGTCGCCGTCCAGCAATTCGACGGCGAGACCGCGCCGGCGGAGCGCGTCAGACAACAGGCCGGCCAGGGTGCTCTTCCCCGAACTGGGCAGGCCGGTGAACCAGACCGTAAATCCTTCCACGCGCCGTCCTCCTTACTCGGCCCCGTTGAGGCCGAAGAATCGCGAGAGAAGCGGGGCCACATCCAGCAGCCGCATCCCGGAGAGCTCGCCCGGCGGCAGCGGCAGACCCGCGGCGGTGAACATGCCGTACTGGGCATGATTGGCGTCGTCCGGGCCGGTGTCGTTCTCGTGGGTCCACACCTGTTCGAAGCCCACGCTGCCGGCGCTGCGCCAGGAGAGGTCGCCGAAGATGGTGATCAGGTCCGGTGGGATGTTGCGCCGTACCGGGTAGAGCTCTTCGGGACGATACACGCGCGTCCCGATGGGGCGGCCCTGCTCGTCCCCCAGGCGCTCCAGCCCCTGGATCAACTCGTCCCGCAGCCTCTCGTAGGCGCCGCCGTCCACGATCCCCTCCGGCTCACGCCCCTTCACGTTCAGCACGATCCGGCTATAGTACCCGCCTTCGCCCCAGGCCACCGTCTTCGACCAGTCCACCATCGACGGCGCCAACCGCTGGATGCCCTGCGGCGGGTTCCTCAGGGTCAGGTATCCCTCCCGGCGCAGCCATTCGTTGACGCAGATGGCGCCGTCCATGCGCTTCGCCCCGTGGTCCGAGACGACGAGCACCGCGACGTCGTCGCCGACGACCTCCAGCAGCGCGCCGATCTGCTCGTCCAGGTAGGCGTAGTACTCCGGGAAGGCCCGCAGGAAGGGGTTGCCCGGCTCGTGTTTGACGTGCGCCGGATCCCAGTACTTCCAGAAGCCGTGGTGCAGGCGGTCCGGCCCCATGTCCACGAACATGCAGAAGTCCCACGGCCGCGTCGTCATCAGGTGCCGGACGATGGCGAACTTCTGCTCGCTGACGGCGAAGACGCGGCGCAGCAGGGCCGCTTTGTCGTCGGTGCGGAAGTCGGCCACGTCGAACAGGTACTCGCCGAAGCGGGCCTCCAGCTCCGGCTTGAGCGTGGCGGGGTGAGTGTACTCTGACTTGGCGCTGGGGGTGAGGAAGCAGGAGACCATCACGCCGTTGACCGGGCGCGGCGGGAAGGAGGGCGGCACCCCCACCAGGATCACCTGCCGGCCGGTCGCGGAGAGCCGGTCCCAGATCGCCGGCTCACGGACGGAGGTGCTGTTCGCGATCCCCAACCCCTCGTAGGTGTAGTCCTGGCGGTTGCGGAAGCCGTAAATCCCCAGCGCCCCGGGATCGCGGCCCGTCATCATGCACGCCCACGCCGGCACGGTGATCGGCGGGACGACGCTCTCCAGCGGCCCGTATGATCCGCGCCGCATCAAGGCCCGCAGGTGCGGCATGGCAAACCGCTCGAAGACGAACTCCGGCGGGACGCAGTCCAGACCGATGACCAGCAGTCGCATCGCGGATTACGCCAGGTGGTGCAGCGGCATCAGTTTGCCGGCGGCGGTGAGCAGCGGCGTGGCGCGGACGATGCGGATCGTCCCGGCCTCCCGCCAGATCTCGGCACTGGCCGCCTGCCGGGAGCGCAGCGCGCCCTCGACGGTGGCCAGGACACCGCGCTCGTCCACGCCGTCCAGGCGGGGGTGCACCAGGATGCTGAGGCGGGTGAAGCCCATCTCGTCCTCCTGCTCGACCAGCTGGTAGTCCGTCGGGTCGCCGCCGAACCGCTCGGGCAGCGTCTGCTCCACCAGATCGATCAATTGCGTGCCGTAGAAGAGGCGCCCCTCGGCGTTGAGTTTCTCGAAGCTGCGGATGTCCCGCAGCCGCTGCGTCCACCCCACCCGCTCGAGGAAGCAACCGCACCCTCCCGGCAGCATCCGGGCGTAGTCGCCGGTCTCCACGTTCAGCAGGATGCGCCGGGCGTCGGGCCGCAGCGTGGTGAAGAGCAGGGCGTCCACCTCGGTGCCTAAGTGGTCGACGCGGCGAGGGTACTGCAGCACCGCCACCGCGTCGCTGCAGATGTGCGTCTCGTCCCCCTCGGCAGCGGCGCAGCCGTAGGTCGCCCGGCCGAACTCGGTAAAACCGAGCGACGAGAAGGCACGCGCCCCGGCCGCCCGGATGTGTCGCAGCTTCACCGCCGTCAGCGGCTCGGCGATGGTGATGAAGGTCAGGCCGTCGAGCCGCCGGCCCGACCGCTGCGCCTGCAGTGCCAGCCGCAGGGCGAGGCTGGGGGTGGTCAGGATGCCGCGGGGACCGGCCCCGGCGACCCACTCCAGGATCTGCGCTTCGTCCCCCAGCGGGACGTAGGTCGTGCCGGGCAGCGTCACGCCGCGGAGACGGGCGGTCTGTCGAAGCAGCCGCACGAACAACCGGGTGCGCAGCGGGGTGCGGGGACCGACGTGCGTGAACCAGCGGGGCGGGGCCTGGCCGATCACCGCCAGGGCGAGCACCGCCCAGGCGCTGGCGCCGTGCGCCTGCGCCAGCCAGAGGGCCACCGGCGCTCCGCGCAGCCCGTAGGCCTCCAGGGCCAGGGCGAGGTGCTCCGCCCCCATACGGTGGTTTTCCGGGGGAATGGTGTTCCACAGCGCCGGGCCGCGCGTGCCGCCCGAGGCGGCGCGCAGGCCCGCCTGGATCAGCGGGTTGCGGAAGTTCTGCTCGCTGAAGCGGAAGACCCGGTTGCCGCGGCGGACCTCGCGCAGCCCCTTGAACTCCTGGATGGTGACGTAGACGCCGTCTCGCTGCAGCTGGCGCAGCGCTTCCTCCACGCCCCGGCGGCCCACCAGTGCGCGGAGGCGCGGCAGGTCGTACCCGGCGGCGTCCAGCAGCGGGCGGTAGGCGCTGCGGGAATGGGCAAAGATCGCCCGCTCCGCGACCTCCAGGAAGGCGTCGGCGCGCCGGGCGATCCGCTCCCGCGTGTCGGCGACGGCGTCCTCCCCGGTGACGGGGGCGCTGAGGAGGTGGGGCACATACCGGGCAGTGGACACCCCGTGCTGGATCGCGCGCAGCACCGTCAACGGTGCCGCGGTCAACGGGTTGGGCATGCGGAGACTCCGGAACCTCCAGTCATTGTGTGACGCCCGCGTGCTCAGGAGGCGTCGCGCTCACCCGGGAGATGAAACGGCGCCGCTTCCCCGTCGGGTCCGGCGGGATGACGGGGACGGTCTGGACGGTCACGCGGACCGTCGCGCGCAGCGCTCCGCGCACACGCTCCGCGACGCGCTCCGCGGCCGCCTGCAGGCTCGCCGGCCCGGCGAGCAGCACTTCGAAATGCCCGAGATCGTGCTGGATGACACGATATTGCGCCACGGGGAGCCCGTTGTCCACCAATTCCTCAAAGGCGCCGGAGAGAACCGTGAAGTCCATCCGTCGGCCGTCCGCCAGCGTGATCAGGTCCGAGGTCCGCCCGGCGTACAGCCGCAGGACCGGCAACCCTCGGCCGCAGGGGCATCCCTGCTCCACCCCGCCCAGGTCCCCGATGCGGTAGCGGATCAGCGGGGTGGCGAAGTTGTTGAGGTCGGTGACGAGCAACTCGCCCGCCTCCGGCTGCCCGTCGACCGGGAGGGCCTCCAGCAGCACGTTCTCCGCGGCGGCGTGCATGCGGCCCGCGGGACATTCTCCCGCGACGTGTCCGGTCTCGGAGGAGCCGTACTCGTCCACAACGGGACAGCGAAACACCTGGCGCATCAGCGCCCGCTGATCGGCGTGCAGCACCTCGCCCGTCGTGAAGACCGCCCGCAGCGCCGGCGGCACCCCGGAGTGCTCCGCAGCGATGTACTCGGCCAGGTAGGCCAGCGAGGAGGGATAGCCGAGCAGCGCCGACACGCCGCGGCGCAGCCGCGCGTGCACCCGGGCCAGCGTCGCCGCGGAGAGGTCCATCGCCGAGTACTCCAGCGTGTTGGCCAGGAGGAACTGCTTCAGCCGCGTCCCCGGGGTGAGGGCGTGCCGGCTGATCAGAGTCGCCCGGCGGTCGCCGATCTCGATCCCCCACCAGCGCAGAAACCGCAGCCCCGCCGCCGTCCAGGCGTCACGGGCTTCCGGTTCCGCCCAGAGGACGAGCGGAATGCCCGTGGACCCGCTCGTCTTCCGCTTTACCAGCCCGCGTCCAAAGGCCGTGGTCATGATCTCCGCCACGCGATCCCGCAGGTCCGCCTTCTCCAGCACCGGGAGGTCCCGCAGTTGTACCAGACTGCGCACCTCCCGCGGATCGAACCCGGCGCGGCGGAAGACCTCGCGGTAGTAGGGGGACCGGGCCTGGGCGTGGCGCAGTAGCGCCCCCAGCTTCGCCACCTGTAGCGCTTCCAGATCGCCGGGATTCCCCCACTGCGACTCCTCCAGGCTGGCGAGCGTGGACAGCACCCGGCCGCCGTGTCGCCACTGCCAGGCCGGGTAGGTGAACCGCCGGACGATCCAGGAATGCAGCGACCTCATCGCAGAAGACGCGCCCTGCCGCCGTGTTGGCGCGGCGGCGTCACACGTCGATGGGCACCTTGGAGACCACGCTGCGGTACTTGCCCCCGGGGGTCAGCTCGATATCCTCCACGAACTCGAAGGAGATGCGCAGCAGCCCGCCCAGGTACTCGTTCAGGTCGGCGTACAGGTCCTCGAGGTCTCGGTCGCGGAAGACCGGACCCCGGGCGATCTGCACCAGGACCTCGTCGCGGTTCTCCTGGTAAAAGCGGATGCCGGCGATCTTTCCCCGCCAGCGCGGCGCGGACATCATGTCGGTGGACATGTAGATGAAACCCGTCGGCGTAGCCAGCAGGTCCTTCTCCCGCCCGCCGACCACCCGCCAGGTGGGGAGGCCACGGCCGCAGGGGCAGGGCTCACTCTCAAAGTAGCCCACGTCGCCGATGGCGTAGCGCACAAAGGGCTGCGAGCGGTTCCAC
>LDXQ01000049.1 GCA_001443485.1 Candidatus Sysuimicrobiota bacterium CSP1-3
TCGTGCGCCCCCGCTACCAGGTGGTGAATGACCTCCCCGTGGGCGTCTCCGACAACGGCGGTGCGGAGGTGCCGCAGCACCGCCGAGGGTACGAGCTCTTCGGCATCCGGGAGTACCTGCCGGGCGATCCGGCGCGCCACATTCACTGGCGCTCCTCGGCGCGGCACCGCCGGTTGCTCGTCAAGGAGTTCGAGGAACCGGCCGCGCCCATCCTCGCCCTCGTCGTGGACGCGGAGCGGGGTCAGCCTCCGGCCGACCTGGACGCGGCGGCGCGGGCGGCCGCCTCGATCACCTGGACGGCGCTGCAGCGCGGTTGGCAGGTGACGTTGCTCTGGTGTGGGGCGGACGGCCCCGCTACCGTCCGCGGGGACTGGGAGCAGCTCTGGGACGCGCTGGCGCGGCTGCGTGCCGACGGCCCGCCGCTCTCCCAGGCTCTGGGCCGGCTGAACGCCCACCTGCGGGAGACCGTGCCGGTCGTTGTCTCCAGCAGGCCCGGGTCCCTGCGCCTGTCGGTCGTCCTGGTGGCACCCGCGGGGTCGGCGACCGCTTGGGAGTATGACCGCGACGGAGCGGTGCGATGCGCCGCTTCCTGACCCGCATCCGCCGCGGCGGGGACGAGGGGTCGCCGGCGCTGCGCGTCTGGACCGCGCTCACGGTGCTGGTCAGCGTCTTCGCCATCACCGCGCACGAGGACTTCGGCGCGCTGCGCTTCAGCATCGCCGGTCTGGTGGCGCTCGGCTTCCTCTTCTCCTGGATCCGGCGGCGCCGCAACAACACCTGGGTGAAGCTGCTCCTCACCGCCGGGTGTCTCTGGGCGGCGTGGGTCTTCCTGCAGGCGCTCTCTCAGGACCCGTATCACACCAGCATCCCGCTGACGATCTTCCTGTTGTGGCTACAGACGCTGCACAGCTTCGACCTGCCGCGCCGCCGCGACCTGCTCTTCAGCGTGCTCACCTCGGTGGTCCTGATGGCGGTGGCGGCGGCCTTCACCGTGGACATGGCCTTCGGCGCGTTCTTCCTGCCCTATGCGCTGGCGGCGTGTGTCACCCTGGTCTACAATACCGCGGAAGCGGGCATGGCCGCGGCGGCCGGTGGCGGTCCTATGGCGAGCGACCCGCCGCCGGCGCCTCCGCGGCTCGCCCTGCAGCGGGGGGAGGCGGTGCCGATCGCCGCCGCGCTGCTCGGCGCGCTGCTGGCGGTCGCCGGGCTGGTCTTCCTGTTCACGCCGCGCCTCTCTGGGCTCTTTATCACTACCCTGCCGTTCACGCCCACCATCTCCATCGGGGAGCGGCTGCAGGGCGGCATCATCAACCCCGCCTACCCGCAGGGCGGCGACGGGACGCAGGTCTTCAACCCCAACGGGTACTTTGGGTTCGGTCCCAACGTCGACCTGCGCGTGCGCGGCCGGCTCAACGACCGGGTCGTGATGCGCGTCCGCACGACGGAGCGGCGCAACTGGCGGGGTCTGGTCTTCGATGTCTACACCGGCACCGGCTGGCGCATCGACGACCACCGCGTCCGGCTGCATACCGCCGCGGTGCCGCCGATCGAGCTGGTACACGGCCGCGATGACGTTTACGCCTACCGCGGCCGCGCCCGGCGCCTGGTGCAGACCTTCTACATCCAGCAGGATCAGCCCAACGTCGCCTTCGCCGTCCCCCGGGCCGAGCAGATTTACCTGCCGGGAGACCACGTCTACGTGGACCGCTACACCAACGTGCGCCTGCCCTTCACCCTCGACCGCGGGATGATCTACACTGTGGTCTCGCGGCCACTCGATCCCACGCCGGAGCAACTGCAGCGGGCGGGGACGGCCTATCCGGGCTTCATCCTGGAGCGCTACCTGCAATTGCCGCCGAGCCTGCCGCCCCGCGTCGCCGTGCTGGCGCGGCAGCTCACCGGGGACGCCGCCACCCCCTACGACGCGGTACGCGTGGTGAACCGCTACCTGTGGACGCAGTACCGCTACGACCTGACCATCGGTCCGCAGCGCCGCCCCGGCGATGCCGTGGATTACTTCCTGTTTGCGGAGCGGCGCGGCTATTGTGAGCAGTTCGCCAGTGCGATGGCCGTGCTGCTGCGCGCGGCCGGCATTCCCGCCCGCTTGGTCACCGGCTACACTCCCGGCACCGTGCACCCGCTGACGGGCCTGCTGGAGGTGCGCAACAGCGACGCGCACGCCTGGGTGGAGGTCTTCTTCCCCGGCGTGGGGTGGGTTGAATTCGAGCCCACGCCGAGTTTCCCCGACCCGGCGGCGCTCGGCGATCCCGCCGTGCCGCGCTGGGGGTGGGAGGGGTTCGCCCGCTACTTCAGCGCCCGCCTGGCCGCGGTCACCCCGCCGGCGTGGGTAAGCAGCCTCCTGCCCGTCGCGGGAAAGACGCTCCCCTGGATGGTGTTCGCGGCAAGCCTGGGGGTGGCGGCGCTGCTCCTGCGGCGTGCGGGGCGGTTCCCCGCGAGGGTGCCGCCGGTCGATCCGGTGCTGGAGTCCTACGCCGCGCTGCTGCGCCTGCTGGCACGGCGCGGGCTGCGCCGGGCCCCGGGCGAAACCCCGCGCGAGTTTGCCCGCCGGGCGAACGCCGTGGTGGACCGGCCGGAGATCGAGAGTCTCACCGCGCTGCTGGAGACGTCCGTGTTCGGTCCAAATGGGAGCACTCCCGATGCGGCCGCCGCCGCAAAGCGGATGACGGCGCTGCTGCAGGACGCCCGCAGATTTGACCGGGCAGACGGAAAACGCCATGCTTGATCCGTGGAACGGAGCGCCGACTGGTTGGATCAGGCTCAAGGTGATTTAGACCACGCCCGCAACGATCTGGCGGGAGGATTTTTCGACTGGGCCTGCTTTTCCGCGCAGCAGGCGGCGGAGAAGGCGGTCAAGGCTGTCCTGCAGCGGAAGGGGGAGGAGGCCTGGGGGCACTCCGTCGCTGACCTGCTCGACGCGCTCGGGGCTCACTCGGCGGTACCCAGCAATCTGCGGGACATAGGCCTGGAACTGGACAAGGCGTACATTCTCAGTCGGTACCCGAACGCCCATCCTTCGGGATCGCCGCGGCGGCGGTACACGCGCGCGGAGGCGGAGCGCCTGGTCGGTTATGCCGAGCAAATCCTGGGGTTCTGTCAGGGTCTTCTCGCCGCGCCATAGCCGCGCCGAGGCGATCGCATTGCTGCGCGAGCGGCTGCCGCACTTGCATGCTCGGCTCCCGCTGCGGCGGGTCGTTCTCTTCGGCTCCTACGCCCGAGGCGACCATACCGCGTTCAGTGATCTGGATGTGCTGGTTGTCCACGCCGACCCGCCGCGTACCGACGCGTTTGCCTTGGTGAAGCGGACCCTCCGCCTCCGTGGTGTCGAGCCGCACGTCCTCTCTGAAAGCGAATACGCTGGAGTGCGTGCGGTCTGGGACCGGATGGCGCGGGGCGGCGTCGAACTGTGGGACGGGCAGGCCGAAGGGGGTAGCGGCGAGTAGTTAATCCCGTCGACAGGTCACGGACCATCAACTATAGGCCCCTGGTGAACGATGGAAGCGTCGGCCTTGCGTGCGCAGGTGATCCACGAAGATGATGGGTCGGTCACCGTCGCCGTAGACCGGCTCGAGTGGGCCGTCAATGCCCTTACTCAGGAGGCGGCCGTCCGCGAGTTGATCCAGGATCTCCGACAATACGCCGAGGACTACATCGCCAGCTCTGAGCTGTACTTGCGCGCGCCGAACAGGAGGGCCCACTTTCCGTACGTGCTGCAGATCCTCCAGCCGGCGACCGACGAGCGGGTGCGGCGAATGCTGAACCTGTAGTGCGCACGTTTCTGCTGCTGAGCATCCTGCTGATCTTCGCGGGGGCCCTGCGCGTAGCCCGGCTGGAGTTCCCCTCGCGCATGATCTTCGACGAGATCTACTACGCTAAGGCGGCCAACCAGTATCTGGCGCGCCAGGAGATCACGGAGGAGATCACCCACCCGCCGCTCTCCAAGCTCCTCATCGCCCTGGGCATTCGCCTCTTCGGCGATCGCGCCTTCGGCTGGCGGATCATGAGCGCCCTGGCCGGCGTGCTGCTGGTGCTCGTCACCTACCTGCTCATCAGCGAAGTGGTGCAGGTGCCCTTTGCCGCGGTGGCCGGGGGGATGCTGCTGGCGGTGGACGGTCTGGCGTTTGTGGAGAGCCGCATCGCCAAGCCGGACATTTTTCTGGCGCTGTTCCTGGCGACCAGTTACTGGGCGTTCTGGCGCTACCTGCGTCGCGGGCGACCGGGCTGGCTCTACCTCTCGGGCCTGGCCGCGGGCGCGGCGGTGGCCACCAAGTGGACCGGTCTGGCGCCGCTGGGGACGATCCCGATCTACCTGGCCTACCTCGTTGGGCAGGGCCGCTGGTCGCCGCCGCACCGCCGCCACTGGCTGCACTTCATCGCCGCCTACACGGTCGTGCCGGCCGCGGTCTACCTGGCGACCTGGATCCCGTACTTCCTCCTCGGACATTCCGCAAAGGACCTGGCGGAGTTTCACCAGTTCATGTTCCGCTTCCACGCCGGGTTGACGGCGACCCATCCCTACCAGTCGCACTGGTGGTCCTGGCCGCTACTGCTGCGCCCGATCTGGTACGAGTTCGAAGAGGTGCAGAAGGGGTTCTACCGCGGTGTGCTCGCTATCGGGAACCCCGTACTCTGGTGGTTCAGCCTGGCGGCGCTCGTGTACGTGGGGTGGGAGGCGGTGCGCCGGCGGGACCCGGGCTCGATCTTCATCGCCATCGGCTTCCTGGTGAGCTACGTGCCTTACGCTTTCATCGGCCGGGCGCTCTTCCTCTACCACATGCTCCCGGCGCTGCCGTTCATGGCGATGGCCACGGCGGCGGTGCTGGCGCGCCTGCGCGGCCACCTGGGTGCGCTGATCCCGCTGGTCTATCTGGCCGTCGCCGTCGCCTGGTTCGTCGCCTACTATCCGGTGCTGGCGGCGCTGCCGATCGCCGTGGCCCGCTTCTACCGGCTGATGTGGTTCGGGACGTGGCTGTGACCCCTCGCCCCACCATCAGCGCTGTCCTGCCCACCTACAACGAGGAGGCCAACCTGGAGGGCACGGTGCGTGGGCTGGCGCCGGTGCTGACGCGCGTGGCGGCGGACTATGAGATCCTGGTGGTGGACGACGGCTCGGCCGACCGCACCGCGGAGATCGCCACGCGCCTGGCGGGCGAGATCCCACATCTGCGGCTGCTGCGCCACGCGCGCAACCGGGGATACGGCGCGGCGCTGCGCACCGGGTTTGCCGCGGCGACCCGAGAGTGGATTCTCCTGCTGGACGCGGACGGGCAGTTCCTGCCGGCGGAACTGGAGCGCCTGGTCGCCGCTGCGCCCGGGGCCGACCTCGTCCTGGGCTACCGGCACCGGCGGGCCGATTCGGCGCACCGCCGCTTCTTTGCCGCGGTCTGGCGGCTTCTGGTCGGGTTGCTGCTTGGGGTGCGCGTGCGCGATACCAACTGTGGGTTTAAGTTGATGCGCACGGCGCTGGTGCAGTCGCTGGACTTGCAGGCCGGGGGCGCGCTGATCAGCGCCGAGTTGCTGGCGAAGGCGCGCCGCCGGGGCGCGGTGCTGGTGGAGGTGCCGGTGACGCACGTGCCGCGGCGGTGGGGCCGGCAGACCGGCGGGAGTCTCCGCGTCACCCTGCGCGCCTACTACGAACTCGCCCGTCTGGGGTGGCGCATCCGCCAGTTTAACTGATCTAACGGAAATCGATGAGTGAGGGGGATCGGGTCGCTTAGCACCGATCCTCCACCTGAATTCTAGGCAATCCTCGTTGGACCAACCCTGACAGCGTCCGGCCGTGCGGGCGCCTGGGGAGGGTTTTTCTTTGCGGCGATAGAATTACGGACGGCGCCGCGATAAAGGGCTTCCCGTCCGCGAGGGCGGTCCGCAAAGCTGTGGGACTGGGGCTTCCCCAGTTAGCCAGGCTGCCGAACGGCAGGCATCTCAGTCCTGTCATTCGGGGCGGGATATGGCGGCAGGAGGTCGGCGGAAGAGGTCCGGGCGCGAGATCGCGGCGTTCACTTTCGTCGAGCTGCTTGTCGCCTTGTCCCTCCTGGCCGCCGTCTCCCTCTTTGTGCTGCAGGGGTTCATCGCCGGCATGGCCCAAGCCGGCCGGTCTAACGAGCGGGCCGCCGCCACCACCCTGGCCCTGCAACTCATGGAGCAGATCCGGGGCAGCGTCAATCCCTACGCCATGGTGAATATCGTGAACCTGCCGCGGACGCCGCTGCCGCTTCCGCCGCCATTTGATGGTGTGGCTAATCCCACGCCCCATACCTTCCAGGTCGCCGTGAATGTCGTCCAAGACGACGACCTCAGCCTGGCGACGGCCACGGTGGAAGTCTACCGGCCGGCCGACGTAGCGCCCTTTGTCACGCTGACGACGGTGCTCGATGACAAGTAGGTGCACGATTCGAGCGCCTCGGGTGTCTTCGGACTGGCACCGGGGGTCGACCCTGCTCGAACTGGTTGTCGCCCTCAGCCTCCTGGCTCTGGCCCTGGGGGGCATCTACGGGTTCGTCGCCACCGGTGGCCGTTCCGCCCGCGTGACCAATAGCTTCCTGCAATCACAGGCGCAGGTGCGGGCCGCCCTGGACAACGTCGTCGACGAACTCCGCTGGGCGGAGAACATCTGCGCAGCCGCCGCCTCCTCCGTTACGGCTCTGGTTCCGCAAAACACGCCCTTCTCCACCGGAAGCCCCTACACGGTGACATTCGCCTACGACCCCAATGCTCGCGCTCTGACGCGTCAGGTAGACCTTCTGGCCCGCTGTCCCCAGCCGGCGGGTGCTCCGGAAGCGGTGGCCTACGACGTCGTGCAGGAAGACGGTGGGGCTGGCTTGACCTTCGAGTACTTCGCGGGTGACGGGACCGCGCTGGGGAGCAATCCCGCCGACCTGACGGCCATCACCCGGCTGCGGCTCACCGTGAGCACGACCCGAGATCAGGTCAGCCGGACCTTCGCCGGCGATGTGGCCGTCCGTGGTCGTTAGGCCGGAGGATGGAGGGGGAGAGGATGATGGCGCGGGCCCGGAAGGAGGACGGACTGGCGATGATGTCCGTCCTCCTCGTGATCTTCGTGCTGGTCGTCCTCAGTGCCCTGGTCCTCTATCTCTCGGGCAAAGAGATCGGGCTGAGCGCCGTCCGACTCCTCGGCGCGCAGAGCTTGAACATCGCCGAAGGTGGAGCCTTCTCCGGGCGCGCGGGGCTCATGGCCTTGATGAGCGCCGACCCCACGGGCTTCGTCCTGGTCGATCAGAGCGTGGGGCCCCGGTTGAACGGATGGTATGCGGGTGGCAACCCCGCCAACCAGAACGCTTTCGGCATCCTGGACTACCTCACCCTGGACGGCCAGCGGTTCTCGCTCAACGCGCCGGCGAACACGGAGTGGGCCGTCTTCTACGTGAACTGGGGCCTGGCCCCACGCCGGAAGTTGCAGCTTGTGCAGATCGGGCAGAACCCGCCGCCGGCCAACCCGCTCGGCCTGGGCGCTCCTCCCGTCAACACTCTGGGGACAGGAAACTACAGCGCCGCTGTCGTCCTGCGCCGCCGCCAGGCGATCTCGTCGACGGACCCGGCCTGCGGTGCCCCTCCAGGCTGCTACATCCACCGGCCCGGCCTCGACGAATACGAGTACTTCTATACCTATGAGATCGTCAGCGATGGCCGGGCGGGGCCCCGGGCGCGGCGTCGCGTCACTCTACAACAGGATTTCAGCGTCGTCGTCCGCCGGGAGAACTTTGCCCGGTACGCTTTGTTTACGCACGAGCACCTGACGCCGGACGGCCAGCCGATCTGGTTCACCAGCCGGACGAGCTTCGACGGTCCCGTGCACACCAACGGCGAGTTCCGGTTTGCCTTCTTCCCGAAATTTGGCGCCCCCGACAGCCTGACGCCGTGTGACCCGAACCGGGCGCGGAGCACGACGCTCACGAGCGTCAGCGTTTGGACCTGGTTCAACAACCTCGGGAGTAGGGTGCGGCTCCAGGCCAACGAGAACGTGGTCAACGGCGTGCGCCGCGACGCGCCCGTCCTCCCCGACTGCACCGCGGACGTGGCCGACGACAGAGACAACCTCCCGGCCGCGTTCACCCGCGGGTTCGACGCGGATCTGACGACACCCCCGCACGATCCCGTGGTCGTGCCCGCGAACTCCTTCAGCCAGAAGGGGATCGCCATCGGCCGCGACCCGACGAACACCTCGCCGGTGACCAACCTGCAGATCCGCCAGGCGGTCCCCGAACTGGCCGACAACGGCACCGCCGTGCCCACCGGGATCTACGTGCCCGTGAGCGACGTGGACGCGGACAGCCGCTCCGATCCCGGCGAGCCGCTTGCCGGCGGCATCTTCGTCCAGGGCGACCTGAACAGCCTGACCCTCAGCCTCGGCGGGGCCAGCAACAATCTGGCCGTCTACACGCTTGTGCAGGGCGGGCAGACGGTGACCATCACCGTCGATCGGGTCGGGCAGACGACAACCGTCACCAACACCGCCTGGGCGTCCCCGCAGACGCGCACCTTCGCCGGCGTGCCCAAGGGGTGGCAGGGCGGTGGTAGCATTGCCAACGCGACGGTCATCTTTGTCGAGGGGAACGTGCTCTCGCTGTCCGGCACGCTCGAGGAACATGAACAGATAACCATTGCCACGTCGGGGCGGATCGACATCACCAACCACCTGCGGTACGAGGACCCTCCGGACGTCGCCGATCCGAATGACAACCCGCTGAATGTCCTCGGGCTCTTCTCCCACGCGCGGGACATCCGCATCGCTCTGTCGGCGCCAAGCGACCTGGTCATCCATGGGGTGCTGATGGCCGGGACGCCCGGGCCGAACGACCCCGACCCCGCCTACAACAGTTCCGTGCACGCCGTCAACTACAACTCCCGCCCGGTGCAGGGTCAGGTGCATCTCATCGGCGGGATCATTGAGGAGTACTATGGTGCCTTCGGCACGTTTGACCCGGCAACGGGCAATCCGCTTACTGGCTACGGTCGGGACTTCCAATACGACCGCAGGATGAGTCGGGGATTCTCTCCGCCGTACTTCCCCACGACGACGCTGTTTACCATCCTCGAGGGAAGCAGCCGGCTCACGAACGTACGGCCGGTCTGGCGGGAGGCTTCCCCGTGAAGGGAAGCCGCGGCGCGGCGGGCTTCACCATGACGGAACTCGTCGCGGTGCTGGCCCTCCTGGGAATCCTTGTGGCGCTGGCCTTCACGCAGTGGAACGGCTATCTGAGCCAGCAGCGCCTTCGCCACGGGATCGTGCAGGTCGCCACCGATCTGCGTCAGGCCCAGGAGAGAGCAAAGGCGGAGCGCACGCCGTACACCGTAATCTTCACCGCAGCCTCGTCAGCCTACACGATCGCGAGCAGCGGCGGAGGGTTCACGGAGAACACCCGCCTGCCGGACGGCGTCGCGGCCGCTGCCGGTGAGACGGTTACCTTCTCCACCTTCGGCCAGCCCGTGACTTCGGTCACCGACGCCACGCCCCGCGCGTACATCGTCACCGTTCAGAACGCGGCCGGCCGGGGGACCGCCTCGGTCAACGCCACGGGGGGCATCACCTACCAGGCTCCCTGATCGGGTCTGGCTCTTCGCGCCGCTCTATCCTTGCCTCGCTGCGCCCCTCAGGGCGTCGCCTCCCGCCACACCGCCCGGTCACCCGCCAGCCCGTCGCCTTCGACGATTTCAAACAGGTTCGTCGTGGGGAAGTAGGGTGGGGCGAAGCCGCGGGCCATCCGGCGGTCGTAGGTGAAGGCGCGGCCGTAGCCGGTCACGGGGTTGCCGGTCGCCGGGTCGAAGGTGCCGAACGCGCCGTAGTACTCCTCGATGATGCCGCCCAGCAGCGTCACCGTGCCGCGCGGCGCTCCGCTGTTGTAGTTCTGCACGTTCACCGAGCTGTTCACCGCGTCCCCCACGTTGCCGGCCATGAGCACGGCGTGGATGACCAGGTCGTTGGGCGCGGCGGTGGTGATGCGGATGTCGTTGCCGGCGGAGTAGAGGCCCAGGACGTTCAGCGGGTTGTCGTTGGGATCGGCCGGATCGGGCGGGTCCTCGTAGCGCAGGTGGCTGGTGATGTCGATCCGGCCCGAGGCGGCGACCGTCGTCTGTTCCTGCTCCTCTAGGGTGCCGGCGAGTGAGAGAATGTTCCCCTGCACGAAGACGATGCCCGCGTTGGCGTTCCCCGGTCCCTGCCACCCCTTGGGCACGCCCGCGAAGGTGCGCGTCTGCGGGGACGCCCAGGCGGTGTTGGTGACGGTCGTCGTCTGCCCGACCCGATCGACGGTGATGGTCACCGTCTGGCCGCCCTGCACAAGCGTGTAGACGGCCAGATTATTGCTGGCCCCGCCGAGGCTGAGGGTCAGGCTGTTCAGGTCACCCTGCACGAAGATGCCGCCGGCCAACGGCTCGCCGGGATCGGAGCGGCTGTCCGCGTCCACGTCGGCGACCGGGATGTAGATGCCGGTGGGCACGGCGCTGGTGTTGTTGGCGAGCTCCGGCACGGCCTGGCGGATCTGCAGGTTGGCGACGGGTGAGGTGTCCGCTGGATCGCGGCCGATGGAGACCCCCTGCTGGCTGAAGGGGTTAGTGGGCATGGGGATGCTGGCGACGCCGCGGGTGAAGTTGGCCGGCGGGTTATCGTTGTCGTCGGCGTAGTTGGTCGGCGTGCTGTCGAAGACCACCGGCGCGTCGCGGCGCACCGCGGCGACCACATTCTCGTTGCCGGCCAGGCGCACGGGGCTGCCGTTGTTGTTGAACCAGGCCGTGCCGCTCACACTGGTCAGCCGGTCGCTGAACTTGGGGAAGAAGGCGAAGCGATACTCCCCGTTGGTGTGCACGGGTCCGTCGAAACTCGTGCGGCTGGTGAACCAGATCGGCGAGCCGGCCGGCGTCATGTGCACGTGTGTAAAGAGGGCGAACTGGGCAAAGGTCTGCCGCCGGACGCGGACGCTGAAGTCGCGGGAGAAGGTGATGCGCCGCCGCGCCCGCGGCGGGACCTGTCCGTCGCTGGTAATCGTATACGTGTAGAAGTACTCGTACTCGTCCGCCCCCAGGCGATGGACGTAGCAGTCGGGCCCCGGCACGCAGGAGGCGTGCGGTGCGCGCCGCCGGACGATCACCACGGTGGCGGCATAGTTCCCCGGGCCCAAGGCGTTCTGCGGCGCCGGGCCGGCGGCCACGAGCTTTCGGTGCGGCGTGCCCAGGCCCCAGTCCACATAGAAAGTCACCGCGCCCGTGGCCGGCGTCGCGTTCAGCGTGTAACGCTGCCCGTCGGTGACCAGATAGTCGAACAGCCTGAAGGCGTTCTGCGCCGCGGCATCCCCGGCGGCGAACCAGTTCGCCAGCGCGACCCCGTTCAGCGTCGGGTCTACGCCGGTCACGCCGATGGGATCGGCGTTCATCAGCGCCAGCAGCGCGGCGCGCCCGGCGACCGCGCCCGCCTCCGCCTGATACATGCTCTGCGCGCCGCCCAGACGGAAGGCGGTAAGGGCGATCTCCTTCCCCGTGAGCTGCAGGACCAACCCGCCGAGCACGACCAGGACCAGGATCACCGTGAGGACGGCGATCATGGCCATCCCCCGTTCACCACGCCGGCCGAGGATCATCGCTCTCACCTGTCCTTTAGCGCCCCCGCAGGGCCGTATCGCCGATCAGGGTGCGGCTGGTCTGATTCAGGGTGGCGGTCAGCGTAATGTGGACGCGGGCAATCACACTCGGATCGGCGGGCGTAGCGCCCAGCGCGTTGCCGCCGTCGTCGAAGTACTCCAAGGCCAGGCCGTTGCTTCCGTCCTTTTGCACGATGAAGTAGGCGACGGGCTCCGCCGGCCCCGCGGGCAGCGGCCCGCCGGCGTCGGGATCCTCCTGCCGCGTCACCGCGTCCGCGGCGGCGTCGTAGGCGAAGGTGACCGTGTAGGGGCTGGCGGCGGAGAAGGGCGTGGCCTGCGGCACCAGCACCGTGACCGACGTCGGCCCGGCGGCGGTCACCTGCTGGCCCCAGCGGATCTCGTCGACGACGTTGTCCAGCGCCGCGCGGGCCTGCGCCTGGATCTGCAGGAAGTTGTTGGTCAGCCGTGCCGACTGGCTGCCGGTGGCGACGAACCGGTAGAGGCCGCCCACGACCACGGCGAGCAGGGTGAGGGCGATGAGGAGTTCGAGGATGGTTAGGCCGTCGGAGCGAGCGAGGTCCTGGCGGGATGCGGGGCGGCCTCTACTGGTCATCGAGCATCGTCGTCATCACAACGAAGGGCGTGGCGTCGGGCGGGCGGTAGACCTCCACCGTGGCCACGGTGACGGTGAGGTCGGTGTTGCGCGTGAGGTCCACGGCGACCTCAAAGGGATACGGGCCGGGGTTGACCACTCCCGCATAGGGCGCGGGGAGGGGCAGCGGCGAGCGGGGCTGGTCGGCGATACCCACCCAGGTGTACGGGTTCACGCTGGCGTGGATCTGCTCCATGATCTGCACCGCCAGCGCCGTGGCGGCCACACGCTCGTTGGAACGCCCGGCGTGTCCCATCGCCGCTACGAAGGCCTGCAGGATCACGAAGGAGACGGCGGCAAACAGGGACATGGCCACCAGGAGTTCGACGAAGGTGAACCCGCCGTGCGCGCCCGCTTCCCGCCGCTTGCTCCCGGCCATGTTTCCCTCCAAATCAAAACGCCCTCCCGAGCGGGAAGGCGTCGGTGCCCCCCGTTCGGCAGCCCGGCCGACTGGATCGCTCCAGTCCCGCGGCTTTGCGGACCGCCCTCGCGGGCGGGGTGCCTTTCTCGCGGGTCGTTTTCTTGCCTTTGGTCTTCTAAGGGTATCTGCCCGAATCCTCCGCCGGCCAGACCCGGGGGCGCCAGAGGATCCAGAGGAGCCAGGGGAGGGTGAGGAGGGCCAGCGCGCTCATCCCCCGTGTCGCCGGGTCGCTGAAGAGCGTCCCGTCGATCAGCGGGGGGAGGGTGAAGGTCTGCACGTACGGGCGCGTGTAGGCGTAGAGCAGGTTCAGCAGCAGGAGCACGCTCAACGCCACGTACGGGCCCCACATGCGCCGGTCCACGGCGGGCCCCAGGGCCAAGAAGGGCAGGGCGGGCAGCAGGTAGCGTTCGTGGATACGCGTGGGCAGCAGGAAGGTGGCGACCAGGACCGCGGCGGCGGCCAGGGTCACGGTGCGGTCGGTCGGGCGCCGCCAGACCGCGGCCAGCACCGCGGCGACGCCCAGGGCGCTGGCGATCGCCCCCCACAGGTAGACGGGCAGGCCGACCAGACGGTCCGCGTCACTGTGCCAGAAGCCCTGCACCGCGCCCCACAGGTTGAAGGCCACGACGCTGCCGTAGGGATAGACCCCGACGGCGTTGCGCAGCAATGTGCCCAGCCCGCCAGGGCCCACGTGAAATGGTGCATTGAGCACCGTCAGCGTCACTCCTGCGGTGAGCGCGGCGGCCAGGATCAGGTCGGGACGCGGGCGGAACCCCGCGGACCGGTCGGGCGGCAGCAACACGCGGCGGAGCAGGGCTAGGCCCAGGACCGCGAGCAGCGGCCCTGTCTGCGGTTTCACCAGGAAGGCCACCGCGCCCGCGCTCCAGGCCAGCGGGTGGCCGCGCAGGAAGAGGGCCAGGGTGACGAGCGCCAGCAGCGCGCCCACGCTGTCGGACTGCCCCCAGTAGGATCCAGTGAAAACCAGCGCGGGGTGGAACAGGTAGAGCGCGGCGAGCAGCAGCGCGACCCGGGACGAGGTGAACGTTCCGGCCACCCGCCGGAGCAGGGCCGCGCCCAACAGGTCGGCGATCGCCGCCGGCAGTTTGATCAAGAAGAGGAGCGCCTGATCATTAAAGCGCAGGTGGGCGTGCAGTTCGCCGATCAGCCAGAGGACGTAGAGATAGCCGGGCAGGTAGTCGGCGAACCCGCTGCCGTAAAAGGCCTCCGGGCCTCGCTCGGCCAGCGCGGTGGCCCACCCCTTGAAGGTCCCGATGTCGGTGGGAAACCCGCCGTAAGGCATGATCACCGTCCGCAGGAGCGCGGCGAAGACGAGGAGCGCCCACCACAGGCGGACTTCGGGGGCGGCGCGCGGCATGTCGCCGGCGAAGTCGCCGCCGAGGTCAAACGCGATCGGGTCTCGCGTCAGCCCGGTCATCGGGATCCCGGGTGGGCGCGGTCAGCGCCCGCCCGGCGGGCGCGGCGCGCAGACGACGAAGATCGCCGAGGAGAAGCGCCAGAAGAGCGGGCTGATCACATGGATGAAGAACCGCGGCAGCGGGACGCGCAGAATCCCCTTACACTCGACCGGCTCCAGACTATTGGCCCGCAGCCGCTCCAGCCAGAACCGCCGCCCGTGCCGGTGGACGTGCGTCGGATCGCGGTCGATCAGGCCGAAGATCCGGCCGGGCGGGGTGTCGTAGACCGGCACGGCCAGCGCGAGAATTCCGTTCGGCCGCAGGAGGGTCCGCAGCCGCTGCAGGGCCAGGTCCAGGTCCGGCACGTGCTCCAGTACATCGAAGCAGGTGACCACATCGAAGGTCCGTCCGGGCGAGAAGGTTTCGATGGAGGCGTGATGCAGCGGGATACCCCGCAGCTTCTCCCGTGCCAGGCCCAGGGCGTAGGCGGAGATGTCCATCCCCTCGACGCGATAATGGTGCCGCGCCCGTTCCAGGAAGCGGCCGAAGGCGCAACCGACATCCAGGAGGTCGCCAGCTGAGCGCTGCCGCCGGACCTCCCGCAGGTACCCGGCGATCTTGTACGGCGGGTTGTACCAGTCGTAGCGGCCGCCGTAGTTGGAGTGCTCCGTGAAGTACGCTCGGTCGAAGGTCTGAGCGTCAAAGGCGGGCGGCGCGGCACGGGAAGATGCGCGCGCCGCCGGGGCCCCCGGGGCCACATCGGCCTGCATAGCAGTTCGCCACGCCATCAGTACCCCCCATGCCCGCGCGTGCGCCCGCATAGACCGGAACAGCCCGCTCACCATCCCAGCACCCGTACCCAGTAGACGCCCAGCGCGTTGATCGCGATCGACAGCACGAGCAGCGCACCATCCACCGGCCGGGGACGCGCCCCGAGTGCTCCGGCCTGCATCACCAGGAGGAAGATCCACCAGTCCAGACTGTAACGGTAGCCGAACTGCACCCATCCGACCGAAAAGAAGGCGAGCATCGGCAACGCCATCGGCAGGATGAGCGCGCCCCAGAGGAGCCACCCGCGGCGCTCCACCGGAAAGAGCAGTCGGAGGATAAGCGGGCTCGTGAACAGTAGCGACATCCCCCACGGCGAGGGACGCAGATAGGGGGGTGCGGAGATGAACTCGGGGGCGCGGACGAACAGCGTGTAGAGGTGCTCGGGGATGTAGCGGAGGTTGAAGAAGCCCCAGCGCGCCACGGCCTCAGCGTTGGGCGCCCCCAGGGACAGCATTCCGTACCCCGTCTGCCAGGGATCGCCGAAGCGGAGCGCGTTGTATCCCAGGTAGAGCAGCGCGCCGGCGGCGTTCACCGCCAGGAAGACCAGCACTGGAGCGGCGCGGCGGTGGCGGACCCAGACCAGCAGCGCGAGCACCGGCACCGCGGGGAGGACGGTGACACGGGTGAGCCACCCGCCGATCGCCGCCGCGCCCAGGATGAGCGGCCGCGCCTCGCCGGCCAGTTCCCAGACCATGAGCGCCGTGGCCAGCACCACGACCTCCTGGGCGAAGAACCAGCTGGTGCCGATCGCCGTCGCGGGCCACAGGACGCTGCCGAACGCCAGCGCCGCGCCGCAGAACAGCCGCACGCGCGGCGAGATCCCCATCCGCCGCAGCGCGGCGACGAACACCGCCACGGCGAGCGCGGCCAGCGCCTGCCCGAACCGTCCCTGATCCGTGGCCTCGCCGCGGACGGCCACGGCGGGAAGGAGCAGCAGCGCCGGCGCCGGAGGGAACGGCGCGTAGATCCGCCCCTGGAAGTGGATCACGTCGTGGTAGTAGTCGGGGGCGCCGGGCAGATCGACCCGCCCCTGCAAGAACCCCTGCGCCATGTACACGAAGTGCCGGTAGGCCTGGTTGGTCCTCGGGGTGACCGCCAGGTAGACTGCGAGCACGGCGGCGAAGACGACGGCGGGTTCGAGCCACGCGCGCTTCACGGCGCCACCCAACCCCAGCGCGTCCACAGGACGCCCCAGGCGTTGACCGCGACTCCGAGCACGATGAGGACTTTGGCCAGTGGAGGGACGCGCTCCCCCATACCCCGCGCCGCCAGCAGAAAGAGCAGAGGGTAGAAGTCCATAGCAAAGCGGTAGCCGAATTGGCTGACCCCGGGGTTGCCGAACATGAAGTCCACGGCCGCCACCGCCGCGATCCCCAGCCAGGCGGCCACCGTCTCCCACCGCAGCGGCGCGCGCAGGGCGTAGACGAACGCGGGCGTCGTGATCCAGAGGGCCAGCCCCCCCCAGGGCACCAGCAGGTAGGGCGGCCGCGGCACAAACACCGGCAGCGCGAGGAACAGGATGCGCAGGTGGCGCAGAATGTACGACGGGTGGAAGAGCCCGCGCTGGAACCAGGGCTCCTCGGAGATGCCGGGGCGCAGCGCGGCCGCGACGTCGGCGATGGTGCCGAAGCGGACGTAGTTGTAGAGCATATTCAACAGGACGACGGCGGCGACCGGCGCAGCCAGCCGAATCAAGTATCCGAGATCGATGCGCCGCCATGCCCGCAGGCCGGCGGGGGCCCACAGGGGCGCGGTCGCCAGCACGAAGAACAGGAGGGTCATGATCGCCGGCAGGCGCGTCCAGTACGCCGCGGCCACCGCCAGTCCGATGAGGAGGGGACGCCGCCGGCCCAGCGTCTCCAGCACGCCCAGAGCCAGGGCCGCCACCACCACGGTGTGCGCCATGTACCAGGTACTGCCCACTGCGGTGTGATACCAGAGGATCGTGCCGAAGGCGCCGAGCAGCCCCAGCCAGAGGGAGTCGGCGGGCCGGGGCCGGAGGCGCGCCGCCAGCAGCAGCAGCGCCGCAGCCATCGCACCTCCGAGGAGATGGCTCGCCAGGGACTGGTTCGCGTTCAGGCCCCGCAGCGCGACGTACGGCAGCAGCAGCAGCGCGGGGAAGGGCGGGTTCATCACATAGTGCCGTCCGCGGTAGGTGGTGCTCTCGAGATAGCGCGGTGGATCGACCAGATCGACGCGGCCGTGGAGCAGGGCGTCGGCCAGGCGGACGTACTGGTCGTGCGGGGTGGGGTCGGGAAACGAGAAGTGATAGACGGCAAACGCGAGGACGGCCAGGGCGGCCGCCCAGAAGGCCGGGCGGCGCAGCAGAGCGCGCGAGGGTGCGGGGACGGATGGCACCGGAGAAGCCGCGAAGATCATCACCGTCTGTGCGTCGACTGGTCCCCTAAAGCCCGGGGGTTCGACGTGTTCATGCCCAAGTCCCGCCCGCGCCGATCGACGAAGGGCAGCGCGTCGACCGCGCGGCCGCGCCTCTATCGGTCGCGCCGCCCGGTACTCTGTCGTCGGCTGTATTCTGCTTCCGGCGCGGCTTTCAGCCCGCCCCCTGAAAGGATTTGCTATCTGGCCGTTGAACACTATAGGTTCACAGCGACTGCGTGAGTCTTGCTAAATTACTGAAAATTGAGGCTGGTTTGGGGGAAGTCCGGGGAGCCGCCGGCGCGCGGCACCGGTCCCGAAGAGGTGGCACTGCGGCGATGCGTCTGGGGCGACGCGCGCAGTCCGGCGGCTTCACGATCATTGAAGTGCTCGTGGCGCTGACGCTGCTGGCGGCGGTGATCCTGCTGGTGACGCGCGCGTTCCTCACGGTGCTGAGCGTAACCAGCCAGGGCGGCCGGGTGACGGTGGCGACCGCGCTGGCGGCCAAGCAACTGGAGGCGGTCCGCACGCGGGTGGAGGCACAGCCGGACCGGACGAACTGGCGGAACGAGTTCTGCGCCATCGCCGCCCAGCCGACGACGGCGTTTGCGGCGCCGCACGGGGCGTACAGCTACCGCGTCCTGCTGAACGACCAGGCGGTCTCGGCGGCGCCGGGGC
>LDXQ01000050.1 GCA_001443485.1 Candidatus Sysuimicrobiota bacterium CSP1-3
CGTCTCCCGCACGTCGACCATCGGCCGCGTCGTCGCAGGAAAAGACGCATGTGGTCCGGCCGGGAGAAACCCTCTGGGGCGTAGCCCGCAGCCATGGGACGACGGTGGGCGCATTGGCCAGCCTGAACCGGCTGTCCGACGCCGACCGCTTGCAGCCCGGCCAGAAAATCCTGCTCCGAGGCGTGGCGGGAGGAACGTCTTCCAACAGGCTGACTACTCCGACCGCGCCGGCTCCGGCATCCCGCCTCCGGCTGCAGTGGCGCTGGCCCAGCCGCGGCGTGATCACGTCGCGTTTCGGTTTCCGGGGACGGCGCCATCACCACGGCATCGACATCGCCGCGCCGGTCGGTACGCCCATCTTCGCGGTGCGCGACGGCACCGTGCGCTTCGCCGGCCGCCAGGGCGGTTACGGGCTGCTGGTCATCCTGGACCACGGCGACGGGCTGGCCACATGGTACGGTCACGCATCGCGGATCCTGGTCACGGTGGGGCAGCAGGTCCGTCAGGGCGACGCCATCGCTGCGGTCGGGACCACGGGCAACGTCACCGGCCCCAACGTGCACTTCGAGGTCCGCCGGAATAACGTCCCGCTGGATCCGTTGAGATTCCTTCAGTCTCGGTAGGGCCCCGCGTCAGCGGACCGGCAGCACCCACTCGAAGGAGCGCGCCGGGACGCCGGCGAGGTTGCTGATCACCAGGGTGATGGCGGTGACGCCGGGGCCCAGCGACTTCACCCCACTGACGGTGGCCGGAAAGATTAGCGCACCCGCGCGGTGGTGGCTGCCATCGCTCGTGGCTTCCCACTTCCCTGGCGTGTACTCATTTGTCGCGCCGCCGGTCCCCCGGACGCGGAGACGAATGTTCCGCGCCAGATCGAACGCCATCAGGTCGCCGGCGTGTGTGTCCAGTGTGACCAGGAAGACGACCTGTTCCGCGGGGCGCCAGCGCCGCGCGCCCTCCAGATCCTTCGCCGCCTGGAAGTACTCCGGCGGAGCGTAGACGACCTTGACCGTGACGCCGCCGGCGCCGGCGGTGCGAGTGTAGGCTGACGGGTCCGGTGCGGCTGCAACGAAAGCGCTGAGCGCAACCGTCAGCAGGAAACCAAGCAGCGCACCAATCATAACTGTCCGTTGAACCCTCCAGAGCAGAGTCGCGTCACCTGGACGGCTCGCGTGTCAGTGGCCCATGTGTCCCGTGTGCCCCGCGTGTCCTGAGTACTTCTCGGGATCCTTGTCGAATGCGGCCTTGCATCCGGTGGAGCAGAAGTAATAGGTCTGCCCTCGGTACTCTGAACTTCCCGCGGCCTTTCGCTCGTCCACATCCATCCCACAGACCGGATCAACTGCCACCACCTGTCACCTCCTACCTTCGCGCTATGGGACTGCGAGCCGATGCTATTATGCGGTTACCAGCACAACAAACCCCAGAATCACGGTGAAGACCCCGATCGCCAGCTTGGCCGGAATCTTCCGCGGGATATACCAGTGGGCGATTCGATTCAGCGTCCGCCGGTTGGCAACCACCACCAACAGCGCCAGCAGCGGGACGACGAACATCACGTTGTAGATCAGCAGATACCCAAGACGCGTGAGCAGCGGTTGCTGCGCCAGCAGCACCAGCACGCCCATGTAAATCGCCCCACTGCACGGCACCGTGCAGAGCCCGACGAGTCCACCCGCCGCGAAGAGCCCCACGGGCGTGCTCTGGCCCAGCATCTTGCGCACGATACCGTGGAATCGAGCGGGCATCGCCAGTGTCCAGCCCATCCCGGGAAACAGGGCGTCCTTGATTGTCCACAGCCCCAGGATGACCACAAGGACGCCCAGGATCCTGACGGGGAGGTGGGTCCTGGTCAGGTAGGCCACCACCGAGATCACGCCCAGGCCCAGAAGCAGGTAGGTGAGGAACATCCCCGCGACGTACGCCCCGCCGACGCGCCAGAGGCGCGGCTGCGCGTCGCCGAGCGCGACACCGGACAGCAGGATGGCGACGAACGAGAGGAGGACGCTGAAGGCGCAGGGGTTCAGGCCGTCCAGGAGGCCGCCGACGATGATCGCCGGAAAGGTCAGGCTGCTCAGGCTTTGACCTCCAGCACGCCGCGCATCGCCGGGTTCGCCCTGCCGCCGCAGCAGATGTCGCAGTAGAACTCGTAGGTCCCCGCGGCGAGCGCCGGCAGCGTCACGGTCGGCTGGGAACTGGGCGGGATTCTGACATCGATCCCCGTGCCATCGATGCGGAACTGGTGCCAGCCCCCACCGTCGGTGTGGAACTGGCTGTCCGGATTGACGAACTGCATCTTGAACTCCTGGCCCGCGCTCGCCGTCAGCATGCGCGGTTCGAAACCGGCCATGCTGACGTACACCTGCGGGACGCTCCCACCCGGTTCGGACGCGGCCGGCCGGGAGCGAAGGGGTTCGGCGGCGAGGAAGGCGGCCACGCTGAGCACAGCCAGGGCCCCGAGGACGAACCAGATCGCCCGGCCCTGCCGGCGATGGGACTTCCGCTCTCTGCGGTGCCGCTGCTGGTTTCGGCGTGCCTTTTTGCTGCCCACGGTTACCTCCGAAGGCCACACGGGTAGACGCCACTGCCTATTGGCGTACGGCCGCGTCTAATCTACCGCGCCCGACCGCGCGGGTGGTTAAGGATTCCTTAAGGTGGCGCGGGGCAATCGAACTCCGGTTTGCTTTGGGTCCCTTCGCAGCGGGGGCCGGTCGAGGCACCGGCCCCCGGCTCACGTAACCTACTTCACGATCTTGAAGGCGTAGCGAAACACAAACGGCTGCGGGTGATCCTGCCAGCTGAGCATGGCGTGCCGGTACAGGAACGGCAGCTCCATCGCCTTGGAGTAGTCCTTGTTCCGGTAGAAGGTCGGGTAGAGGTCGATGTAGTGCCAGCCCGGCGCGCCGGTGGCGCTGATCTTGATAATCACGTCGCCGTCGGAGTTGAACCCGCAAGCGTAGCCGATATAGGCGTTGTCGTAGAGGATGGCGACGATGTTGTCGGTCTCCGTCCAGCCGATCCCCTTCAGGTGGACGACGATCTCGTCGCCGACCTTTACTTCGGTCGCCGACAGCGGCAGCGCCGTCCGGTCGGTCGTGAGGACCGTCGCCGCCACCTCCTTGCCGCGCACGCGCGCCGTGATCTTGTGGAACCCGCCCAGGTGGTCGGGGATCGCGTACCGGAACTCGAAGCGTCCATCGGCGCCGACTGTCACCGTCCCCATGGGTTCGTTGTAGGAGACGAAACCGGACGTGGTCACGCGCGAGCCCTTCATGTTGTAGAAGAACAGTTCCACCGGATCGCCGGGCGTTAACCCCTTGCCTCGGAGGACGGCGCGCGCACCCACCGGTGCGGAACGAGGATCACTCCAGAGCACGGGACTGGCCAGCGCCGGCTCGAGCCCGGGCGCCGGCTTCGCCAATTGCGCCTCGATGGGGGGCGGGACGACTGGCGAGCCGGGCGTCAGGGTGAACGCGAACCGGAAGATCGGGATGAACTTCAGCGGCGACTGGCTCTTCGCCCGGTACGGCGCCCCCGGAGCGCCCGTCTGCAGGTCGACCACGTGCAGGCCGGGTGTGCCAGTAGCGGGAACCGTGAAACGCGCGGTCCCTTTGGTGCGGATCGCGGTAATGTACCCTGCGAGCGTGTTATCGTACAGCAGCCAGTACCAGGTCTCCAGCGGCTGCACGGGGTCCAGCCCGGTAATGGTGAACCGGATCGGCGTTCCCACGGGCCCCTTTGCCGGGGTCATCGTCGCCTGGGGCAGGATGCGGAACCCAGCCTTCGTAAGCACGCGGTCTCCCAGCACCACGTAGATATCGCGCGTGCCTCCGTAGTCCTCCGGGACCTTCAGGCTGGCAGTGAAGCGCCCCCCGGCGTCGGTCGTCACCGACATGATCGGGTACTGCACTTCGCTGAACGTGCGCCCGGTGAAGATCCCGGTGTACTCTCCGTTCTCGTGCTCCAGGACCCAGTCAGCGTCGACAGTCTCCCAGACCAATGTGAGCGCTGCATTGAGGGGCAGCCCGGAGCCAACCAGGGTGATCCGGGTGCCTACGGGCCCTCGATCCGGCGTCACCTCGAGGCGCCCGACAAACCCCTGCTGCGCCGCCACCGGCAGACCCAGGACCGGCGGCAGGAGCGCCAGCAGCAACGATACCAGCAGGAGGCGGCGCATCACTTCTTCTCGATAATGATCCGTGTGTTCGGCAGGTTCGTCCCCACGCCGATGGGATCGAACCGGATGAACGCGCCCGCCTTGTCCCGCACGATGACCCACCACTTCACCGTCCCCGTGGGGTAGTCATCAGGAATCTTCCAGGCCGTGGTCCAGAAGAAGTTCACCGGCTCCCCGGCCTGAGCACGCCCCGGGTGCTGCCCGTACTTCATGGGGAAGGAAGGGCCATTCTCCAGGAAGGCGATGGCGGTGAGGCCTCGCTCGGCAATCTCGGCGACGTTCTTACCGTCGTTTCCGATCTCCCGGCCGGTCGCCGCTTCGCGCACCTCGGCCCGCCACACGACCTCCTCGCCCTGCTTGAACACGTTGGTCTGGACACAGACGGGCCCCAGCGGCTGGAAGCTGCCGCGGACGAGGTCGACGACGACCATGTACTGGACGCGGGCGGGTGCCGCCCCGGCGGGTGCCGTCGCGAACCCCGTAGCCAGCACGAGCGCAAGCACGATACAGACGACCAGATTCCGCACCTTCATCCCTCCCGCTTCAAAGTGTGTACTACCGAACGACACGAGCGGTCTCACCTCCCCGGCGCGGCCCGCCCTCGCGGACAATCCCGAGAATCGAGGACGCAGCAAATGCGTAGGTCAGCCACACGATTCCCAGCAGCAGAAAGAGCACGGTCTTCACCGGCAAGCTCGGTGTGTGGGGCATGACCACCGCCGGCGCGACCTCGATGCCCGTGATCTCGACGCTCAGGTCGGCGTTCGCGGGCGCGCGGGCGGCGTCGCCGGCATAGGCCACACGCAGCGACAGGTACGCCACGGTGAACTCGCTGTGCAGGAACCAGGCGATGCCGTACGCGTCCGTCGTCGCGGTGCTCATCGCCCGCTGCCCGACGGCACCCACCTGGAAGAGTGTGAGGACCGCGCCCGCAATTGGGCGGTCATCCGCCGTCGTCAGGCGCGCCTCGACGGAGATCTCTTCGCCCATGCCCACCGTGGACGGCCCGGTGACGCTGAGACGGGTCGAGACGGCGGCGACCGCCCGTCCCGTGATCATCCCCAGGATTCCCGCGAGGACCAGGAGAACAACGGCCGCCTTCATGCGACCACCTCTTGCGCCCGCGCCCCGGGTGCCGGTTCGGGTACCTTCGCCTCCCGCACCTCCCACAGCGAGATCAGCGGGAAGATCTTGGCAAAGAGCGCGTACAGTAGGATGAACGTGGCAAACGCCCCCGCCGTGATCGACCACTCCACCCAGGTAGGCTGGTAGGTCGCCCACTCGGTGGGTGTGATCGGCAGCGCCATGCTGGGGACGACGATAATGTAGCGCTTCAGCCACATCCCGGCGTTGACCAGCAGTGACGCCAGCACGATGGACGCCACCGGCCGCTGTTTCAGCACCGGCAGGAGGGCCAGAAACGCCGCCGCCCCCAGCACCCCTGCGGCGACGAGCACCACGTCGTGGTGAACCCCCAAGGTGGTGTTGACGTAAGCGACGCCCCGCACATGGAGCGTGGCCCCCACACCCCCCAGAATCGCCGCGCCGACGCCCAGCGGAATCGGGCGCAGCGCGGGCACGCGGCGGAGCAGGTCGATCGGGGCCAAGTGGGGGATGAGCGTAAGTACGGCGGGCAGGACGAGCCCGATGATCAGCATCACCCAAAACACGTGGGAGAACGCGCCGTAGAAGAGAGCGTGGACGAGTGTCGTGTCCTTGACCTCAGCGCCGTACGCAATGGTCAGGTACTCGCTGATCGTGAAGTACATGTAGAGCAGGTTGAACGTGAGGAGCAGGTAGCCCAGGTTGCGGAAGTGCCGGTCCGTGAGGAAGCCGCCCAGGCCGTACACCCAGCGGAACGCCCCCATGGCGGTGATAATCGCCGCGATGCCGCTGAAGATCGCGCCGATGACGAAATACGGGCCAAAGATCGTGGAGTGCCAGCCGGCGCGCAGGGTCATCCCGAAGATCCAGGACACCACCGTGTGCACGGAGATCGCCACAGGAATGATCACGATGGCCATGGCGCTGATGCCCCGCTCCAACGCTGCGTGCTGCCGGGGCGTGCCGCGCCAGCCGGCCGCCAGCGCCCGGTAGAGCGCCCGCTTCCACCGCGGGACCTCGGTCAGCCGGTCACGCAGCAGCGCCATGTCGGGGATCAGCGGCAGGTACAGGTAGAGCAGGCTGCCGGTCAGGTAGGTGGTGATGGAGATGACGTCCCACAAGATCGGTGACTGCAGGCGACCGTACCGGAAGACGCTGAGGATCCGCTCGGGACGGCCCATGTCGATCAGCACCATCGGCGCCCCGACCATCAGGGCGAAGACCGTGATCGCCTCGGCCATCCGGGTGATCGGCCGCCGCCACTCCGCACCGGTCACCCGCAGGATGGCCGAAATCAGCGTCCCGGCGTGACTGACCCCGATGAAGAAGACGAAGTTGGTGATGTAGATCCCCCAGGTGACGCGGTTATTCAGACCCGTCACGCCCAGCCCCAAACGGAGTTGGGTGACGTACGCGTAGGCACCCGCGGCGATGACCGCCAGCAGCGCCGCAACCAACAACCGAAAGCCCCAGCCCGTCCGCTGCAGGGGGCGGAGGACCGGACGCTCCTCGGGGTGCGGATCAGGGACGGTAGGGGTCATCGCTCTTCCCGGCAGGCTTCCGACTGTCGGCGGGTCTCCGGTCCCGTCGATCCGGCAGCAGGTAGTAGACGCGCGGGTGCGTGCCGAGCTCCTCTTTGTAGCGGAACGCCCGGCCCTCGGCGAGCAGGTCGGTCAGTTTCGCCACGTCCCTGCCATTCGTCACGAGGTTCTCATTGGCGTCGCCGAACCAGATCGCCCACATCTCCGCGGCGGCGCACGCCTCGACGCACGCGGGGAGGCGGCCGATCTTCACCCGGTGGGCACAGAGCATGCACTTCTCGACCGTCCCCTTCCGGTGGGGCACAGGGAATTCGGGTGAGTACTGGACGAACTGCTCCTGGGGAGAGTGCTTCGGCTCTGTCCAGTTGAAGAAGCGCACGCCGTACGGGCAGGCGGCCATGCAGAAGCGGCAGCCGATGCACTTGTTGTGGTCGACCAGGACGATGCCCTCGTCGTTGTGGTAGGTCGCCGCGACCGGGCAGACTTTCACGCAGGGGGCGATTTCGCAGTGCTGGCAGGGCAGGGGGAAGTTCTGCTTGTCGTAGGGATTGTTGCCCGTCTCGAAGACCCTGATCCATTCCTGCCCGAAGGGGACGAAGTGCTCCTTCTGACAGGCGGCCGTGCACTTCTTGCACCCGTCGCAGGCGGCCAGGTCGATGACCATCACCCAGCGCCGCTGTGTCTTCCTGGCATGGGGGCTGTGGCTCTCGGCCGCCCACGTCTCGGCCAACTTCGCTACCGATGGCAGCGTTGCGGCGGCACCGGTGGCGATGAGGGTCTTGACGAACGTCCGTCGGGAGAGTCGGAGGCGGCTCATCAGCGGGCCCCTCGGATGCGCAGCAGAAACCAGGCTACGTAGCCGTACGTCGCCCAGATGCCGCCGAGAATCATCCCGAACAGGATCACCTGCAGCGGGACGAGGTACGGGCTGATGAACCCGGGTTGGGGACTCACACCCCGGAGGACGTCCCAGCCCGGCCGGATGCGCGGCGCGGAGGTCCTCCGCGCGCCCAACAGAATCGCGGCGCGTACCGTCCCCTCCCCACCGACCTCGACGGCGATCTCTTCAACGACTGTGGCGACCGCGAGTATCGTTCGTGCTTTCCCGTCCGCACCAGTGGTGGTCTCCGCTAGGGTTAGCCAGCCGAATGTTGTGCGCGCCTTGAAGGTCACCGGCGACTCTGCCACGGGAGCACCACGACTATCCACGACCGTCGCCGTCAGCCGCGCGGACCCATCAGGAGCCGACTGCGTCTGGAGAACGACCCGCGCTGGCTCTGCGCCTTCGACCCGCGTCGGCATCGCTGCCAGCGCAACGACGAAGAGGCCGCAGAAAAGGAGGCTACGGAGCCGGCGCATCGGCGACTCCCCCGTGTCCACCGGCCGGCGACAGGGCCGCTCCGGGCCGGTGCCCCTCTTCCCGCGTCTCCCAGATCGATACAATCGGGAACACCTTACTGAACAGAAGGTAGATCAGCACGAACCCGGCAACAGCCGCTGCCGTGATCGACAATTCCACCCAGGTAGGCTGGTAGATCGCCCAGCCGGCAGGCGCGCGCTGAATGGGCAGGAAGGGGAACTGCAGCGTCGGCACGATGATGACGAAACGCTTCAACCAGGCGGCGATGTTCACCAGCAGCGACGCCACCACCGCCGCGGCGATGGGACGCTGCCGGAAGACCGGGAGCAGCGTCAGGAAGAGCCATCCGCCCAACGCCCCGATGATCCATACCGGGAGCTGGCGGATTACGTCGAATCCTCCGAGGGCCGCGGTCCGGGGAAGCACGGCGGGCAGCGCAAGCAGCACCGCCACGGACGTGGCGATGGTGGCCAATGCGGGTACGGGGCGCAAGAATAGCACGCGCTGCAGTCGCGGCACCCAAGAGATGCGCGGCACCGTCAGCAGCAGCAGGGGGAGCAGAACACCGCCGACCTGGGTGAACCAGAAGAGGCGGGCGAACTGGCCGCTGAACACCGCGGTGAGATAGCCGCGCTCGGCGGTGGCCATTTTGTACGCCGGGGTGATGTACTCCGCGAACGTGAAGTACGCGTAGATCATTCCCAGGGTAATCACCAGGTAGCCCATGCGCCGGAAGTGGGCCTCCGTGATGTACTCCTCCAGATGATAGGCCCAGCGGAAGGCCGCCATCGCGGTGACCACAGCCGCCGCACCGCTGAAGAGCGCGCCGGAGACGAAGTAGGGACCAAAGACGGTGCTGTTCCACCCAGCGCGCAGCGTCATGCCGAAGATCCAGGAGACGACTGTGTGCACCGAGATGGCGATAGGGATGATGATGATCGCCATGATCCCCATGATCCGTTCCAGGTGGTGGCGCTGCACCTCCGTTCCTTTCCACCCCAAGGCCAGGAGCGTGTAGAGGCGGCGCCGCCAGGCGGGGCCCTCCGCGAAGCGGTCGCGCAGCAGCGCGATGTCGGGGATCATCGGTACATAGAGAAACAGCGTGCTGCCGGTCAGGTAGGTGCTGATAGAGAGGATGTCCCACAGCACAGGCGACTGGAGCCGTCCGTGGAGCAGCAGGTTGAGGATCCGATCCGGGCGGCCCATGTCGACGAACGGCATCAGCGCGCCCATCAGCAGCGAGGCGAAGGTGATCGCTTCGGCCATCCGGGTGACCGAGCGGCGCCACTCCGCCCCGGTGATCCGCAGGATTGCCGACATCAGGGCGCCGACATGGCTCACGCCGATGAAGAAGACGAAGTTCGTGATGTAGACGCCCCACATGAAGTTGTCCCGCAGGCCGGTGACGCCCAGACCGTAGCGCAACTGCACGGTGTAGGCGATGATGCCCCAGGCGATCACGGCCAGCAGCACGCCGACCAGGGCATAGAATCCCGGTCCGGCTTCGGTCAGGGACGCCAGGAGCACGCGCTCCCGTGGGGAGAACTGATCCGGCCGACGCGGCATCAGCGGTGCCCTCCCATCGTCGCGGGCTCGGGCTCGGCCGGCGGAGCGGGGTAGATGCGCTTCCGCGGCGGGAGGTAGTAGACGCGCGGCTCGGTGCCCAATTCTTCCAGTGAGCGGTAACCCGCGTTCTCTTTGATCAGCTCGGAGAACCGCACGGTTTCCCCCTGGGAGTTGGTGACCGCGTCCTCCACCTGGTCGCCGAAGTAGATCGCCCCCATCGGGCAGGCGTCGGCGCACGCCGGCAGTTTCCCCTGCTTGATTAACCCCGGGCAGAAAATGCACTTCTCGGTGGTCCCCTTGCGGTGCCGGAAGTTCCACTCGATGTCGTCGGGCTTGGCCAGTTCCTCCGGCGTGTGCGGCGGCTCTACCCAGTTGAAGCTGCGCGCGCCGTAGGGGCAGGCGGCGATGCAGAAGCGGCAGCCGATGCAGCGGGAGGTGTCCTGCATGACGATGCCGTCCTCCCGCTTCCAGGCGGCGCTGACCGGGCAGACCTTGACGCAGGGCGCATTGTCGCACTGCATGCAGGGCCGGGGAAACCAGTAGGGCGCCGCCTCTTCGTGATCCTTCATCTCGTAGACCCGGATCCACTCCTGGCCGGGTGGGACGAAGTGCATCGCCGTACAGGCCCGGGTGCATTCGCGGCAGCCGTCACAGCGGGCCAGGTCGATCACCATCACCCAGCGCCGCCCGGCCTCGCCCGGCCCTGTGCGGGTATTCGGCTCCGCCGCGTAGGCCACGGCAACGTCACCGCCGGAGTTGGGCAGGCCGGAGAGGTGCACCACCGTGCCGGGCGTTTCCCGGCTGGCGACGAATGCCGGGAGGTTGGGGGAACCCGGCCGGATGCGGAACCGGCGCACCAGCCCGCCTCCTGCCAGCGGAGCGGCCGCCGCCGCCGTCCCCGCGGCCAGGATCTTTAGGAATGAGCGCCGGGTCAGACCCACTTATCGGCTCCCTAAAACGACCAACTGGCCGATCTGGTCGGCATGGTCGGTGGCGCAGCCGGCCACGCTGCACCCGAAGTGAAAGATGCCGGGCCGGGAGGCGCGGAAGCGGAAGGTCTGCGTCTGGCCCGGCGGAATCGCCGGCACCGAGATGTTGAAGGCCGCGAGGGCGAACCCGTGGGTCGTCTCGGGATCGGTATTGGTCACTTTCAGGATGACGGTGTCGCCGACGTTCACCACCACGGTTGCCGGTAGCCAGTGGCGCATCGTCTCTTCGCCGACCGCTACGGCGTGGAGCGTGAGGCTGAACTGCCGCACCTCGGGGGTCACCGGCGGCGAGGCGGACGTGGGTGGGGTGTAGATCCGGAACACCAGGTACCCGGCGCCCAGAATGAGCAGCACGATGGCAAACGCGGCGGTGACGATGGCGGAGCCCCTGTTCTCCATGGGATCTATCCTCCTCACCTACCGGATGGTCAGGGTGCCCTTTTGCCCGGCCTCGTAGTGCCCCTTGATCATGCAGCCGAACTCGAACGTACCTGCGCGGGCTGGCGTGAACTTCACCGTCGTGGTCTTGCCCGGTGAGACGATGATCTCGAAGAGATCCTGACCCCGCATGTTCGTCTTCCCGCCCTCCACCGTTACCGCGTGCCCGCGAAAGTAGTTGGTCTTCTCCGCCCACTCGTGGCCCATCATCATGGCGCTCATCTGCCGGGGCATGTCGTAGATCATGAACTCGTGGGCGACCTTCCCTCGGTTGATCAGGGTAATCTCTGCCGGCACGCCGACCTGCAGGTTCACCTTGGCGGGGGTGTATTTGAAGTCGCGCATCGTGAGCGTGAGCTTCTGCACCGTCGCCCCACCCGCGCTCCAGGGGAGCAGCAGGATCAGCACAGCGGCCAGAATGACCGGCAGTCCCTTCCTCATGACAGTCACCTCCATCGGTGTGCTGTTGCGCATCAGCGTGCCTCCGGCTCCAGGACGACGAGATGGCCGACCATCTGCTCGTGGTCGGGCGAGCACGTCGCTGTCGCCGGGTCATAAGGCAGATAGCAGCGGTACTCGTAGATCCCGCTCTTGTCGGCCGTGAACGTCAGCGTCTCCGCCGCCTGCGGCCCTCCGGTGAGCGGACCCGTCTTGACTCCATAGCCGACGACCTCAATGGCGTGGCGGAAGTGGGATCCGTTGGTCACCCGCAGCCGCACCTTGTCGCCACGGCGGGCCACGAGAAGCTGGGGGTCATAGAGATGGCTCTCGGCCGGGCCGCCGATGGCCCCCCGCCCGCTGATCAATAGGGAGAGGTCAATTGTCGCGGGTCCCGCCGGGGTGGAGCGGACCGGGGCTGCCGGCGCCGTCAACGAGAGAAGGCTGAGGGCGACCGCGACGAGTGCGATGACCAGCGCTAGCCCGGCCAGCGCCGACCGCAGAGCGGACTTGCGTCCGTCCATGACGCTCGCCTCCTCCCTCACTCCGTCACGATCAGATAGCCGCGCATTAGCTCATGGTCCGGCGTGCAGTCTCCCCGCGCGGGATCGTGGGGCAGCACGCACTGGAAGACGTACACGCCCGCCCGATCGGCGGTGAACCGCAGCCGGTCGGTGCCGCCCGGCGTCAGCTTCCGCGAACGCAGGTTGAAATCGGGAATCGCGAACTCGTGGTTGAACTTGTCCGGGTTGCCCACGGCCAAATCCACCGTATCCCCCTGCCGCACCACGAGCATGGTGGGGTACCAGCGGTGTGCGGCCACACCCTGTCCACTGAAGGTGGCCACGACCATCGAAAGCTTCATCGTCGCCGGAATCCGCGGCACAGAAGTCACCGCCGACCGCGCCCGCCCGGTGTAGGCCACGATGCTGATCAGCAAGGCAACGAGCGCAATGACCAGGGCGTAGTACACGATGCCGTCGCTGCGCCGTTCCATGGCTCTCGCCCCCAATCGAGTCGTCAGTGCGTCCTCACTCCGACCGTAAGGCGCGGGCCATTTGGTCACAACACACGCCGGAATAGTCTTGCCGGCGATCACGCCCCGCACGGCGGAGAGGGTGCCGCTACCCGGCCGGGTAGGGGAATCGGGACGCGGCGCACGGAGGCTTCGAAAGGCGGTGGCGAATCAGTTACCGGATGGATAGCGGGCCGATGGCCCAGAAGGTACGCTCAAACGCAGGGGCAGCGCTTGTCCACGGCCGAACTGACCTTAGTGACCTTCCTGGGCGCCCTCGCCACGGCCCTGGCCACGGGGCTCGGCGGGGTGCCGTTCCTGTTTGTTCCCCGGCTGCCGCAGTCTCTGTTGGGTCTGGCGTGGGGCTTCAGCGGCGGGATGATGCTCTCCGCTTCCGTCTTTAACCTGGTCTCTGCCGGTGTGCAGTTAGGCGGGTACAACGTGGTGGCGCTGGGGATTGCCCTGGGCGCCCTCCTCTTCTGGCTGGCCGAGCGGCGGATGGGCCACACCCACCTGGACTTCTACCACCTGCAGGGCGCCTCGGCCCGGCGGGTGCTCTTTGTCATCGGCACGATGACGATCCACAGCTTCTCTGAGGGCATCGCCATCGGGGTGAGCTTTGGATCGGGCGAGATGACGCTGGCCGTCCTGCTGACCATCGCCATCGCCATCCACAACGTGCCGGAGGGACTCACCGTGTCGCTGCCGCTGCGGGCGGAGGGCTTCTCCGGGTGGTCCTGCATTTGGTGGTCGATCTTCACCAGCCTTCCCCAGCCGCTGCTGGCGGTGCCTGCCGCCCTCGCGGTGGCCTTCTTTCGGCCGCTCGTGCCGATCGGCTTCGGCTTTGCCGCAGGGGCAATGGGGTTCCTCGTTGTCAGCGAGATGATCCCCGAAGCCGTCGAGCACAGCGGCAACCGGGCCAACGCCGCCGCGGCCGTGATCGTCGGCTTCCTGGCGATGATGCTCCTGCAGAACGTCCTGCAGTTAAGACCGTCCTTTTAGGGAATCGCGGGGTCGCCCGCGCCGGGCGGGATCGCCGGCGGCAGCAGACCTTTGCGCGCCGCGTAGGCCACCACCTCGGCGCGGTTGCGCAAATGGAGTTTGTCCAGGATGTTCTTCATGTGGAACTTCACGGTGTTCTCCGAAATGTGCAGCGCGGCCGCCACCTCGCGGTTCGAAGCGCCGCTGCTCACCGCCCGCAGCACCTCCTGTTCCCGCTCGGTCAGTTCGTCCGCCTCGCCCTCGGGCCGATCGCCGCGGCGCCGCGCAAACTCCTCCAGGATCCGGCCGGCCAGCCCGCGGGAGATGGGCGCTTCGCCCCGTTCGATGCCGGAGAGCAGGCCGAAGAACTCGTCGGCCTGCAGGTCCTTCAGCAGGTAGCCTTGGGCGCCGCTCTTCACCGCCTCGAAGAGGGTGCGATCCTCGTCTGACACCGTGAGAATGACGATCTTCACCTCGGGCAGGCGCGCTTTGATCAGCCGCGTGGCCTCCAGCCCGTCCATGCGCGGCATGGAGATGTCCATCAGGATGACGTCCGGCCGCAGCCGCAGCGCTTCCTCCAGCGCCTCCTGACCGTCGCCGGCCTCCCCCACGATCTCCACGCCGCGCGCCTGGAGCAGGCTGCGCACGCCGTCCCGGAAGAGCGGATGATCATCCGCCAGCAGGACGCGCATCCGTGACCCTCAACTGCCCCAGCGGCAGCCGCACCACGACCTCCGTACCCGATCCGCCGCCCGACCGGATCGCGAACGTCCCACCGATCGCCTCGGCCCGCTCCCGCATCGTCTGGAGACCGAACCGCGGCCACGCGCCCGACTGGAGCCGTTCGGGATCGAACCCCAGACCGTTGTCGCGCACGCTAATCGTCACCGTCCCGTCCTGCTCGGCCAACCGCACCCACGCCCGCCCGGCCATGGCGTGTTTCCGCACGTTGGTCAGTGCCTCCTGGATGATGCGCAGAAGGTGCAACTCCGCAATCGGGCTGAAGATGTAGCGGGCCGGATCACCCTCAGCGACCAGTTCGGTGGTCACGCCGCTCAGTTCGCTGAACCGCCGGATGTAGTCGTGCAACACCGGAATCAACCGGCGCTCTGGACCGGTCTCTGTCCGCAACCCGAGAATCGCCTCCCGCAGGTCAGCATAGACCTCTCGCGCGGCCTGTTCCAGTTGCGCCAGTTGCGCCTGCGCTTCCGCACCTTTGCCGGCGTCCAGCAGCACCTTGACCGCCTGCGCCTTGGTGTTCACGTAACCCAGCACCTGACCCACACTGTCGTGAATCTCGCGGGCGATGCGCTCCCGTTCCTCCAGGACCGCCAGCGATTGCACCCGCTCCTGCAGCCGCGCGTTCTCCACGGCGATCGCCGCCAGGTTGGCCAGCCCGGAGAGCACGTCCCGCTCCTCCGCCGTGAAGGCCCGCGCCTCCCGCGTTCCCGCGCAGAGGGCTCCTACCGTGCGGCCGCCGACCATGAGCGGCGTCGTCAGGTGGGCGGCGCGGTAGGGATCGCGCAGGATTGAGCAGTCGAGGCACGACGGTGCGTCCTCTTCCCCGCGGAGCGCGAACGGATGCGGGCCCGGGTGCACGGCGTCCGCGGCGCCGGCCGCGGCGCTGACCCGCGCCGTCTTTCCCGAGTCGTCGACCAGGCAGACGACCGCCACATCGGCGCCCACCAGCGCGACCGTCCGCTCCACGATCGAGCGGAGGACCGCTTCCCGATCCTGCTGACTGAGGACGTCCTTCCCCACTTCGTACAGCGACTGCGCGGCGTGGGCCCGCCGCTGGATCTCTTCCAGCGACGCCAGCAACTGCACCCGCATCGTCTCGAAGCTGGTTGCCAGCGCGCCGATCTCGTCGCTTCGCCGTACCGCGATCTGCTGCCCCAGATCCCCACCGGCGATCCGCTCCGCCGCCTCCTTGAGCACGCGGAGAGGCGCGGCCACCATCCCGGTGTCGAGCCAGGCGAACAGGAGTGCGGCGACCAGGACGGCCAGGTCAAAGAGGATCACGCCGTCGCGCAGGCGCCGGATGGGACCAAACGTCTCGGCTTCGTCCTGCCCCATCGTCAACCCCCACGGCGCCGCTGCCAGCGGGGCGAAGGCCATGACGTGGTGCTCCTCTCCCCCGGGGCCGGAGACCTCGGCCGTCGAGCCGACGCGGGCCTGGCGCTGCGCGATCAAGCTGGCGAGGAACTCGGGGTGCTCATTGCGGGTGTAGAGTTCGTCGGGGTCAGTACTCGCCAGGACCGTCCCGTCGTCACTGACGATCGCGGCGTGCCCCGTCTCGCCCACCGCCAGGCGCTCGACGAACGACTGCAGGACGGGACTGGGGAGGAGGATGACTCCTCCCACGGCGCCGACAGCCGCCGTGGTCTCACCGGGCATCGGCGCGGTGACGATGATCGCCGGTGTACCGCCCGAAATCCGCACCAGCCGGCTGACGCCCGGCCGGCCGCTGGCGAGCGTCTGTCGGACCGAATCAACAGAACCGGGAGAAAGCGAACCCAGGGGATGCACTGCAGGTTCACGCACGACCACGCGGCCGGCGCGATCGATGAGAAAGAGATCGCTGGAGAGGAGCTCCAGAGAGGGGGCCGTGGTGGCGAAAACCTCGCGCACGGCGTCCAGGTCCCCGGCCGCCCACAGCGGCGCAATCCGCCGACCCACCTGGTCGAGTTGCCGGACGCCCTGCGTGAGACGCTCGTTGAGATGATCGGCGGTGGCCCGCGCCATGACCAGGCGCTCGGCCAGGACGCGGTCGGTAGCGGCGCGGAGCATGCCGATCCCCATGACCCCCAGCGGGGCGGTGGCGACGATCAGACCGATCGTCACCAGCAGCATGATCCGCCTGCGCAGGCTCATCCCAGCCACCGTCCCCGGTAGGCCCCGGGGACCCGGCGACGGGCTACTTCACGACGAAGGTCCCCTTCATGCCCGCTTCGTAGTGCCCCTCGACGTGGCAGCCGATCTCGAACGTACCTTTCTTCGACGGCGTGAACAGCACCGTGGCGCCTTTGCCCTTCTCCAGTTCGACCTCGAACATGCGGGTGCTCGCGACCGCGCCCTGGTTGCGGAAGACCACTTCAACCTCGCCCATGTCCTTGAAGTAGGTGTTGTCCATCACGTACTCGTCCCAGTCGTCGGGAGCGGCCTTCGGCGGCGCGTAGACCATGAACTCGTGCTCCACGCCCCCCTTGTTCACCAGCGTCAACTCCACGGGGACCCCCGTCTGCAGGGTGATGGCCTTGGGCGTGAACTTGAAATCAGTCATCGTGACGCTGACCTTCTGCACCTTTGCCGCCGCTGTGGCGCCCGTGGTCAGCGCGGCGACCAGGCCGGCAATGACTCCCAGGATGGCCAACCGCTTCATTTTCCCCACCTCCACTCGTCGCTATACGTCAGTGACACGCCGGCGCCTGCATCCTGCGGGCGTGTCTGAGGGTCCGCACCATCAAGGCAATCCCAATGCCATTGGCAGCCAGGCTGAGCAGGATCACCGGCACCTTGTACTCGATCAGAAAGGTGGCGGCGCCGGACAGTCCCAGGAAGGGCACGACGTCCGAGAGATGATGCAGACAGCAGGCCACCATCGCCGTGGTGGAAGTGGCCGTGCCCCCGGCGGCCATCGCCGTGGCCCGGCCGTCGCCGCGGATCACCCGGCGGACGTGCTGATAGAGCCCCATCTGCGTGCCGAACCCCGCGGCCACCAGGGCGATAAAGAGGGCATCGATGCGCCACTGGTCGAGCAGATGGGCGAAGGACCGGGAAGAGAAGGCGATGATCAGGCTGTAGGTGAGCAGCAGGGCCGCGGCCGAGATCAGGCCGGTGATCCAGGGCCGCCGCCCGCCCGGCAGGATGCCGAATGTTGCCACGCTTACGGCGTCCACTGAAATCTCCGCACGGGAATCCCGGCGACGGTCTTGATCAGTAGTTCCACTGGAAACGGTGGCTGGATCTTAGGGAAGATCAGCACGCCCGACCGGTGATGGGCGTTCTCGCTGGTGCTCTGCCAGCGCAGCGGCGCGTACCGCTTCCCGCCGGCGACCAGTTCGCTGATCTTCACCATGTCGTAGCCGCTCAGGTCGACCGTGTGCGTGTTCATGGCGACCACGAACACGGCATAGCGGTCGGGTTCGTACTTCTGCAGCGCCTTATCGTTGCTGGAGCGGGCGTATTCCGGCGTGGCGTAG
>LDXQ01000051.1 GCA_001443485.1 Candidatus Sysuimicrobiota bacterium CSP1-3
ATCTCCAAGACGGCCCGGGGCGGCCGAACGGTTGCGGTAACGGTGAGGACGTCAGACGCGCCGGAGCATGACGTTGCTCGGGGAGGTCCGCTTTGGGCAGAGGCACCGGTCCAGGGGACCAGTGCAAGCAGCAGAACCGTCGCCGTCAACGCTCGCAGAGTCGGCCGCACACCGCGCCCTCCTGCATTGATCTCTTCAATGATAGTCCTGCCCACCTTTGCAGGGTATGAGGCGGGGGCTCAGCCACGAACCGAACCCGGCCGCCAGCGCGAGCGGAGGGACCCGCAGCGGCGACCGGGCCGGACCGGCACTTAGAAGCGCAGTTGGACGCTGATCTCGTGCGCGGCATCCCCGATACGGATGCCCGGCATCGTCAGCGTGGCCCTCCGGGTGGAAGGCGGTAGGGGCTCGAACACGAGCCGGCCCTTGACGTTACCTCCCGCCCCGATCCGGTCGACCAGGTTCGTCCGCAGGGTGCGCACGAAGTAGGTCTTGCCAGCATTATCGGTCAAAGTGGCGTCGGCGATCGCGTTGAACAGGTTGGCCTCGGAGTCCCCAGCATTCTCAATGGTCACCGCGAAGGCCGTCTCGTCCTTGCCGAGTTCCGCGCGCTCCACGCTCATCGTCAATGGCCCGGAGGTCGCCCGCGCAGTCATCACGTACGCGCGCACCGCGGCCGGCGGGGGAGACGCCACCCGGCCGCCGAGCGTCGGTACGGAACAGGTCGTGGTCAGCGCGGGAAACGGCTGCCCGGTTTCACCCGTCAGTCCCTCCACGCTCAGCGTGAACTCGGTCAGATTGAGATAGGGCCGGAAGAACAGCGATCCTTTCCCGGCCGCATCCGGGAGAAGATCTGCGCCCTTGAAGATGTTGGCTTCGGCGTGTGCGGTCCACCGCCGCTGGCTCTCTTGATTCGCCCATAGCCCTAACAGACCGAACAGGACCAGGCCGGCGAAGAGCTGCGCCGGGTCGTTCAGGATAGCTTTCGCCTCATCCAGCGTCAGCGGCGAGACCCGTCCGGTCTGCCGGCTATGCAGCGCAAACATCCCGGTCTCGACGCGGAGTTTGCCTGGGGAGTTGTTCTGCAGCGTCACCTCCACTTCCAGGATCGGGACCGGCGCGTGCACGGCGGCAGCAACGGAAAGGAAGTCGGAGAAGGCTTCACACCTGCCGGTCGGGCCGAGCGCAGGTTGGGCTACCGCGGGAGCCGCCGCAAGGAGGACAAGAATCAAAGCCAGCACCGCAGCCGTCGCTCGCATGGTGCACCACCCTTCGGTTCGCGGAGTCACCATCGTTGACAGGAAAGTTAGCCTATTGAAAGGTCGGCGGGATAGGTGCAGGAGTCCCGGACGGGTGTCCGCTAGATCCCGGCTTTCCGGGACGGGGACCGGGCGGCAACGCGGCAGACGCCGCCGGGCGAGAGCGGTGAACCCGGTGGGGCTACAGGACCGGCGGGCGGAGCAGCAGCGTCCGGGTCTCGTGGGCGACGGCGCGCACCTGCGGTTGCGGCAGACCTTCGAGTTGCATGAGGACTTCGGCCGCCTGCAGGACGATGCGCTGCAGGTCCCCCTCCTCCACCTCGAACTCGCGGACCAGCGTGGTCCATTCGGTCCCCCGCGCCCAGGCTTCGCACGCCGCCGCGCGCCGCTCCGCGGGGGAGCTGATCGCCCGGCGACGGCGCCGGTCCCACTCCTGACGGAACTCCTGTTCGAAGGGATCGGGGTCCGCGCCGACCTCTTCTTCCAGACGCGCCAGCCGGCGCACCAGCGAGGACAGCCCGCCCAGGCGCACCCCCTCGCCGCCGGCCCGGGGTGCGCGCTCCGATCCTAGCGCCGCGGCCATCGCGGCCAGGCGGGGTGCCGCCGCCGGGATGCCGTCGCGCCGCACGATCTCCGCCAGCACCAGCATCCGATGATGGCGCAGCCGGGCGGCCCAGCGGCCGTCCTCCGTGAGATGCGCCTCCGCGTCCAGATAGCCGAGGGACTGTAGGATGACGGCCCGCAGGAGGAAGGCTTGGCCGAGAGGATCGCGGGTGTGTTCCAGCGTCTGCGCGGCCGCACCCGGCGGGAAGCGGCGGAGATGGCGGACGGGACGCACCCGCTCCGTCCCATACTTCTCCGCCTCGTAGGCCGCGAGCGACCGCTCGAGTTCGTCGAGGGCCTGGGCGAGCGTCCGCCGCGCCAGCAGGTTGAGGACCTGCGTGTAGCCGGGGCGGAAGGCCGAGCGCACCGGCTCCGTCTCCGCCTGGGAGAGGGCTAGGCCGAGCAACGCCTCCCCGCGCGAACTGGCCGGCAGCGCCACCACGCCAATGCGGTCGCGGCCACGGCGCCCCGCCCGCCCGACCATCTGATGGAACTCCGTCGCGGTGAGATCGACGCGCCCCTCCGGACTCTGCCGCGAGAGCGTGCTGAGGACGACCGTGCGCGCGGGCACGTCCAGGCCGCTGGCCAGCGTCGTCGTCGCCGCGACTGCCCGGACGAGTCCCTGATCTAGCAGGTCCTCTACCGCCAGGCGCCAGGCGGTCAGGTGTCCGGCGTGGTGCGGAGCCACGCCGCCCTGGATCAGGAACCAGCGAAACGGATGGACGGCCAGATACGGGAACCGCTGCTCCCAGACCCGGTAGCCTGCGCGCCGCTCTGCTTCACCGGGAAGCCGCACCGCGCTCAATTCGCGCACCGCGTCATCACACTCGCGCCGCGCCGGGAAGAAGAGAATCGCCGGCAGCAGGCTCGCCTCGGCCAGTTCGCGCACCGTGGTGCTCAGCCACCCGCGGCGCCGCTCGCCGCCGCGGACGCGGGGGGCCAGGTTTTCGGGCAGGAGGTGCCCGCGCGCTTCCACCAGGACCCGGCGCAGCGGCACCGGGCGCTCCGACTCCCGGACGACGGCCGGCGGACGTCCCCGCACGCGGCCCATCCAGTCCGCCAGATCGTCCACGTTCTGTAGCGTCGCCGACAGCAGCAGCAGGTGCGTGACGGCAGGTGCGAGCATGATGATCTCTTCCCAGGCCATCCCGCGCTCCGGATCGCCGAGGTAGTGCGCTTCATCCAGGACCGCGAGGTCGGGAGTGACGCCGCCGTCGTAGAGGGCATTCCGCAAGATCTCCGTCGTGGCCACGATCACCGGCGCACGCGGGCGGATCTTGCGCTCGCCGGTGAGCAAGCCGACACGTTCGGCGCCGTAGAGTTTCTGAAAGCGGTGGAACTTCTGGTTGCTCAGGGCCTTGAGCGGCGTCGTGTACCAGGCGGTGCCGCCGCGCGCCAGTACCTGCTCCATCGCCCGCTCGGCGATCCAGGTCTTGCCGCTGCCGGTGGGCGCGGAGACGAAGACGTCGCCCCGCAGCACCGCCTCCAGCGCTTCTACCTGGAAGCGCGCCGGGATGAACGGCCCCGGCGGGACTTCGCCGACCTCTTTGAGCAGTGGGACCAGACCTTGATGCAGGCGCACGGCGGCCGATTCAGGCATTGGAGGGGATGCGCCCGTGGTACCGCCGCCTATGGTACACTGTAGTTACAATGACCACATTGTACAGGAGGCGCCGCTGGTGCGGAAGATCGGCGTGCGGGAAGCGAAGGCCCGGCTGAGCCAGCTGCTGCGAGATGTGCAGCGCGGACGGGAGTGGATCATCACGGCGAGAGGACAGCCCGTTGCGCGGCTCGCCCCAGTGGAGCGGCGCGAGACCGTGGAGGAGTGGGTACGGCGCCTGGAAAGGGAGGGCCGGCTGATTCCTCCCCCGCCGGGAGCGAAGTGGCCGGAGCCCATTCTCCCGGAAGAGGCCGGTGAACTGCTCCAGCGGTGGTTGCAGGAGGACCGAGACGCCACGTGGTGACGCGGCCTCCGGTTCTCCTTTATTGGGATAGCTCGGCGATCCTGTCGCTCGTCGCCCTCCATCCGCGGCGCGGCGAGGCCATCGCCTGGAGCCGTGCTCGATCTGTTCACCTGCTTTCGACCCTCGCCTGGGCGGAGGTCAACGCGGGACTTGCACGCCTGCGCCGGGAGTCCGGGAGCACCGAGGTCGTCCAGTCGGCTCGCGACGCCCTGGACCGGGTTCCCTGGCATCGCCTGCCTGATCCCCCGGAGTGGGAGGTCATCACGAGCCTTGCCGCCACCTGGCCGCTGCGAGGTGCGGACCTCTGGCACCTGGCCCTGGCGAAGACCCTCCAGCAAGAGCGGCCTGAACTCCGCCTGCTCTCCTTCGACGACCGGCTCTCGAAAGCGGCGGCCGGCGAGGGATTGGCTGCCACTACCTCCACTTGAGCGACGTCACCTTCGGCTGCAGGAAGAACAGCAAGTAGTCGGGACCCCCGACTTTGGCGTCGGTCCCGCTCATGTTGAAGCCGCCAAATGGATGTACTCCCACCAGCGCACCGGTGGACTTGCGGTTGATGTAGAGGTTGCCGCACATGAACTCGCGCCGCGCCCGGGCGATCTTCTCCGGGTTCTTGGTGAACACGGCGCCGGTCAGTCCGTACTCGGTGCTGTTGGCGATCTCCAGCGCGCTTTCGAAGTCCCGCGCCTTGATCACGGCCACCACCGGGCCAAAGATCTCTTCCTGGGCGATGCGGGCGCGGAAGTCCACGTCAGCAAAGACGGTCGGCTGGATGTAGTGGCCATTGCCGTCGGCGGGCTCGCCACCGGCCGCCAGCCGCCCCTCCTTCATCCCGATCTGGATGTAGTTCAGGATGGTCTGCTTCGCCCGGTCGTTGATCACCGGTCCGGCCGGGAAGTTCTCGGGCGCCGGCCCTACCTCCAGCGCGCGCACCTTCTCCACGAAGGCGTCCAGCACATGGCGGTAGACGGGGGCGGTCACCACCAGGCGCGATCCGGCGGAACACTTCTGCCCCTGGAAGCCGTAGCCCGAGGCGACCGCCGCCTGCACGGCCTCATCCAGATCCGCTTCATCATCCACGATCACGGCGTTCTTGCCGCCCATCTCGCAGATGACGCGCTTCAACCAGATCTGTCCGGGCATCACTTTCGCGGCGTGCTGGTAGATGCGCAGGCCGACGTCCTTCGACCCGGTGAACGCGACCATGCGCACGCGCGGGTGCAGCACCAGGGGGTCGCCGACGTCGATACCGGAGCCGGTGATGATGTTCAGCACGCCGGGCGGCAGGCCGGCTTCCTCCATGATCTCCAGAAAGACGTAGGCGTTGGCCGGGGAGTCACTGCTCGGCTTCAGCACCACAGTGTTGCCGGTGGCGATCGCCGCCGCCGCCATCCGGCCGGGGATGGCCAGCGGGAAGTTCCACGGCGGGATCACTGCCACGACGCCGAGCGGCAGATAAGTGTACTCGGTGTACTCCTGAGGGTGCGGCGCTAGCGGATGACCGCGGGCGTAGCGCAGCGTCTCGCGAGCGAAGTACTCCAGGTGGTCGATGGTCTCGGCGACGTCGGCGTCCGCCTCGCCCCAGTTCTTGCCGACCTCGTAGACCTGCCAGGCCGCGGCGACAAACTTGCGCCGCCGCAGCCGATCCGCAGCGCGCAGCAGGATGGCCGCGCGCTCCTCTGCGGGGACGCGGCTCCAGGATGGAAACGCGCGGTCGGCGGCTTCGACGGCCCGCTCCACCTCGCGCGGCGAGGCCTTGTGCAAGACCGCGACGATCTCGTCCACGTTGGAGGGGTTACGCGAGTAGAACTTGTCGTAGGTGGTGAGCCGCTGGCCGCCGATGACCAGCGGGAACTCCTTCCCCATCTCCCGGCGCACCTGCGCCAGGGCGCTCTGCATCGCGGTGCGGTTGGCCTCGAGGGAGAAGTCGGTGAACGGTTCGTTGCGGAACTCCGGCAGCGGCATCCGGCACCCCCACGTTGGATTCCCCCGCCATTATAGGCAATTGCGGGGAGCGGCCCCAAGAACAAACCCTGAGGGCGGGGTGCGCGATCGATCAGGAACTGCTGCGGCCGGTTGTGGTCGGACGATCGCTCCCTTTCCTGACACCCCTCTGATCGAGTTGCGCGGCACCCAGGGTGTGGAAGGGTAGGAGTTTGCCCAGACTTGTAGAGATGGGTTCGCGGCGGAGGATCCGAATCGAGTCGGCCTGTTCCCAAACCTGGCGCATCCCGCCGCCGGCGCCGAGACCCGTTCCCGCGGTTGCCCGCAGCGCCTCGGTGAAGCGACCGATCACGACCGCCTCGTCGAGCGGGCCGACAGATGGGCTGATCAGCAGGAAGAGCCTCGTCAGGCGCTCTTCGTCTTCCGCTTCGACTAGTTGGTAGTCGGTGCTGGCACCGCCAAAGGCTTGGGGGAGGACCTGCTCGACGATGTGGACGACGTTGCTCCCGACAACGGTGGTGCCCTCCCCGGTGAGTTTGGTGAAACTGCGGACACCCAGAAGATGCGGACCGCACCCCAGCTCATCCCACACGCACCCGCAGCGCCGCTCTTCGACCTGCGCGAAGTCGTCGATTTCCACGTTCCAGAAGATCCGCGGCGCCGTCGGCAGGAGAGAGGTCAGCATCAACGTCTCCACCGTGACCCCGGCCAGGTCGCGCGGGACGGTGATCATGGCCAGGGCATCGCTGCGAAAATGCATATCATCCACATCGCGGGGATTCCCGCAGGGGGCGCCCATCAAACCCGCTTCCATCGACGCGTAATGGCAACGGACGCGGGCTCCCGCGCGGACAATCTCCTCGGCTTTCGCATTTGTCAGCGGTTCTGCGCCGGTAAGGATGCCCAGCCCGCGCAGCGAGCCGCCCCGCCGCCGCGCTTCAACGGCCAGGCGCACGGCGCAACTGGGAGTGGTGATCACCACGCCGCGGCCTTCAGTCTGCAGCGTCGCCATCACCGCTTCCAAGACCTTCGCGGTGTCCGTGACGGGTGCAAACTCGGGCAGCGGCAGGTGGACACCGCCGCGGCGGGCGGCACGGCGCGCCGCGTACAACAAGAGACGGTGATGGCCTCGCCGTCCAAACAGACGTGGCGGAACAGGGTTCAGCGAGAACCACCGGCGGGGCGGACGGCGCAGACGGCCCAGGGCGAACCAGGTGGCGATGGCGGCTCCAGAAGGAAAACCCAGTTGCCAGAGAAAGACGGGCGCGCGCGGGCCGGCCAGCATATCCAGGGCGATCCCGTATTGGGGGGCGGACTGTTCGGCCAGGTTGTCGATGTGCAGGTTGACCCATCGCCCGCCGCTGCGCGTTCCGCCGGTACGCAGGGCCATCGCTCCCGGTCCGCCCGGTCCGGCCAGGTCCGCGGCGGTGAAGCGAATCTCGCGCCCGCCGCGGCGGACTTCGCCGGAGTTGTATTCCTCAAACGACAGATACACCCCGGCCTGGTACAGGGCGCGCAACGTCCCCTCCACCCCACGCTGCCGCACCATAATCTCCAGGTCGCGGAGGGTGCAGCCCGCCGCATCGAGGAGGGCCCGGTAGGGGGACCCCGGACGGACGAAGGCAGAATGCGCCATGGCCAGGAATAGCTCGTCCCGCCGCTGTACCCGCGTTCGCACCAGGGCCCTGGCTTCTGCCAGATCGAGCGGCCGGGCGAAATACGCGTCGAGACTGCGCAGTTGCGCCAGGTAGTCACGCAGGATCCCGACGCGACTCACTTCAGCGGGTTCCCCGGAGGTGCAGCAGATCTCCCGCCTGGTCGACGAACGAATTGTCTACAACTGTCTGCATGGGATTCCGGACGCTGACCAGTTCGATCTCGTACAGCCAATCCTGCAACCGGCGGACCTTCGCCACGTCGACCAGTCCATCCGCCCGCATCCCGATCCAGCCGCTGCGCCGGACGAGTGCAGGGTCGACTTTCGTGTACTCGGCGACAATGGAGACGTTGCGTTCGGTGGGGCCGGCATTGTACTGCCGGAGGCCCCGCAGGTAGGCCACCATGAACCGCAGGCCCAGCGCCCGATCCCGTTCTAGGAAGGTGGGGCCATAGTAAAGGAAGGCCAGGGGTTCTCCCATCATGAAACCGGCGGGATCAGCCAGCGTGAAGGCCATGCCGGCTTCCGCGGCCTGCTTGTCCTGCGGAGGAGTGAGGAAGGCGGCATCGACGCTTCCCCCCTCCAGGGCGGCAACATAGGCCGGCAGGGGAAGGGTGACCAGCGTGACGTCCCCCAGGGAGAGCCCGTGCGCCGTGAGGGTGCGGTACCAGAGGTAATGCCCCAGATCGCCCAGGCCGCTGATCGCCACCTTTCGGCCCTTCAGATCGGCGACGGTCTTGATCACGCCGGCCAGTCCTCTGCGCACCATGAGCACGGGGACGCCGCCGCGCGGGCCCACGTGCCCCTTGTCCGCCACGATGCGCACTCGCAGCCCTCGGCTGACCGCATTGAAGTAGGCGGGGCTGATCCCACCCGCGCCCACGTCGAGCTTGCCCTGGGCGAGCAAGGGGATGGCTTCCGCGGAAGTCCGGAGCGGTACCCACTCCAGCCGGATCCGCTCCGCGCTGAAGAACCCCTCCCGGTCGGCGATGAAGAGGGCGCCGTAGCTCTGAAACGCCTGGTAGACAATGCGCACGGTGTCGATCGGCGCCGCCCGAGCACCCCCGGGAACAAAAGCGGCGGCCAGAACGACCGCACCTACGGCCGCGACACGCTTCACGACATTTGGACCCCCAGACAGCGACATGCGTCGGGTCGGCACGGGACCTCCTGAACGCGCACTGAGATTTTTGGCCAGTAGAGACCCCGATTCCGGCAGCCCAACGCTGCCTCCTTCTATCGACCGACGGAAAGAGTGCGGATCAGCGGTGGAGTTGCATAAAACTTCCGGCCGCGCGTGGGCAGGCGTCTGCTACAATCTCGAAGCGGAGAGGTGCCGGAGCGGACGAACGGGGCTGCCTTGAAAGCAGCTAGGGCGGAAACGCTCTCGTGGGTTCGAATCCCACCCTCTCCGCCACGCCCCACCTGCCCGCCGCGCCTACCCCGCCTGAAGCCTGACGCGGAGCCGTTCTGTGCGCGTATCGGTCACCGTTGTCCCCAACGCCCGGAGCCCGAGAGTCGAACGCCTCGACGCGGGTCGGCTTCGGGTATCCGTAACCGCGCCGCCACGTGAGGGGCAGGCCAATGCCGCCGTGGTCGCCGCGCTGGCGGAGCACTTCGGCGTGCCGCGCTCGCAGGTACGCATCATCCGCGGCGCGGGCAGGCGGCACAAGATTGCGGAAATCGCGGGCCTTTAGGGCGATGCCCAGGAAGGCGACAGGATCACGTCCGCGACGGTCACCGAGACCACGCGGACGATCAGCGGCGCAAAGCCCAGCCGCAGGGGTCGGCCCACCGGCACCTCCACGGTGAGGACCCGCAGCACGATGTCATGCTTCTCCCGCACCAACAGGTTCACGGTCACCTGCACCGCCGCCACCGGCAGCCCGTCGGCGGAGGCGGTGAAGATCAGCACGGTGGGTCCGGTCTCCACGTCCACCTGCACGCGCGGGAGGATCAGCGGCCGGTAGAAAGCGGGGAAGATCGATCGGGTGACGGTAGACGCGCGCGCCTGCCGGGGGCGTGATGCGGAAATGGTCACGGTGTAGCTGCTGACCAGCGTGCGGCTGAGCGGCAGGAAGATCTGGAAGTGTTCGGCCGAGCCCGGACGCATCGACCAGGGGATCCCGTCACTGCCGAACGCGGCCAGGTCGCCGACGGGCGCGAATCCGGAGGCGTCAATCACGAGGCCGGCGACGGGCAGGCGGCCGGCGTTCCGCACCCAGCCCGAAATGACGAGCGTGCGCTCCTGCAGGGCGTGGGTGACTTCTGTGAGTTCCAGCACCGCCCCGGCAGCAGGGGGTGGCGTGCTCGTGCCCGATGAGGCGGCCCCGGCGCCCACGGAAACTGGCCCGAGCAGCAGGACAACAGCGGCCACCAGGATAGCGGCTCGCAATCGAGGCATCCCCGGTCACCCTCCCCCTGTAGAGTACGGCATAAGGCGGGGCGCAGTTCGAGTATACTGGCCTCGAGCTAAGGTTCGACACGGCAATGGCAGTCGCATATCCGCTCGTCACCGGCACCGAAGCCGCCGCGCTGGCCGCCCGCCTGGTCGGGGAGATCCGGGAGGTCACGCACGGCGAGGCCGTGGTCGTCGCGTTTAGCGGCGGGCTCGACAGCACCACCGTGGCCGCACTGGCGAAAGAGGCCCTGGGCGCCCGCAACGTTCTGCTCGTCACTGTGAACATGGGGGCCTACGCGTACCGCCGCGGCAACGAGATCGTGCTGGAGATGGCCGAGCAACTCGGCCTGCAGCAGCGCTGCCTCCTCGGCCAGTTCGCACAGCACCGCGTGCAGCGTAACGGCCCGGCCTGCAACCGGTGCACGCGTGAGATCAAGCTCGGCATGGTGCGAGGCGTCTCGCGCGGCCGCCTGGTGCTCACCGGCGCCAACCGCAGCGACACCTGGGGACAGCTGGGCCTGAAGCTCTGTAACGGGTACTACGCGCCGCTGCTCGACCTGGAAAAGCCCCAGATTCGGGCGATCGCCGAACACCGCGGCCTGCGTATCCCGAAGATCGGCGAGAACCCCGGCCGGGAAGGATGCAAGCTCAAGCACCTCCTCAAGCCGCTGATCAACCCCGACTTCCACGGTCGCGCGGTCGCGGAGGCGAACGAGATAGTCCTCCGGGTGCTACGCCGGGCGGGGGTGACTCCTGAACTGGCCAACGTGAAGATCATCGGCCCGCTCGGACGGAATATCGGGCTGGTCAACGTGCAGCCCCTGCCGGACCCCGATCTGAAGGCGGTACTGCTGGAGGCGCTCAGGGCGCTGCCGGTGCTGGACGAGGTGCACGTGGTGGAGACGCCCTTGCGGCTCGTGGTGAAGGCGGGCCCGGGAGTGATGAACGACCCGCACGCGCGGCACTGGCTGCAGCATGGGCGGATGCAGCCGGACTTCGCTTTCCCGATCGAGGTGCAGTGGACGCCGGCCCGGAACAACCGCCTCCACACCTTCCAGGTTGTCGGGTTCACCCCGCTTCCGACCCTGGTGGTCAGAGGCGGCGGTGACTGCTCTCCCCCCTGACGGTGGCGGATGTGGGTGCTGCTCCTTGAGGATTACCTGACTCCCAACTCCTGAGCCTGCGCCGGCCTCACCTCAGGCGCCGGAGGGGTCGGTTTCCGCTGCACCAGCCACAACCCGAGCAGGACGAGGACGCCGCCGATCACCGTCGGCACGGTGAGCCGCTCCCCCAAGGCGATCACCGAGGAGATCACTCCCACAACCGGCACGAGGAACGCAAACGGGGTAGCGCGTAGGGCGCCGACACGGTGCACCCCTTCATAGAAGAAGACGAAGGCCAGGACGGTGCCGAAGACCGCGAGATAGAGGAGGCTCAGCCAAGCCGCCGGAGGGGATGTAAACAACGGACGCCACCCGCGCTCGACGACGGCAAACGGGAGCAGCAACAGGGTCCCGCTGACCGTGGCATAGAGCGTAGCGCGGAGTGGGGTGAAGCGCGTCGTCGCCGCCTTGCCGATCAGCGAGTAGATCGCCCAGCAGACGGCGCCACCGACGAAGAGCAGGTCGCCGAGGAGACGAGCCGGGACCTGCCCGCCGTTGGGATTGATGACCAGGACGAGCCCGGCGAGTCCCGTGATCAGGCCGGCGACGCCCCACCGGCTCATCTTCTCGCCTAGAAGCGGCCAGGCCAGCAGCGCGGTGAGCACCGGCGCCAGGCCCGGGACGATGAGCGCGCCGTCGGAGGCCGTCGCCAGTTTCAGTCCGTACAGGAAGAGAACGTTGTAGGCGGCAACCGCGGTCGCGCCCAGCGCGAAGATCAGCGGCAGGTCGGCGGCCACGAGGCGGTGGCCGGCCCCGCCTTTCGTCCGCGCCCACCCCCAGAGCAGCAGTGAGGCCAGCGCGAACCGGGCGGCGGCCAGGGTCAGCGGCGGGATCGCGTCCACCGCGAGCTTCCCGGTGACCCACGTGCCGCCCCAGAACACCGCGGCGAAGGTCAGCAGGATGAATGCGCGGCCGGTGGATCTGTCCTGCAGTGCGCTTTCCATTGTGCCGTCGTACCCCTTCCCGTGTATGGTGGAAGCCTACCATGTCATTGTGCCGGGGTCACCGGGGAACCGCTGTGACGATTGTTACAGTTGAAGCGGGGGCCACCCACTCCGTGGGCGGCAGGACTTGTTCGCGCCCCGCCCGAACGACGCAGGGGGTCATCCCGCCATGGATTGATCGCCGGAGGCATCGATGCAGCGCGTCATACTCCTGACCCTGATCTTGCTGTCGGCCGCGCTCCCGCCCGGGGCCGCTGCGGCGCCGGACGTCACGCTCGAGTTCTGGACCATCTCCCTCCAGCCGTTCTTCACCGACTACGTCAACGGCATGATCGCGACGTACGAACGCACTCACCCGGGCATCCGCATCCGCTGGGTGGACGTGCAGTTTGCCGCCATCGAGCAGAAGCTGCTGGCATCGCTGGCGGGCAGAGTCGCGCCCGACGTCGTCAACCTGAACACGGAGATGGCCATCCGCCTGGCGGAACAGGGCGTGTTGGTGGACATGGACGCCGCGGTGCCGGCGGCGGAGAAGAAGCGTTTCTTCGAGGGCCTCTGGAATTCCGTCCGCTATCGCGGGCGCAATTACGGCCTGCCCTGGTACGTGGCGCCGAACGTCCTGGCCTACAACGCCGGCCTCTACCGCAGGGCCGGTCTCGATCCCCTCGCCCCGCCGGCCACCGAAGACAAGTTGATTGCCCACGCGAAGACGATTAAGGACAAGACCAACGTCTACGGGTTTATGCCGAACGTCGACACCATCCGGATGCTGCACCGCTTCCAGGAGAACGGGCTGGCGATCCTTAGTGCCGACGGGAAGCGGGCCGTCTTCAACTCGCCGGCGCACGTGGCCTATCTGGCGAAGTACGTGCAACTTCTCAAGCGGGACTACTTCCCCGAAGACACGCTGCGGCGCGGCTTCCTCGGCGCCACCGAGCGCTACAGCGCCGGGCAACTGGGCATCCTGACCACGGGCCCGCAGTTCCTGCTCCGGGTGAAACAGGACAATCCCGACGTCTACGCGCAAACCCTCGTCGCGCCTTACCCCATGGGGAAGGGCAAGACCATCCATCTGCCGACGATGGCCGTCACGATACCCAAAACCAGCAAAAACGTCAAAGTGGCGGTGGAGTTCGGCCTCTTCGTGACGAACGACAGGAACCAACTGCAGTTCGGGAAATTGACGGTGGTTCTGCCCTCAACGCGGGCAGCGGCAGCCAACCCGTTCTTCAAGCAGAGCGGCGCGACGGCGGAGGATAAGGCGCGCAAGATCGCCGCGGCGGAACTCCCGTTTGCGCGGGACCTCACCGTGGTCGTGCCGCAGGCCGCGGACCTCTATCGGGTCTTCCGCGAGGCCATCGAGAGCGCGTTCTTCGGCAAGATGACGCCCCAGGAGGCCCTGGACTGGGCGGTCAAGCAGTGGAACGCCCGGCTGTAACCGGTCTGAATCCTCTTACCCGCCTCCGACTGCTGCGTCTCCTTGCCGCCTTGGTGATCCTGGTCGTGCCGGTCGGCGGTACCGGCGCGGCGACGAGCGCTGTGCCGGATGCCTGGGCGCCGCCAGCCGGGCGGCCGGTCATCATCCCGCAGCCGCAGTCGCTGCGCTGGCTGCCCGGTTCCTTCCCCCTGAGCGACCAGACGCGGATCGTCGTCGGCGATGACGCCGCGGCGGAGGACCTCTACGCCGCGCGCGATTTGAATGAAGAGTTCCGCGCCCTGACGGGGCGAACGCTGCCGGTCGTGCGCGCCGCGGCGGTGGCGGAACCGCGCGATGTGATCGTACTCGGGGAGCCAGCCCTCAACCGCTGGGCGGAGATGCTGCTCGCCCGCGAAGGACTGCGGGTCTCGCCCGCGGATCCCGGCCCGGAAGGCTACGTGCTGAAAGTCACGCCCACGGCCGTGGTTGCCGCGGGTAGCGACCGGCGCGGAACGTACTATGCCGTGCAGACACTGCGGCAACTGCTCGCACCCGCAAGCTCAGGTTTCAGCTTCGCCGGCGCGGAGGTGCGCGACTGGCCGATCCACCGCGTGCGCGCGGTGCACATCCTGCTGGACAACGCCTCTGACGAGTTCCACGTCGCGCTGATCGACCGCATCCTCAGCAGGTTCAAGTTCAACACCATCGTCGCCGAGGCGGAATACGTCCGGTGGGAGAGCGGGCGTAACCTCTGGCATCCATCGGGGGCGTCGAAGGAGGAGGTCGCCGCGCTGCTGCAGGCCGCCCGCGAGCGCCACATCGAGGTCATCCCGCTCATCCAGACGCTGGGCCACGCGGAGTGGCTCTACAACAACAATCAGAACCTGGACCTGCTGGAGATCCCGCCGGATCAGAGCAACGCGCGCTACGTCTACAACCCGCTGAACCCACGCGTCTACGAGGTCCTCTTCCCCATCTTTGACGAGGCGATCAAACTCTTCCAGCCGCGCTACCTGCACATCGGCCACGACGAGGTGCGGAACGTCGTCCCCTTCCCCTGGTCGGCGGAGGGGAAGCGCCTCGGCTTCGGGGAGTTGTTCGTCCGCGACACGCTGAAACTCTACGAATTCCTGAAGAGTCGCGGCGTGGGCACGATGATGTGGGGTGACGTCCTCCTGACCAACGACTTCGCCCGCGAGATCGACCGCCTACCCCGCGACATCGTCACGGTGGACTGGCAGTATCAAGAGGCCGCTCGCTATCCCAGCCTCTCCCGGTTCGTGAAGTGGGGCTTCCCTACGATCGCCGCCACCTGGTGGAAGCCGCAGAACATCGTGGGGTTTGCGCAGGAGGGTGAGCGCCAGCGGATCCTGGGCATGCTGCGGACCACCTGGACCGGCCACTTCCAGAACCGCGCCGTCCTGGAGCGGCAGTACCAGCAGATCTACACCTACCTGGTCGCCGCCGAGGCATTCTGGAAGCCCCCGCGCACGGCGGCGCCGGGACAGACCGGTCCGGCCGCCCACGCCGACGACGCGGCGGCGCGCTTCCGCCGGGAGTGGCACAGAGCCCCGCTGCGCGGGGCCCCGGTGCCGGGGTTCATCGTGGACCTGCGCGCGGCCGCCACGCGCAGCCACATCGACGCGAACGGGCAGGGCTGGATCGGCAAAGGCCGCGACTTCGACCTACGCGCGTTGCCCGCGGGGCGGCGCCGGTACGGCGGCATTGTCTTTGAGGTCGTGGATCCCGCAAAGAATCAGGGCCGCTCGATCATCCTGCTCCGCGGCGCTCGTGAGGAACTGCGCCGCCTGCCGCCGCGGGGGCGTATCCTCGTGGGGCAGCGCGCCGCGGTGGTGGCCTTCCTGCACGCCACGCCGTTCGCGGCGCCCCGCTTCGGGGAGGAGATCGGCGCCTACACCGTCCGCTACGGCGACGGCGCGCAGGAGACCATCCCGCTGCTGTACAAGCGAACCATCGGTTCGTGGCTGGAGGAGCCGGTCTCCATCGATCAGGAGATCGCCTGGTCCGGCCAGACCCTCTCGGGCCTGGAGGTCCGCCTCTCGCTGCTGCGTTGGGTGAACCCGCACCCAGAGAAAACGATCGCCGCCATCGAGGTCACGACCCGGGGGAGCGACGCCACCCCGGCGCTCTTCGCCGTGACGCTCCTGAGTGAAAAACCATGAAGGGAGCCACGAGGGGATGAGACTTGCCGGTCGGGTCGTCATCGAGGAGTTTGACTGCGAAGCGCTGCGCGACAACCCGCTGGGCGATCCCGCCCGCCGCGAGATCCCCGTCTACCTGCCGCCGGGCTACGACCGCAGCGGCCGGCGCTACCCGGTGATCTACTGGCTGCACGGGTTCACGGGAACCGGGTTGGGCGCGGCCAACTACAACCCGTGGGTCCCCTCGCTGCCAGAACTGATCGATCGGGTGATTCAGGAGGGCGCGCCGCCGGCGATCCTGGTGATGGCCGACGGCTTGACGAAATACGGGGGCAGCCAGTACATCAACTCCTCCGCCACCGGCCGCTACGAGGACGCGGTCAAGGAGCTCGTCGGCTATGTCGACACCTACTACCGCACCATGGCCTCGCGCAACCACCGCGGCCTGAACGGCAAGTCCAGCGGGGGGTTCGGCGCGCTGGTGGTGGCGATGCGCAACCCGCAGCTCTTCGGCGCCGTCGCCAGCCACAGCGGGGACATGTACTTCGAAGCCTGCTACAAACCATTCTTCTGGAAGGACCTCGACCACATGCGCAAGCACGGCGGCCTGGAAGGCTTCTTGAAAGCGTTTCGGGAGGCTCCCAAGAAACCGGACGACATGATGCACGCCGCCATGAATTCTGTGGCGATGGCCATGGCCTATTCCCCGAATCCGGAGAGCCCGTACGGTTTCGACTCGGTCGTGGACCCCGAGAGTGGGGAGTTGATCGAGAGCGTGTGGACCCGCTGGCTGGAGTGGGACCCGGTGTCGCTGGTGGAGCGCTACGCCGAGAACCTCCGGGCGATGCGGATGATCTACTTTGAGTGCGGTAGCCGCGACCAGTACAACCTGCACCACGGGGCGCGCATCCTGCACCGGCGGATGGAGCGCCTGGGCATCCGGCACGAGTACCAGGAGTTCGACGACGACCACAGCGCCGTCAACTACCGCTATGTCGAATCGCTGCGCCGCTTATGCAACGTGCTCAAGGCGTGAGCGCGGCCCTCCGGGGCCCGGTGGTCAGCTCGCGCTTCCTGGGGTTGAGCCCTCGCCAGTGGCGCACGGCGCTGGTCGCCTACCTGTTCATGCTGCCCGCGCTCGTCCTCCTCGGCGTCTTCACATTCTACCCCGTGGGTTTCGGGACGGTGCTCAGCCTCTTTGCCTACAACCTGCGGACCTTGCTGGGGATGGAACCGGCGCGCTTCATCGGTCTGGAGCACTTCCGGGCGCTCTGGTCGGACCGGTTCTTCTGGATCGCCCTCTCGAACTCGTTAAAGTACATCCTGGTCGTGCCCGTCCTGCAGTTCAGCTCGATCCTGCTGGCCATCGCCGTGAACCGGCGCCTGCGGGGGATTGCCTGGTTCCGCGCCGCCTACTACCTCCCGGTGATCACCTCGATAGTCGTCGTCGGCCTGCTGTGGCGCTGGCTGTACGAGCAGGACGGGATCATCAACTACGCACTGCTGGCGCTCGGCCTGATCGAGCGGCCGATCTCCTGGCTGGGCAATCCTGACCTGGCACTCTACTCGGTGATGTTCGTCACCTTCTGGAAGGGCCTCGGCTACTACATGGTGATCTATCTCGCGGGGCTGCAGACGATCTCGCCGGAGTACGAAGAGGCGGCGCTGATCGACGGCGCCGGGCGGTGGCAGGTCCTCCGGCACGTCACGCTGCCGCTGCTGCGCCCGTCCATCCTGGTGGCCTCGACGATCTCCACGATCGCCGCGCTGAAGATCTTCGAGGAAGTCTACGTGATGACGGGCGGCGGGCCGATCTTCCGCACGTTCACGATGTTCTTCTACATCTTTGACGTCGGATTCCAGAAGTTCGACTTCGGCTACGCCGCGGCGCTGGCCGTAGTCCTGGCAGTGGGGATCATGATCCTGTCCGCGCTGAACTTCGCCGTCTTCCGCCGGGGAGGGTTCGAGTATTACTAAAGAAGAAGGCCGGGGTTTCAAGCGCCTGAAGACGCTCGGCATTTACCTCGGGCTGAGCGCCCTGGCGGTCTTCACGGCCTTCCCCTTCCTCTGGCTCCTTTCTACCGCGCTGCGCACGGAGGGGCGCGTCTTCGGCTTCCCACCGCTCCCGCCCTGGCCGCTGGGGTTCGACAACTTCGTGGGCGTCTGGCGCACCATGCCCATCCCCCGCTTC
>LDXQ01000052.1 GCA_001443485.1 Candidatus Sysuimicrobiota bacterium CSP1-3
GGAGAAGGCGCGGCGGGCCCGCAGGAGTGCCAGCGCAACGAGCACGGCAAACAGGGTGAGCCTCTCCACCACGATCAGCGCCACCACGAGCAAGTACATGGCCACGATGACGGCGCGGTTGAGCGCCCGGGCGCGGCGCTCACCAAGGACTACCGGCAACGTCCGCTGGCCGTGATCTCGATCGAAGTTGGCCTGGTCGATGTGCTTGCCCACCAGGATCGACATCACCCCCAGCCCGTACGGGACTGAAACCAGGAACGCGGTAGTCGACAGCTGCCCGGTGATGACGAAATAGCCGCCGCCGACCATGAGCGGACCCCAGACCAGGAAGGCCGCTACCTCGCCCAGGCCCATGCTCTTCAGCGGCTTCGGAGCCGCGTCGTACAGGTAGAGGAGCGCAAGTCCGGCCAGGGAGAAGGCCAGCGCCAGGGGACCGCGCTCGGCCCAGAAGTACACCGCGATGCCGATCCCGATCGTCGCCAGGATGCTCAACCCGACCAGCAGCGCCCTGGCGTCGAGCACCCCGCTGGCAATGGGGTGCATCGTATACCGCATCCGCGGGGAGTCCGGCGTATCGTGACCGCGCCGGTGCCCGAAGTAGTCGTTGCTCAGGTTGCTGATGGCGTGCGCCGTGACGAATCCGAGCAGGACCAGGACGAAGGAGAGCGCGTCAAACCGGCCGTCGGTGATGGCGAGTAGTCCGGCGATGAGGGCGGCTTGTGCCGAGATGACCAGGATGACGCTGCGGGCCGAAAACAGAAACTTCGCCACCGGGTCGAGTTGCCGCGCGGACTCGTCCCGCGGCGGGTAGAAGCCGACAAACGCCCGCAGCCAGACCCGCGGCCCGCGGAGCGGAGCAGATTTCGACGTCACGCCCATGAGCACACCTACGGCTGTCTGCGGGCCCTCGTTTCGCTACCGTCCCCCGCCGATTCCTTCACGTCGCCGCCAAGGCGGACCAGCAGAGAGTGATCTGTCGCGCGCCCTCGCCCAAGATGAAGGACGCGGGAAACCCGTGTCCTTCAGGGCACACCTGGTGGAGGCGGCGAGAATCGAACCCGCGTCCTGAGTGGATGAGGACAAGGCCTCTACGAGCGTAGTCCGCGTTTTGGTCTCACCGCCGGCGCTCCCATGGATCGGATCATCCGGCGGCCAGCACCAGGCAGGCCGCTCCCATCAGGCCTGAATTGCCCCCAAACTCGGCAAGATGAACCGGCGGCGGTGTCTCTCCATAGAAGACGCTCCCCGCCACGGCCTGACGAACAGCGTCTGTCAGCGGTGACCTGTCGAAGAAGAGCCCCCCACCAAGGACCAGGCGTTCGGGATCCCACAGGCGCACCGCCGCTACGGCGGCCTGCCCCAGGAACTCCCCCGCTTCCCGGATGATCGCCGCCGCCGCCGGGTCGCCGACCGCCGCCGCCTCGAAGACGGCCTCCGTCGTCAGCGGTCCTTCCTCGGCCGGGCTTGAGGCTGACCGGGCCGGTCGAACAGCCAGCTGCCCCGCCCGCCGCACGATGCCCCACCCTCCCGCCATGGTCTCCAGGCAGCCCCGCTGGCCGCACCGGCAGGGATCGCCATCTCGAACGACAGGGGCGTGGCCGATTTCGCCCGCCGCAGAAGTGGCCCCGTGGTACAGGCGCCCGCCGGAGATGACCGCCGCCGCGATGCCTGTGCCCGCGCTGAGATACCCCATATATCGCGTGCCCCGTCCGGCCCCCCATCTCCACTCCCCCCAGGCGGCGGCCCGCACATCATTCTCCACCACCACCGGCAGCGGGATGACCTCCCGGACGATCGCCGCCACGGCCAGTTCGCGCAGGTCCAGGTTGGCGGAGTAGCGGATGACCCCGCGCTCCGGATCCACCAGCCCAGGGACCGCCAGACCGGCGCCCACAGGCTCGAGCGCCTGCGCTTGCGCCCGCTCGGAGGCTTCCCGCAGGGCGTCGCGCAGCAACGCTTCGATCGCGGCATTACCCCGGCGATCTCCCACCCGCTGGGTGGATTGATGCACCAGAACGCGGGCCGGCGTGACGAGGCCCGTGCGGAGCAGCGTCCCGCCGAGGTCTGCGACAATCACCACCTGCACGGGACCCGCTCCTACCTCGTGGTCGTGACGGCAATCAACCCGCGCGTGATGTAGTTGCGGAACACCATGGCAAACGCCACGGGCGGAATCATTGTCAGGACAACGGCTACGGCCACCACGCCAAAACTCACGTCCGGATTCACCGCGGTAACCGAGACGATCACCGGGATCGTCTGCGACCGGATCGTCGCGGTGACGAAGAGAGCGAAGGGGAAGTCATTGTACGAGAACATAAAGGCGAACGCCGCCGTCGCCGCCAGGGCCGGGGCGGCTACTGGTGCCACGATCCGGAGGAGTGCCTGCAGCCGGGTGCACCCGTCCACCATCGCCGCCTCCTCGATGTCCGGGGGAACGCGGCGGAAATAGATCGTGAGGAACCAGACCGTGAACGGGAGGGTGAAGGTGGAGTGGATCAAGATCAGCGCGCTGTACCGGTCCAGCAGGCCCAGCCGGTTGATGATCAGATAGTACGGGATCGCTACAGCCATCGGCGGGAGTAACCGGCTGGCCAGGATGAACACATATAAGGGATTGGCCCCCCGGAATCTCACCCGCGCAAACGTGTACGCGGCGATGGTGCCAAAGATAAGGTTCGCCAGCGCGACCGTCAGCGCGACGATGGTGCTGTTGCGCAGCGCCGGGAGCGCGTCCCGCGCCTTCTCCGAGATCCGCCCCCGCAGAAGCCCGGTCTCCTGGTAGCCGGCGGGGAATTTGCCCGTGAAGATGAAGCGATAGTTGTCCGCGGTCACGATCCGGGGAATCCAGTGCGGTGGCACGCGGAAGAGCTCCTTCTCCGGCTGGATGCTGCTCAAGGCCACCCAGGCAAAGGGCGCCAGGATGTAGGCGGCCACCACCAGCCCCAGCAGCGTGACCACGAGGTTGCCCCACCGCCGCCGCCGCGGGCTCATTCCCGGTACAACTCCTCGCTGCGCAGCAGCCGCAGGTAGATCACGATGAACACGACCAGCGACGCGGCCAGCAATACCGCGAGCGCGGCGCCCTGCCCGAAGTTGTAGGACGTGAACATGCTATTGTACACGAAATAGGAAATCAGCGAGGTCGCGCCGCCCGGGCCGCCGCCGGTCATCACGTAGAGCAGGTCAAATGTCACAATCGCGACCATCGTCTCATAGACCACGATGATCAGGGTGGTGGGGATCAGCAGGGGGATCGTAATGTGCCGCAGGGCGGCGAGGGCCCCGGCGCCATCGGCGCGCGCCGCATCAAACAGTTCGTCGGGAATCGCCTGTAGCGCCGCAAGGTACAGGATAGACGTCAACGGCACTTCCTTCCACACATGGGCGAAGAGCACGGACAGTAGCGCGGTGGTCGGCCGGGACAGCCAGGGAACGTACCGTTCGATGACCCCCAGGGAGTAGAGCGCGCCGTTGAAGGCGCCGTAGCTGCTGTTGAAGATCCAGGCCCAGATGATCCCGCTGATCACTGTGGGAATGGCCCAAGGCAGCAGAATCGTCACGTTGAGGAATGAGGCCATGCGGGTGCGGGCATTGAGCAGGTGGGCAATCCCAAACCCTAGGACCGTGGCGAATGGGACCGCGCCCGCGGCGAAGGTGAGCGTGTGCCCCCACGCACTGGTGAAGAACTCGCTGCGGATGACGTCAACGTAGTTCTTCAGCCCGACGAAGGGCGTGCTCTCCGGCTTGTAGAGCACCACCTCCCGCAGGCTGGTGACGACGGCAAACCCGATGGGATACAGGGTGAAGAGCGCCACGAGCAGCACCACGGGCAGCACCGTGGCGTACGCGTAGCGCGCCTCGCGGTACTTCGGCCGGGGCGGAACGATCAGGTTCATCGATCAGGCAAAAGGGGGACAGCCGGCGGCTGTCCCCCCTCCTCCCATCTCCTCTCCGTCCCTACTTCTTCATCTCCTTCCACTTCGCGGCGGAGGCCTTCAGCGCGTCCAGGGCGGTCTTCTGCCCAAGCAGCGCCTTGTTCATCTCCTTCTGGAACTCCAGGCTCCAGGGACCCCAGAAGGGCGTCAGGGCCTCCTTCGCCCGCGCCAGCTTGGACTGCTGTTCCTCCAGGGTGACGTTCCCCCACTTGTTAATCGCCGCCCGAATCTGCTGGTCCTTGTAGAGGGGGAGCTGGGCAAACCCCAGACCCTTCTCCAGCGCCCAGCGCTTGACAACGGCGAACTGTCCGTCGGTCCGGCCGCCGAAGTACTCCAGAAACTTCCAGGCCGCGTCGCGCGCATCCTTGCCCCGGTCGGCAGCCATCTTCGTCATCGCGTAGAATCGGACGAAACCCACCGTCCCGTGGGTCTCTCCCGGCATCAGGGCCATCTTGAACTTCCCGGCCTGCGCATGCGCGCCCGGGGTATTCAAGTCGGCCAGATTGTACTTGGGGAGGACGGCGAAGGCCACCTGCCCCGCGCCCATGGCCTTGACCAGCGGGATCTCCGTCGTCTCCAGGGAGGCGGGGTTGATGATCTTGTGCTTGCGCATGCCATCGGCAAGCCACTGCGCGACCTTGTGCGCCGCCGAGCCATCCTTGTCGAAGATGGCGTTTAGGTCATTGTCGAACATGCGGAAGTCCTTGTACGAGTACACCATGGAGAGGAAGACCTCGATGTACCAGGGGGTGATGTCCTGGAACTGGAACATGATCGGGTACTCGACAACCTTCTTCTCCTTCATGGCCAGGGCCATCTTGGTCACATCGTCCCAGGTGGCCGGCGGGCGGGAAAACCCGGCCTTCTTCAGCATGTCCTCGTTGTAGATGAAGATGATCGTGTCGGCGTAGTAGGGCAATCCGTAGAGCTTGCCTTTGTAGGTCATGCCCTCGATGGCATAGGGGGCGAAGTCAGGCTTGTAGGGCTTGACCTGCGGGAAGAAGTCCTCCAGTGGCACGATCCAGTTCGCCGCCGCCCACTGCTGCAGCCAGTGGTCGGACGAATACGCCACGTCCGTGGAGGTCTTGCCCACGAAGCGGGCGGTCATGACGTCGGTGTACTTCTCCCAGGAGAAGTCCTGCATCGCGACTTTGATCCCGGGGTTCTTCGCCTCGAATTTCTTGATATTATCGAGGATGACGTCGTTACTGTACGACCAGACAGTGAAGGTCAGTTGGACGGGGGTCGCCCCGAACGCGACCGCGGTCGTCAAGCTGAGGGCGACCAACAGGGATACGATCGACCGTCGTGCACTCATCCTCCTCACCACCCCCTTATCTCCGTTTCACCTGACGCTTGCCGCTCCTAACAGAACTTCGCTTCCCTTGCCTTGCGGCCGGCCGTGCGCGGCGCCCCGCCGAAGCGGGAGGCGGAGCTACCGACTTCCCCAGCTGGCCGGCCAACCACAGCACGGCCTGGCGCCAGAATTGGTGATAGCCCGGCCACTTCATGAAGTTCACGCCCCAGTGCGGCGTCGTGTCCGAGGAGAACACCATTGTTCGTCCGCGGCCGTAGTCCCGCACCGCAATCAGGGGATCCTGGGGCGCCGTCCGCGACGACCGGACTGTCGCCAGGACACGGGCATCCGGCCGCGGCGCCGCGCGGTTGTAGCCCAATAGCGGCGGAAAGGGCTGCCAGGCGATCCCCTGCATGACCGGGTGAACCCGGTCCTTGATCGTCACCAGTGCGCCGTGCGGTGTCTCCACCCGGTCGTCGGTGGCCTGGAAGAGCACCGGCAGGGCCTCCTCGACGGGTGTCCCGTGCCACACACCGTGGCCGAAGCGGCCCTGGAAAGATAGCCAGCCGCCCACCATGAGCAGCCCCCCGCCCCCCTTGACGAACTGGCGGATGAGCTCAGGACGGTTCGGCAGCACGATGGTCTGGGGAGACGTCCAGGCGTCCGGCGTGTAGAACTCGGGATAGAAGTAGAAGATATCGGCCTCAACTTCCTCGATGACGATCACGTCGTACTTCTTCAGCTCGGCGAGCTCGCGGGGGAAGCTGCTGTAGACCTCCCAGCTGGGCTGCTGCGTCACCTGGATATCGCCGCCCCGTTCCAGCCCCTCGATAAAGGCGCGGGCCCAGTTGTGGAACTGCAGCCCTTTCACCTCCAGGGCGAACGGCGACAGGGCGAACAAGGGACCGAACATCGCGCCGGCCCCGCCCGCATAAAGCACTCGCGTCATCGCGCACCTCCGATCTGCAGGGATGTGTCCCACGTCACCACGGGTTGGAGATACCGGGGGGCGTCCGGATCCACGCCGCGCGCCCGCGCAACGTAGAGTGCCAAGAGCTGCATCCACAGGCCGGCCAGCAGCATCGCCGGGACGGTGCCCATCTCCGCGGCGAAGCGCACGGCAGGCAGGTTCTCCACCGGCGCCCCCACCGCAATCACCACTGCGCCGAGATCCGCCAGATGCTTCAGGACCTGCGCCTCGTAGGGGGAGCCCCGGCTGGAGAGCAGACCGATGACGACCGTCTGGGGCGACACTGCGGCCTTCGGCCCGTGCAGGTACTCCAGCGTGTGGTAGGCGTAGCCCGGCACAAGCGCCATCTCGGTCATCTTGAGGGCACCCTCGCAGGCGATCCCATACAGCGGTCCCGACCCCAGATAGACATACGGGCGGGAGGCCGCACCGGCGAAGGCGCGGGCGCGATCGACCAGGGCAGACAGGTCGCGGGCCGCCAAGCCGGGTGCCTGGTGCAGGCCTTCCACCGCCCCGACATCGCCAGACAGCGCGGCCGCAAGTGCGGCGAGGACCAGGAGCATTGATGTAAAGGACCCGGTCATCACGACGCTGTGCTCTTCGACCGGAAGCGTGATGGGAAGATCGCTGGCCCGAGACAGGGCTCCGCCTTCGCTGCAGGTGAGCGCGACGGTGGTGGCACCCTGTTCCCGGAGACGCTGCAGTGCCCACACCGTCTCCGTCGTCTCACCCGATCGCGAGATGGCGATCAGAAGAGGCGGTCGGGTCCAGACGCGCATCCCCTCACCCGCAAATAAGACCTCCGACGAGGGAAACGCTCGACAGGGCACGCGCAATGCGGCCTGGAGCAGGTGAGCGGCGGAAAGGGCCAGGTAGTACGAGGAACCGCAGCCGGTCAGCAGGACCTGATCCGGTGCCGCGGAGCGCCACAGGTCGGTGAGTTGCGGGAGGTGGCGGTGGAAACTGGCAAGGACGTCAGCCCACAGACGCGGCTGGGCCCGAATTTCCTGCTCCGTGAGTTGGCCCGGCAAGTCCGCCACGGAATCCCGACTCCCCGAACTGAATATAGAGTGGGAATGACCGAACTGTCAAATTGCAGTGATCGAGTGATAAGAATCCGACCCTCGGTTTGACCGACCGATCCAAATCTGCCACAATGGGCCGCGGAACACCGCAATCGGAGAGGGAACGCGTTGGCTGAGGCCAAACCGCGGGTGCGAAGAGAGCAGATCCTCGAAGCGCTCCGCGAGAGCGGCGAGGTCAGGATAGACGATGTCGTGGTCAGGTTCGGCGTCTCGCCGGCCACGGCGCGGCGCGACCTGCGGCTTCTCGAACGGCAAGGACTGGCCATCCGCCGCCACGGCGGAGCGGCAACCCCGGAGTCCTCCCTCTATGAAGCCTCCTTCCTAGAGCGCGAACGCGCCTACATCGCGCAGAAGCGCAGGATCGCGCTCGCGGCGGTCGCCCTTGTGCGCGATGCGCAGACCATCGCCCTTACGGGGGGAACGACCACCGCCGCGGTGGCCCGGGCCCTGCGCGGACGCGAAGTGGTCGTCGTGACGAACGCGGTGAACATCGCCATGGAACTCGCGCGCGAGCCGCGCATCCGCGTGCACCTGACCGGCGGGCGGCTGCGCGGAGCGTCCTACGAACTCGTGGGCTCGGCGGCCGCCCAGACGCTCCAAGGCTTGAATGTGGACGTGGCCTTCATCGGCGTGAACGGCATCTCCGTGGAGCGGGGACTCACGACGTTCAACGAAGAGGAGGCCGAGATCAATCGGGCGATGGTGTATGCGGCCCAGCGTGCCGTGGTAGTGGCGGACCACAGCAAGCTGGAGAAGGCGACGCTCGTCCAGATCTGCCCGATCAATGCAGTGGGTCTGCTGGTCACCGACCGGGAAGCGCGAGTCGAGCACGTCGAGCTCTTCCAGCAGGCCGGGCTGGAGGTCGTGCTGGCGTAGGTCGGGGACGCTACTCCGCTTCTGGCTCCCGACGGTAGACGACCCGCCCGGCCACGACGGTCAACACGGCCCGTCCATCCTCGCCCAGCACCGTCAGGTCCGCCCGCATCCCCTCTGCCACAGCCCCGCGATCGCGCAACCCGAGCACCCGCGCCGGAGCCACGGCGGCGCTGTGGACCGCAGCGCCCAGCGGAATGCCCCAGGCGATCAGATTGCGCAGGGCATCGTCCATCCGCAGGACGCTCCCCGCCAGGCCTCCGTCCGGGAGGCGCGGTGCGTCGCCTTCCGCCACCCGCACCGGGCGACCCGCCAGGAGGTACTCCCCGGGTGACATCCCCGCGCCGGCGGTGGCGTCGGTCACGAGAGCGACGCGCTCCGGCCCGAGAGCGCTGAAGGCAAGCCGCACGACCGCCGGGTGCACGTGGATACCGTCGGCGATCAACCCGCAGATGCACTGGGGATCGTCGAAGGCCGCGCCGACCACCCCCGGTTCCCGGTGGTGCAGTCCCCGCATCCCGTTGAAGAGGTGGGTGACCATCCGCGCTCCCCGGCGGAAGGCCTCCCCCGCCTGCTGATAGGTCGCGTCCGTGTGCCCAAGGGAGACCACTACTCCCCGGCCGGTCAGCCATGTGATCAGATCTCCGGCTCCGGGGAGCTCAGGCGCCAGCGTCACCAGGCGCAGGTTAGGGAAGGCGTCCGCCAGCATCTGCTGTACCTCGGGGTCATCCGGAGCCCGCAGAGATTGCCTGTCGTGCGCGCCGGCCCGCGACGGATTGATCGCCGGTCCCTCGATGTGCACACCCAGGATCTCCGCTCCCTGTGGGCGCGCCCGGCGCAACGTCTCAACCGCCCGCCTCACCTGCTGGAGAGGCGCGCTGATCAGGGTCGCCAGGAATGCTGTCGTCCCGGTCGCGGCCAGGTACCTGGAGACGCGCTCGACGCCGGCTTCGTCGCAGTCCAGCAGGTCGACGCCGGCGCCCCCGTTCACCTGCAGGTCGACGAACCCGGGGACGAGCGTGCCCTCCGGATACACCCGGTCGGCGTCCGCCGGAATGCCGGCGCCAACCCCCTCCAGGCGGTCCCCGGCGATCGCGACGTGACCCGGGGCCAGGACGTCCGCCGGCGTCACGATGCGCCCCGCGCCGATGATCAGGTCCGCCATGTCCGCGACCGTTCCCCTGTGCGGTGCACCGGGCCTTCCTCCTGTCTCTCAAACAATGTCAAACTATCGAACAGGTGGAAGGCGACGACGTAGCGTTCAATGGCCCAGGCGATGCGGTCGACCACCAGTTGGTGCGGATCAGGGATCACGGCGGCAAGGTTGCCATACAACGTGTGCCGTGCGGACACGACGGAAGGCGCTGCCCAGACATAGCGGCTGCCCGTCTGCACCAGCCACGCCCGTCGCTCCGGCGCCAATTGGTCAAAGGCCCGGCCCGCTTCGTCGGACAAGAGCCACTTCTTCCAACGGCCGGACTCGACGACCGCCTGCTCCAGGGTGGCCATAAAGCCAGAAGGGTTCAGGCCCGGTCGAGACCGCCTCAGGTCAGCCTCTTTGGCGCAGAGGGCGGCGAGGGCATGATACTCCACCGCCGTCAGTTCCGGGCCGACGTTCGCGCCGCCCATCCCGCTGCGAGGATAATCTTCCGGGTTCACCACCCAGTCGGTGTAGTGGCCTTTGATCACCGATCCCAGTGGGGCCACGGCGGCGCACAGTCGGCTCGCGACCTGCCGGTCGAAGTCCGTCGTATGCAGATCGGTCCCCACCTTAGCCACGATGAAGCGCGGCCAGGCTCGCAGGAGTCCCCGCTGCTCTAACCCGCCCCGCAGGGCATCGACGAACGCCCGGAAACTGGCGTCATCGACCAACCCGCCGTGGACCTCCTCTGTCCCCACTTCGTAGGCGACGGACGGCACGCCGAGGCGCTCCCGCTCGCGCTCGGCGAATTCGATCAACTCCAGGGTCCTGGTCGCGACGGTCTCAATCGGAGGGCTTTGGCCCGGCGGAACGGCCCGGTCCACCGTGGCGTCGATGTGTAGCAACTGATACCCGGCCTCGAGGCACGCCACCAGGCTACGCGTGACCTCTGCCGTGGTTTCCTCCAGAGAGAGCCCCTGCAGCGTGTGGCGGTCTTTCAACCAGGGGCCGCCGTGATCGAGGCACGGATAGAGCGGACCGTCCCAATGGTATTTCTCGGAAAAGGCCCGCATCCGCGCCACGAACTGCGCGGGGGTCCAGCCGGTATACCCGCCGTCCCGGTCGACCTGGTTGAGGGTCGCGGCGAAGAGCATCGGTGTGTTGTTCGCCGCGGCCGCCTTCACCGCCGCCTCCAGGACGGCCTCCGAATTCGGGCAGACCGCCAGCAGCGTGATCTGGGCGGTGCCGTCCGCCCGCAGCCGGATCAACTTCTGCACGAGTTCGTTCAAGGTCCACACGCTAGTCGTGGACTGCCTTCTTGATCTCCGGAGTCCGCCCCTGCCTTGGGTACTGGGGCTTCCCGAACAACCCGGACCAGGGAGATGGGGTCCAAAAGATCGAGGGGACGCGGCCGAAGCCGCATCCCCTCTTGAGCAAATCTGGTGGAGGCGGCGGGAATCGAACCCGCGTCCTGAGTGGAAGCGGGCAAGGCCTCTACGAGCGTAGCCCGCGTTCTCGTCTCACCGCCGGCGCTCCCACGGACCGGATCATCCGGCGGCCAGCCCGATTAGGTTCCCCGGCGCGGCCCCGGACCGAGACCACAACGGGTAGCCGGCTTATGGCGCCCTTCCCGGCCCGCCGGCGCTGCCAGGAGGACGTCGTCGCTTAGTTAAGCGGCGAGTGCGTAGTTCTGGTTGACGCTTATGCGTCTGCCAGTTGATTTACGAGGACCTGGCACCTCGGCTCGCCACCCTGCTTCTTCCCACCCAGTCGAGACCGTTCGCCCCCATATCTCGACCTAAAGAGAGTATACCAGAAGTCACCGCCGGTCAGACCCGCGTGGCCCCCGCTTGACCGCCTTCTCGATCTGGCGCTGGGCCTCGCGCTTGGCGATCGCCTCCCGCTTGTCGTAGGCCTTCTTGCCCCGGGCGACGGCCAGCTCGATCTTGGCCACTCCGCGCCGGAAATACAGGCGCAGCGGGATCAGCGTGTAGCCCTTCTGCTGGGCCTTCCCCAGTAGGCGGTTGATCTCACTGCGGTGCAGCAGAACCTTCCGCGACCGCAGGGGGTTGTGGTTGAAGACCGAACCCGCCTCATAGGGCGGGATGTGCATCGCGTGCAGCCAGACCTCCCCCCGCTCGACGCGGGCGAAGGCCTCCGCCAGGCTGGCCCGCCCGGCGCGCAGCGCCTTCACCTCGGTGCCGGTAAGGACGAGCCCGCCCTCCACCGTCTCCTCGATGTGGTACTCGTATCGGGCGCGGCGGTTGAAGGCTACGTCGCGTTCCCGGGCAGGTTCGGCCATCAGCCTTCCGGCAGCCCGGCAGCGCGGGCCCCCACCATGACAACCCCTTCTCCGTCGGCGACGAGCGTCCCGTCCTCCCGCGTGACCGTCCCGCGCGCCCGCTGCATCGCGGAGCGGCGCGTGCCCATCGGTTCGGCGAAGACCCGCAGCCGCTCTCCGGGGTGCACGGGCACGCGGAAGCGGACGGAGATGCTGGTCGTCACGGCCGGAGTACCCCGCCAGGCCCAGATGTTGGCCATGGCGTCGTCCAGCACGGCCGCCACAAGGCCGCCGTGGATCAAACCTTCCCAGCCGATGAACTGGTCGCCAAAGGCGAAGTCCGCGACCACCCCCGCCCCCTCCTCCTGAAACCGCAGGCGGAGGCCGATCGGGTTGCTAGGGCCGCAGATGAAGCAGCGGTTGGCTTCAGGCAGCGCGCGCGCGGTCATGGCGCGGCCAGCATAACGAAGGCTCTCTGGCGCTGTCAAACGAACGGGCAGGGCCGCGGAGCCCGCGGGAGTGCGCGATGCGCCTAAGGGACCGTAACGATCACGTATGACGCGCTGATCCCGCCCTTCCCGTCCGAGACGAGGTACGTGAACCCGTCCGTCATCGGCCCCGGCCCGGGCGGGGTGTAGACCACGAGAGAGCCGACCAGAGACAGGTTTGCGGGGGCGCCGGGGCTGGCGCGGTTGGACCTCGGGTACGGTAGAGAGTACGTCAGCGTGTCTCCGGGATCACTGGCCAGCGTCGCGAGATCCATCGTGTACGCGGTGGCCACACCGACCGCGCCGGGCAAGGTCATCGGCTTGGTGTTCCCCTTGAACTGCTTCTCTAGGTCCTTGAGGATCTCGTCCAGGCGCTTCGTGTGGAACTTCACGGCTCTGTTCTCCACGCCGAAGAAACCGTGGAAGTGCAGAGCCTCACAGGCGGGCTCCCCTGGAGCGGCGAACCCGCCGTCGACCGTGTCGAAGCGCGAGTCAACCCCGGCGGCGAGAAACGCATTGTGCAGTGCCAGTGCGCTCGCCGGAGCAGTGCCAGAGCAGGCGTCCTGTTGATGGGCCATCACATGCGTAGGCACCGCGACGAAGCCTGGCTGGAGACTGGGCCAGGGGTGGCCGACGTAGAGTCCGCAGGTCATGGCCGGAGGACATCCCGGCCAATCCGGCGGGAGCACTCCGGTCAAGTTGGCCACAGGACTGGAGACCAGGATGCCGTTGCCGAGCATGCTGTTGGCCACGACCGAGATGGCTCCCCGACTTGTGCCGGCAAGAAAGACGGGGAGGTTGCCGGTGTTCACGATCGCCAAGGCACGGACGATGTCGAAGGCGTGCTTGGAAGAGACCCGGTAGTGGTCCCACTGCGCCTGGCCTGGCCCCGTCGTGGGGAACTCAGCGGTGGGGGTTGGGGACGTTAGTTTCACCGGTCGGTGGATCGTCAGCGCCGTATAGCCGTCCTCGGCAAAGAGTTGGGCGCTGCGGACGAGGAAATTCTCCCCTGCGGTGAAGACCTGTCCTGTCGCCGGGTTGCCGGCAATCCCCGTTCCGAGGAGGCCGCCCGCAATTAGCACAACGATGGCCTTGCTCTTGTTCTTCGGCTTATGCACCATGTAGCGGATCTGGATATCCTCGCCGGTGTCAGCCACCCGGGAAATGAACTCCCCGTACGTCCCGCAGGGCGCAGAATTGATCCTGTTCGCCGGGTCGGGATCGGGGCTGTCCTTCCGGCAGATCTTCTCGGTGGGGTCGGCGACGGCCACAGCGGCGAACACCTGCGGGAGAACCAGGATGGCAAAAACTCCAATGATCCTCACCACAGTTCGCCATGAAATACTTCTCACGGCCGGCCTCCTTTCTGGATTCCGAGAGGATTCGCTCTGGCCCGACGGATTCCCCGCCGCCGCCCAGCGCTACGACCGATTCGTTAGATAGATTTTTCGAAGAAGAGGTAGATGCGCTCGGTGGTGAATCCCAGCCCACGGTAGTAGGCCTGGGCCAGGCCGTCCAAGCCCCAGGAGAGGCCCACGGCCGGGAGCTGTTTGCCGTGGAAGAAGTTCATCGCCGGCGTCGTCAGGGCGCGCCCCAGGCCCTGGCGGCGGTGCGCCTCCCGCACGCCGATGATCAGGTCGCCGAACCCTCCCGCGTGGGCCTCCGCCAGCAGGAATCCAACCATGTACTTGTCCCGCTCCGCCACCCAGGCCCGCACTTCCGACCGGCGGATCAGGCCCTCCACCTCAGCAGGTTCGGGGGCGACCGGGTAGCACTCGCGGTAGATCCGCACCAGTTCGGGCACGTCGGCGGGCGTGCCTTTGCGGATGGCGTATCCCTCAGGCGCGCGCACGACGTGGCGGCTCCGCGGGCGGAAGGTGGTCACGATCAGTAGATTAGTGAACCCCAGATCCAGGCTCCGGGCGACCGACAGCCCCAGCGGATTCGCCTCGGTGGTGCGGAGGAGGAGCCGCTCCGCCCGCTCGCGCCGGAAGTGCTGCAGCAGGTAGGCGCCCAGCCGCTGGACGAAGGTCTGCTCGTCGCGTGCAGCCGACAGATCGGCGATGACCTCCTCCGCCACTAGCGCACCCTCGCGTCGCCCGATGATCACCATGCCGGCGGGCTTGTGGTTCACTTCTAGCAGCAGCAGTTCTTTCTCCGTCTGCACCCACCAGAAGTCACCGGGCTTGATCGGGCCGTAGCGGTCGAACGAGGCAGAGTAGCCGCCGCGATAGGTGCGGTCGTAGAGATCCGCTAACACGGGGACATCCTCCGTGCGGGCCGGGCGAACCGTCAGCAGCACCGCTTCTATCCCGCCTTCCCGCCCGAGACCTCCACCTGCGGGGCGTTGGCCCACATCCGTTCCAGTTTGTAGAAGGCGCGGGTGTCGGCGGTGAGCACGTGCACGATCACATCGCTGTAATCGAGGAGGACCCACTGCGCCTGCTCGTTCCCCTCCCGCCCGAAGAGGCGGTGGCTGGCTTGGTCCATCGCCTCCTCAACGCCTTCGCGGACCGCCTTCAAATGCACGCGGCTGGTGGCGGTGCAGATGACGAAGAAGTCCGTGACCAGGGTCTGGCCGCGCAGATCGAGGACGACGATCTGCTCGGCGGCCTTGGCCTCCGCCGCGACCGCCGCGACCCGCGCCCGAAGGAGGCTGGCGGCTTCAGTCATCCGGCGATCGGCGAGCCTCAGCGCGGGTCGGCGCGGCGGCGCCGTAGAGGCCGTGCTGCACGATGTAGCTCTCCACGGGCTCGGGGACCAGATACTTGATCGGCCGGCCCAGGGCCACGCGGCGGCGGATGTCGGTGGAGGAGATGGCCAGGGCGGGGATCTCCATGAAGTGGATGTTGTCCAGGCGGCGTCCAGTGACATTGTTGGCGCGCACCGCATCGTGGTCGAGGACGAAGCCGGGGCGGGTGGCGGCGATAAAGTCACACAGGGCCAGCAGGCGCGGCGAATCCTCCCACTCCCCGCGGAGGATCTGCAAGATGGCGTCGGCGCCGGTGATATAGGAGAGCGCCTCGTCGGGATGGCGCCGCTTAAACTCCACGATCGTGTCGATGGTGTACGAGGGCCCCTCGCGCTCGATCTCCAGGCGGGAGATGGTGAAGTGCGGGTTCGTCGCCGTGGCCAGGAATGTCATCAGGTAGCGGTGCTCGGGATCGGTGACCTCGCGCGGGTCCTTGTGCGGCGGGTGGCGGTTGGGGACGAAGATCACCTGTTCCAGGCCGAACTGCACCCGGGCCTCTTCGGCGGTGACGAGGTGCCCGTAGTGAATCGGGTCAAACGTTCCGCCCATGATGCCCAGGCGGCGGCGAGGAGCCATCAGGTCGTGGTTCGCCCCGCCGGCGAGGCTGTCCTCTCTCGGTCCAGCAGGTCTGCGGCCGCGCGCAGCAGGTCGGGAAGGCCCTCGCCCGTCACGGCGGAGATGGGCCAGGCGCGCACGCCGCGGGCCTCCAGCCGCGCCGCGACCTCAGTGGCGCGGGCGCGGGCCTCCGGCACATCGATCTTGTTCAGCGCCACGAGCATGGGGCGCTCCAGCAGGATGGCATCGTAGAGGCGCAGTTCCTCGTTGATGGCGTCAAAGTCGGCCAGCGGGTCGCGCTCGGAAGCCAGGTCGAGGACGTGGATGATCACGCGCGTGCGGGAGATGTGGCGCAGGAAGTCATGCCCCAACCCCGCGCCCAGGTGGGCCCCTTCGATCAGCCCGGGGATCTCCGCCAGGACGAAACTGCGGCCGTCGGGGACGCGGACGACGCCCAGGGCCGGCTGCGTCGTCGTGAAGGGATAGTCGGCGATCTTGGGCTTCGCCGCGGAGACGCGGGAGAGCAGCGTGGACTTCCCCACGTTGGGCACACCGACGAGCCCCACATCGGCGATGAGGCGGAGTTCCAGTGCCACCCAGCGCTCCTCTCCGGGCTGGCCGGGCTCGGCGTGCCGGGGCGCCCGGTGCGTGGGCGTGGCAAAGTGCGCGTTGCCCCGCCCGCCGTTGCCGCCGCGGGCCACCACGACGGGCCGGCCTGCTTCCGTGAGATCGGCGATCACCTGCTTCGTTTCGGCGTCCCGAAGCACCGTGCCGATGGGCACCGTCACGACGACGTCCTCGCCGTTGCGGCCGTGCCGGTCGCTCCCCTCCCCGTGCCGGCCCCGTCCGGCTTTGACGTGCTGCCGGTACTGGAAGTCCAGGAGCGTGCTCAGCCCAGGGTCGGCGACGAAGATGACGTCGCCGCCCCGCCCGCCGTCCCCGCCGTCGGGACCGCCCTTGGGGACGAACTTCTCCCGGCGGAAGGAGACGACGCCGTTCCCCCCGTCTCCGGCTTTGATGTGGATGCGCGCCTTATCGATGAACACGGAACTCCTCTGAACGACGAAGCCCGAGTCCTGGGGACCCGGGCTCGGACTGCGATTCGACCGATCCCGCTAGTGGATCGGGTCCACGCTCACCTGCCGCCCGTCGCGGCCGCGGCGCTCGTACGCCACGATGCCGTCGATCAGGGCGAAGAGCGTGAAGTCCCGGCCGATGCCGACGTTCCGGCCCGGCACCACCCTCGTCCCCCGCTGCCGGATGATCACCGACCCGGCGGTGACGCGCTGCCCGGCAAAGACCTTGACGCCCAGCCGCTGGCTCTGACTGTCCCGTCCGTTGCGGGACGATCCGCCACCCTTCTTGTGTGCCATCTACGCCCCTCCCGCTCCCTCTGCCGTGGCCTTCCGCCGGCGCGGACGCGCCGCGCGCGCGGCCTTCTCGCCACTACCCGTCTCGCCTGAGGCGGCTGGCCCGCCGACCTCGATCTTTTCGATACGCAGTTCGGTGAAGGCCTGCCGGTGTCCCGTGCGGCGGCGGTAGTGGGCCTTTGGCTTGTACTTCATCACCCGGATTTTGCGCCCCCGCCCCTGACGGAGCACCCGCGCCCGCACCATCGCCCCGGCCACCACCGGCGCGCCGATCTCGGTCTTCCCGTTGCCGATTAACAGGATCCGGTCGAGCGTCACCTCGTCGCCCGGAGCGGCCACCAGCCGCTCCACCCGAACGGTGTCGCCCTCCTTCACCCGGACCTGCTTCCCACCTGTCTCCACGACAGCGTACACGCTCGCCCTCCACAGTGCCTGTGGGCACCCAGAGGATAAGTCTACCAACCCCCGCTAGACGTCCGCAAGACCATTCACGATAATGTGGCACATGACCTCACCTATCCTGATCGACATTCCCGAAGAGGTGATCGGCTTCCGCGTGCTGCTGCGGCCCTACCGGCCGGAGGATGCGGCCGCCTTGTGGGAGGCGATCCAGGAGTCGCGTGAGCATTTGGCACCTTGGATGCCCTGGGTGCACGACTACCACTCCCTCGATGTTGCGCGGGCCTACGTGGCCCGGGCGCGGGCCCGCTGGCTGCTGCGAGAAGACCTGGCCGTAGGCATCTTCCGGCGTGACGGTGGGTTCCTCGGCGGCAGCGGCCTGCACCGCATGAACTGGACGCTGCGCACTTTTGAGATCGGCTACTG
>LDXQ01000053.1 GCA_001443485.1 Candidatus Sysuimicrobiota bacterium CSP1-3
TGCGGACCCAGACGCACCGGCGCGCCGAACGGATGCGCCCGCGCTGGCGCGGGCGCGGCTCCGGGTACCGGAAGGGAGCGCGGACCGCCGCACTTCGCCGGAGAAGACACGCCCCGCCCCGCCGCGCTCGCCGGGCCGGCCCCGCCTGGAGCGCAGCCGGCAACAGGTCCTGCACCGTCTGCTCGATCCCGAGGTCACCCTGCACGAGGCGGCCCTGCTGCTGAACATCAGCAAGAGCACGCTGCGCCGCTATACGGACTCCGACCGGCTGCCCTCCTTCCGCAGCCCCGGCGGCCAGCGCCGCTTCCACCTCTCCGAACTCCTGGCATTCGTGGAAAACACGCGGGCGGGCGCCCGGCGCAGCGGCCGTCCCCGGCCACTCCGTCGCCCCGCAAGACGGCGCAGGGCCACCCACCGTTCCAGCGCACGCCGGGTATGAAGCCGCTCAGGGTCGCCATGCTGTCCGAGTCCTACCTGCCCTTCATCAGCGGGGTGGTGACTTCGGTCGCGGCGTTTACGCGGGCCCTGCGGGCGGACGGTCATCACGTCGTCGTCGTGGCGCCGCACTACCCCGGATACCGCGACGACGATCCCGACGTCATCCGCCTACCTTCAATCTCCGCGCCGGGGATGCCGGAGTTCAAGATGGTTGTGCCGCTGTCGGCGCGGCTGCTCAGCGATCCCCTCCTGGCACGGGTCGACGTCGTCCATACCCACGGCCCGTTCCTCACCGGGCGTCTCGGCCTGGTGCTGGCGCGCCACTTCCGCCGCCCGCTGGCCTTTACGCATCACACCCTCTATGACGAGTACGTCCACTACGTGCCCTGGGTGCCCGCGGCGGTGACGCGGCCGATCGCCCGGCGCTGGGTGCGGGCCTTCGCCAACCGCTGCGATCTGGTGATTGCCCCTTCGGCGGTGATCCGCGCGCGGCTGCGCGCGCAGGGGGTGACCGCGCGGATCGAGGTCCTGCCGAGCGGCGGGGTCGATCCCGAGCAGTTTGCCCGGCTCGACGGGCGGGCGGTGCGGGCCCGCTACGATATCCCCCCCGAGGCGCCCCTGCTGGTCTCGGTCAGCCGCCTCGCCCCGGAGAAGAGCGTCGACCTGGTGCTGCGGGCGTTCCAGCAGGTGGTGGCGGCCGTCGAGGCGTATCTGCTCATTGTTGGGGACGGGCCCTCCGCCGGGGAGCTCCAGCGCCTGGCTGGCGACCTGGGGATCACCGGGCGGGTCCGCTTCGCCGGCGCTCTGCCCCACGACGCCGCGCTGGCGGCGATGGCCGGAAGCGACCTTTTCGTCTTCGCCTCGCAGACGGAGACGCAGGGGGTCGTCCTGGTCGAGGCGATGGCGGCGGGGTTGCCGGTGGTTGCGGTGGCGCGGGCGGGCGCCGCTGAGGTCGTGCGCGACGGCGAGGCTGGTGCGCTCGTCGAGCCGGCTCCGGAGGCGCTGGCGGCGGCCGTGCGGCGGCTGCTGGCCGAGCCCGCGCGCCGGGCCGTGATGAGCCGCCGCGCCCGCGAAATTGCTGCCGGGTACGCCGTCCCCACGCTCGCCCGGCGGCTGGCCGCGCTGTACCAGTCGGTACTCGAACAGGCAGACGCAACGCCCCAACGGACCTGAGTCGCACCTGGGGACCTCTCGCCGCATCGCCGCCGCGGCTGCGGGAGGGCATCGGAGGAGGGAACGCAGTGTACCTGAAGCGGCTGGAGCTGGCCGGCTTTAAGACCTTCGCCGACCGCACCGAGTTAGAGTTCCATCCCGGCGTCACCGCCATCGTCGGTCCCAACGGCAGCGGCAAGAGCAACCTCTGTGAAGCCATCCGCTGGGTGCTGGGGGAGCAGAGCGCGCACGCGCTGCGCGGCACCCGGATGGAGGACTTCATCTTCGCCGGGAGCGCCAAGCGCCGCGCCCACGGGCTGGCGCAGGTCATGCTGATCCTGGACAACGCCGAAGGGCAGTTCCCGCTGGAGTTCTCCGAGATTTCGGTCTCGCGCCGGGCCACCCGCGGTGGGGAGGGGGAGTTCTTCCTCAACGGCGTGCCCTGCCGGCTGCGCGACATTCAGATGCTCTTCCTCGGCACAGGCCTGGGCGGACGCACCTACGCGCTGATCGGCCAGGGAGAGGTGGATGCGGTCCTCAACGCCTCCCCGCAGGAGCGGCGCCTCCTCCTGGAGGAGGCCGCCGGACTGGCCCGCTACAAGCGCCGCCGCCAGGAGAGCCTGCGCCGCCTGGAGCACACCGCCGCGCACCTGCAGCGGATCGGGGATCTCCTGGCCGAACTCCAGGCGCAGCACGCGCGTCTGGCCGAGCAGGCCGAAGCCGCGCGGCAGCACCGCGCCCACACGGAGGAGATCCACGCGATCGAGACGGCGCTGATTGCCGACGAGGCGCGCCGGCTGCGCCAGGGGCTGCAGCGGTACGCCGCGCAGATGGAGAGCGCCAGGGTGCGCCTCGCCGAACTGCAGCAGCGGGTGGAGGAGGCGCGGCGGCAGGCTGCCGCGCACCAGCACACCCGCGAGGAATTGAGCCGGGAGTGGGAGGCGCGGCAGCGCCGGCTGCTGGAGATGGTGCGCACGCAGGCGGCCGCGGAGAGCGCCGTGGAGCGGGCGGAGAGCCATCTCGCGGGGCAGCACCGCGAGGAGGAGCGGCTGGGCACGGAGGTTGCGCGCCTCACCGCCGAACTGGAGCGAATCGACGCGGACCTGACCGGTCTGCAGGCAGAACGGGAGGGTCTGGAGCGGGACACCCGCGCGCTGCGGCAAGAACTGGACGTGCACCTGGGCGTACTACGCGAGGACGAGGAGTCGTCCCAGTCGCAGAAGGCAGAACTGGAGGCGCTCGAGGCCCGGCGGGCCGACCTGCTGACCGAACGTCAGGACGTCAGCGGCCAGATGGCGGCGCTGGAGGCGCGGCGCCAGTTGCTGGAGCGTCAGCAGACAGCGCTGGTCCATCGCCGGCACCGGTTGGAGGAGCAGCTGGCGGCGGCCGCGGCGGAGGAGGCGCGCCTGCGCGAGCGGGTGGTGGAAGCCCAGGCCGCCCTGGACCGGCAGCGGCAGCGCCAGGAGGCGCTGACCGAGAGGCTGCGCCGGCTGGAAGCGGAGCGGGATTCGGCGGGCGACGAGGTGCGCGCCGCGGACGAGCAGCGTCACCGCCTGGAATCGCGGCTGCAGGCGCTCGAAGAGGCCGGGGCGCAGCTACTCGGCTACGAGGAAGGGGCGCGGACGCTCTTGCTGGCCAAGCAGGCCGACCCGGGGCGGTTCGGCAGCATCCTCGGTGCACTCGTCGATCACATTGAGGTGGAGCCGCGCTTCCGCCCCGCAGTGGAAGCGGCGCTGGGTCGCCGGCTCTTCTGCCTGCTGACCACCGGGACGGAGGTCCTGCGCGACGCCCTGGCCTACGTGCGGGCGGACGGCCGCGGCCCGGTCTCGTTCCTGCCGCTGAACCGCGTCGCCAGTCGGCATCCCAACGGCCCCCTGCCCAAAGCCAACGGGGTGCTCGGCAGCGCCTCGCGGTTTGTCAGCGCGCGCGCCCAGGCGCGGGAGGCGGTGGAGGTGCTGTTGAGTGACGTCGTCGTGGTGGAGGATCTGGACGTCGCGCTGCGCTTGCTGGCGGCGGGGCACCGCGGGCGGGCGGTGACGCTGCAGGGCGAACTCGTCTCCCCCGACGGCGTGATCTCCGTGCGCGGCAACGGGAACGGCCATGGGTCCCTCCTTGCCCGGCGGGACGATCTCGACGGGAACCGGCGCGACCTGCAGACCGCGATGGCTGCCCGTGCGCAACTGTGTGAACGCCAGGAGGGACTGGAGCGGGAACTGTCGGCCGCGCGCGCGGAGGCCGCGAGGCTGGAACAGAAGCGGACGCAGCTGGACCACGCGCTCACGGAGGCGGAAGCCGCGCTGGCGTCCGTAACGCGCGAGCGGGCGCGCCTCCCCGTGGAGATCGACGAGGTCAAGACTGAGGCCACGGCGCTCGCCGGATCGCTGAACGAAGTCGAGACGCGCAGTCGGCATCTCGCCGCCGACGGGGAACGATTGGACGCCGCCGTCCGCGAGACGGATGTGCGCATCACCGAGCAGCGCCGGGCCTGGGAGTCGGGCGGCGCTGCTCTTGCGGAGCGCCGTCGGCAGGGTGAGGAGGTTCGCATCCGGCTGGCCGAGCTAGACGCGCGGCGGCAGGCGCACGCCGCGCGGGAGAAGGACTTCGCGGCGGCGCGCAACGGGCTGGCGGCGCGGCGCGCACAATTGGTGAAAGAGGAGGCTGCGCTGGCCGCGGAGGCGGCTCGCCTGGAGCGCGAGCTGGCGGCGGCCCGTGAAGAGCACACGCGCATCACCCGCGAGCAGTCGGATCTGCAGGAGCAACTCGCCGCGCTGGAGCAGGAACGGGCGGCGCGTGACGAAGCTGCGGCGGCCGCGCAGGAGGCGGCGTCCCGTGCCGAGGAAGAGGCCCGCGCGGCGGAGGTCGCGCTGCACCGGACGGAATTGCGGGCGACGCAGGCGGAGACGGAGTGGGGCGCGGGGGAGCGGCGGCTGGCGGAGGCCGGGCTATCGTGGGAGCAGGCGGAATCCATCCCTCTGCCTCTGCCGCGCGATGAGGCGCGGGGCCGGCTGGAGGCGCTGCGCGGACTCGTCGCCGCGCTCGGCCCCGTGAACCTGCGGGCGATCCACGAGCAGGACGAACTGGCCGCGCGGATCGACCGGATCGCGCGCCAGGTGGAAGACATCGAGGCGGCGCGCTCCGCACTGAACGAACTACTGGAGCGGCTCGACAGCATCCTCCGCGTGCGCTTCCGCGAGACCTTCGCCGCGGTCAACGAGGAGTTCGGGCGGCTCTTCGTCCGCCTCTTCGAAGGCGGCTCCGCGCACCTGGAGCTCATGCAGGAGACGCCCGAGGAGGGGAAGCCCGAGGCGGATCCCGGCCTGGAGGTGGTCGTCCGGCTGCCCGGCAAACCGCCGCGGTCGCTGGCCGCCCTTTCCGGTGGAGAGCGCGTCCTGGTGGCACTGGCGCTGCTCTTCTCCATGCTGCGGGTCCACCCCAGCCCGTTCTGCGTTTTCGACGAGGTGGAGGCGGCCCTCGACGACGCCAACACGCGGCGCTTCACGACATTGCTGCGAGAACTGGCGGAGTCCACACAGATCATCATCGTCACCCACAACAAGGGGACGATGGAGGCCGCGGACATCCTCTACGGCGTGACGATGCAGGAGCCCGGTGTCTCCTCGACCCTGTCGGTGCGCCTGGGCGAACGCGAACCCCGCGCCGAGCCAGCGCGGGCGGAGCCGGTCAAGTCCGGGCGATAGGTCCCCTCCCTTGCGACCATGACCGCCGAAGGGCGCCCCTGGTTTCAGCGTCTGCGCGAGAGCCTCACGCGGACGCGAGACCAGCTCGCCATCCGCCTGGAGGCCTTGGCCGGCCGGGCCATCGACGACACTTATCTGGCCGAACTCGAAGAAGCGCTCATCCTCGCGGACATGGGCGCCGCCACGGCGATGGAGGTTACCTCCCGCCTGCGCGCGGCGCGGGGCCTACGCACGACGGCAGACGTGCAGGCGGCGCTGCGCCGCATCCTGCTGGATCTGACCGGGCCGGCGGTGCCGTTTCAGGTGGAGCCTCCGCCGGCGGTCGTTCTGGCCCTCGGCGTCAACGGCAGCGGGAAGACGACGACGATCGCCAAACTGGCGTACCGGCTGCGCGGTGAAGGCCGCAAGGTGCTGCTTGCCGCGGCCGATACCTTCCGCGCCGCGGCGATCGATCAACTGGCGATCTGGGCGCAGCGGGTCGGGGTAGAGATGGTGCGGCACCAGCCGGGCGGCGACCCGGGCGCCGTGGTCTTCGACGGTCTGCAGGCGATGCGGGCGCGCGGGATGGACGTCCTGATCGTCGATACCGCGGGGCGCCTGCACACGAAGGTCAACCTGATGGAGGAATTGCGCAAGCTCAACCGGATCATCGCGCGCGATGCCCCGCCGACGGTGGAGCGGCTGCTCGTGCTGGACGCCGCCACCGGCCAGAACGCCATCAGCCAGGCCCGGCTGTTTCACGAGGCCGTCGATGTCACTGGTATCGTGCTCACCAAACTGGACGGCACGGCCAAGGGCGGCATTGTCCTGGCCATCGCCCGCGACTTGAAGCTCCCGGTGAAATTTCTGGGGACGGGGGAGCGGCTGGACGACCTTACGCCGTTCGACCCCGAGGCCTTCGTCGATGCTCTCCTCCCGCAATAGCGGGCACAGGAATCTCTTCCGGGCGGCCGCCTTCATCTTCGTCTTGGCCACGGTCGGCATGAATCTCCGGTCGTGGTTTACCGATCCGTTTGCGTCCCTGCACATCGTTTCATGGGTGCTGCTGCTGGGCTCGCTGGGACTGGCCGTGCACGGGTTCATGCTGCTCGCCGTGGTCGGCCAGCCGCAGGGGCGGATCGACAAAACCACCGTGCTGGTGACGATCGGGGCCTACCGATACATCCGGCATCCTCTTTATGCGTCGCTCCTGCTGCTGGCCTGGGGCGCTTTTCTCAAGCAGCCGTCGCTGCCGGGCACCGTCCTCGCCGCTGCCGCGACCGCCTCGCTGATCGCGACGGCTAGGGCAGAAGAGGTCGAACTCTCGCAGAAGTTCGGCACCGCCTACGCAGAATACAGGAAGTCGACGAAGATGTTCATCCCGTACGTATTCTGAGCCCTGGTGGTGTCCTTCATGGTCCGACCGGTCCGTGCAGAGGATCGCGACTGGATCCGCCGGTTCATCACCGAGCGTTGGAGCGCGGAGGTGGTGGCGGTCCACGGCGTGATCTACCGCCCGCACGAACTCCCGGGGTTCGTCGCGGAGCAGGCCGGTAAGCCCGTCGGACTCCTAACCTACCAGCTCGCCGGCGACGCCTGCGAGATTATCACCCTGGACAGCACCAGACCGGGGATGGGCGTTGGGACCGCCTTGATTGAAGCCGTGAGAGAGGCGGCCCGCGCGGCCGGCTGCCGGCGCCTCTGGCTGGTTACCACCAACGACAATCTGGAAGCCCTCCGCTTCTACCAGAAGCGAGGGTTCGTCCTCGCCGCCGTTCACCGCAACGCGGTGGCAGCCGCCCGGCGGCTCAAGCCGGAGATCTCCCGCACCGGCGCCCACGGCATTCCCATCCGCGACGAGATCGAACTGGAGCTCCTCCTGGATTGACCCCCGCCCGCCGCTGCCGTAGACTGTAAAGGTCATCAACCTTACAGGTGGCTCGCGGTGGACGACAGGCTGGGGAACCGCCTCCACATCATTCACCTGTTCGACATCTACGGGGGGCTGCTCACCACCAGACAGCAGGGCCTGATGCGCCTGTACTACCACGACGACCTCTCCTTGGGGGAAATCGCCGAGCGGTTGCAGATCACCCGGCAGGCCGTCTACGACAGCCTGCACCGCTCCATGGTGGAATTGACGCGCTTCGAGCGGCACCTGGGTCTGGTGCGGCAGCGGACCTCCGGAGAGACCGCGTGAGCGTGCACTACTTCAGTTCGGTGCCGCAGGCCGGCCACCGGGTGCGCGAGGTCACCGTGACCCTGCGGGGCCGGACCTTCCGCTGCTTGACCGACCGCGCGGTCTTTGCCACCCGGGGTGTCGACCGCGGCACTCGGTTGCTGATTGAGACAATGTCGGTGGGTGAGGGTGACGTGATCCTCGACCTGGGATGCGGCTACGGGATCATCGGCCTGTACGCGGCGGCGCTGGCGCCGCACGGGCACGCCCACCTGGTGGACGTGAACGCGCGGGCCGCGGACCTGGCGCGAGAGAACGCCGTCCGCAACGGAATCACGAACGTCACGGTGCACGCGGGAGACGGAGTGGAGCCCGTGGGGGGAATCGTGTTCGACCTGATCCTGACCAATCCGCCGATCCGCGCCGGCCGGGCGACGGTGCTGCGCCTCTTCACCGGCGCGCGCGACGTCCTGCGGCCGGGTGGCCGCGTCCTTTTCGTCGCCCGCACCGGCCAGGGGGCACGCACGCTGGCGCGTCACGTCGCATCACTCTTCGGCAACGTGACGGAACTGGCGAAGGGCGGCGGCTTCCGCGTGTACGCCGCGACCAGGGAGCCGGCGGGTGTTTGAAAACCTCCAGGCCCGCCTCGGCGAGATCTTCCGCCGGCTGAGCGGCCGCGGCTACCTCCAGCCCGAGGACGTGGACGCGGTGCTGCGTGAGGTGCGCATGGCGCTGCTGGAGGCCGACGTCCACTTCGCCGTGGCGCGGGATTTCGTCGCCCGGGTGCGCGAGGCGGCGGCCGGCCAGGAGATCTGGAAGAGCCTCTCCCCGGCGCAGCAGGTCATCAAGATCGTGCACGACGAACTGACGCGCCTCCTCGGCGGCACGCACCGCGAGTTGCGCTTCGCGCCCAGACCGCCGACGGTGTTCATGCTCGTCGGTCTGCACGGCACCGGGAAGACGACCAGCGCGGCCAAACTCGCCTACCACCTGAAACGCCGCGGCCGACACCCGCTGCTTGTGGCGACCGACCTGCGGCGCCCGGCGGCGGTGGCCCAATTGGAGGTCGGGGGGAAGCAGGCCGGGGTGCCGACCTTCACGCAGCCGGGTGCGACCGACCCCGTCGCCGTGGCCCGCGCCGCGCTGGAGGAGGCGGCCCGCGCCGGACACGATGTCGTGATCATCGACTCCGCCGGCCGGCTGCACCTGGATGAGGAGTTGATGGCGGAACTGGCGCAGATGCGCGCCGCGGTGCTGCCCAGCGAGGTGCTGCTGACGCTGGACGCCATGACCGGGCAAGACGCCGTCACCATGGCGGAGCAGTTCACCGCGAAGGTGGGGGTGGACGGGCTGATCCTGACCAAACTGGACGGCGACGCTCGTGGCGGCGCGGCTCTCTCGGTGGTGGCCACCACGCAGCGGCCCATTCTCTTCGCCGGTGTGGGCGAGCGGGTGGACGCGCTCGAGCCGTTCTACCCGGACCGGATGGCGGCGCGGATCCTGGGCATGGGCGACGTCCTCACCCTGATCGAGAAGGCTCAGGAGACGATGACCGCCGAGGCGGCGGAGACTCTGGAGCGCAAGCTGCGGCGCGGCGAGTGGACGCTCTCGGATTTCGTGGAGCAGCTGCGCCAGGTGCGCAACATGGGGCCGCTGGATCAGTTGATGGACCTGATTCCCGGCCTCGGCCGGCTGCGCGGCACGGCGCAGATTGACGAGCGCCAGCTGGTCCGCGTGGAGGCGATGATCAACTCCATGACGCCGGAGGAACGGCGCAACCCGGCGGTCATCAACGCCAGCCGGCGCCGCCGGATCGCCACGGGCGCGGGCGTGACCGTGCAGGACGTCAACCGCCTGCTCAAGCAGTTCGACGAAGCCAAGCAGCTGGTCAAACAGGTTGAAGGCATGGGGAAGCGCGCACAGCGATTTCCGAAGGGAGGGTTGAAATGGCCGTAAAGATCCGGTTGATGCGTCTCGGCGGCAAGCACAAGCCATTCTACCGATTGGTGGTAGCGGACTCGCGCGCGCCGCGGAGCGGTAAGTACATCGAGGCGATCGGGTTCTATAACCCGACCACCGACCCATCCACCATTAAGGTGGATGAGGCCAAGGCGCTGGGGTGGCTGCGCAAGGGCGCGCGTCCCTCTGACGCCGCGCGGGTGCTGCTGCAGCGAAGCGGGGTGTTGCAGAAGTGGGCGGAGCAGAAGAAGGCCCCCGCGCAGATGTGAAGGCCCTCGTCGAGTTCATCGCCCGGGAACTAGTCGACCATCCCGAGGCGGTGGAGGTGCGCGAGGTGGAGGACGAGCGCGGCCTGCGCCTGGAACTGCGGGTGGCGCCCGAGGACATGGGCAAAGTCATCGGCCGGCAGGGGCGCATCGCCCGCGCGCTGCGCACCGTGGTCAAGGCGGCCTCGCTGCGCACGGGGCGGCGGGTTACCGTGGAGATCGCGCGGTGACCTTGACGGAAGAGAGCGCCCGCTAAGCCGGCGCGAGATCACGCCAGAGGAGAGGTAGGCATGGCCATTACGATTGCACGGCCGGTCGTCATCAAGGCGATCGTCACGGAGAGTTTCAAGCGCCTCTACACGCAGGAGCTGCAGACGGCGATCGCCCGCGTGGACGAACTGGTTACCCAGATCGACACGCAGATCCGCCGCACCGAGCTAGAGCGGCAGATCACGCCGCAGGCCCGCGCCATCCGCCAGCAGCTGGAACTGGAGCGGGCGCGGCAGGAGGCTACGCGGGCCGAACTGCAGGCCCGGCTGCGCGAAGTGGAGGCGCTGGAGTTGAACTCGGAGTTCCCCCAGGGGACGGTGGAGAGCTTCACCGAGGTGAATATCGGCGACAACCTCTTTCAGAAGTTGGGGCGAACCGAGCTCGTCGTCAAAGACGGCATCATCATCGAGGTACGGGAGGAGTGACGCGGGCGTGCCGTTCCGCGCGGGTGCGGTGCAGGCCAAGCCCCTAATCATCGGCCGGATCACGCGCCCGCACGGCCTGCGCGGCGAAGTGAAGGTGCGCTTGGAGACGGACTTTCCGGAGCGGTTCGGGCAGTTGCGCCGCGTGCTGCTGGTGCCGGATCGGCAGGTCGGCGCGGCGCGGGAGGCGGCGGTGGAGTCCGTGCGGCCTCAGGGTGACCTGATCCTCTTGAAGCTGGCCGGGGTCGACGACCTGGAGGCGGCCCGCGCCCTCCAGGGTGCGGCCGTCGCCGTGCCGTGGGAGGAGCGGATACCGCTGCCGGAGGGGACCTACTACGTGGCCGAGGTGGTGGGGCTGCGCGTGCGCACCGAGTCCGGCGAAGCGCTGGGCACGGTGACCGAGGTCCTGCGCACCCCGGCGCACGACGTCTACCGCGTGGAAGGCGAGGGCGGCGAGGTACTGGTCCCGGCGACGCGAGAGGTGGTGCGCGCGGTGGACCCGCAGCGGGGCGAAGTGGTCGTGGCCCTCCCTGCCGGGCTGCGGTAAGCAGTTCCCGCGGAGTGCGATGCGGATCGACATCATCACGATCTTTCCGGAGGCCTTCACCCCGCTCGAAGTGAGCATCGTCGGGCGGGCGCGGGAGCGGGGCGTGCTGGAGGTGCACGTGCACGACCTGCGCGACTACACCGCCGACCGGCACCGCCAGGTGGACGACACGCCCTACGGAGGCGGCCCGGGGATGGTGATGAAGCCGGAGCCGTTCTTCGCCGCGGTCGAGGCCATCCGGCAGGAGACGCAAGGTGAGCCGCGCCTCCTGCTGCCGTCCCCGCAGGGCCGGCCGCTGACGCAGGCGGTGCTGCGGGAGTTCAGCCGAGCGCCCCACCTGCTGATCCTTTGTGGCCACTATGAGGGGATCGACGAGCGGGTGGCGGAGGGATTGGGCGTAGAGGAGATCTCCGTCGGCGACTACGTGCTCTCCGGGGGAGAACTGCCGGCGATGGTGATCGTCGACGGCGTGGCCCGGCTGGTCCCCGGGGTCGTGGGCGACGAGCAGTCCGTGGCCGCGGAGTCCTTCAGCGGCGGCCTGCTGGACTTTCCGCACTACACCCGCCCGCCGGAGTTCCGGCGAATGCGGGTGCCGGAGGTCCTGCTGTCGGGGCACCACGAGGCCATCCGGCGCTGGCGGCGCAAGGAGCAGCTGCGGCGGACGCGGCGGCGCCGGCCCGACCTGCTGAAACGGGAGACCCTCAGCGACGAGGACCGGCGGCTGCTCGAAGAAATCGAGCGGGAAGAGTTGCTATAATGGCACGTCGGTGACGTGCGGGAAACGGGTGATTGCTGATGGACAAGCTCGCGATGGTGGACCGGGAGGGGCTGCGCGCCAAGGTGCCGGCCTTCACGCCGGGCGACACGGTGCGCGTGCATATCAAGGTTACGGAGGGTGGGCGCGAGCGCATCCAGGCTTTCGAGGGTGTGGTCATCGCCCGCAAAGGCGGCGGCCGCCGCGAGACCTTCACCGTGCGCCGCGTGAGCCACGGCATCGGCGTGGAGCGCGCCTTCCCGCTGCACTCTCCCCGCGTGGAGCGGATCGACGTCGTCCGCCGGGGGAAGGCGCGGCGGGCCAAACTCTACTTCCTACGGGGGAAGGTGGGGAAGGCGGCCCGGATCAAGGAACAGCGCTGACTCACGCCAAGCCTCTTGGCGGTTACCTGACGGAGCTTATCGCCTCGATGCGGCTGGACTGGTTTGACCGACTGCCGGTCAACATCCCGACCCTCCTCCTGATCCTCGCGGCCGGGCTGCTGGTCGTGCGCATCGTCGTGTCCCGCGTCGGCGTCCTGCGCTCCACCTGGCGGCGCTCCATCGTGGAGACGCTCGATGCCAGCGTCTTCGCCGCCGTCCTCAGCCTGATCATCATTACCTTCGTCGTGCAGGCCTTCTACATCCCGTCCGGCTCCATGGAGCCGACGCTGCAGATCGGCGATCGCATTCTGGTGAGCAAGTTCTCCTACCGCCTCGGCACGATCCGCCGGGGCGACATCACCGTCTTCCACTTTCCGCTCAGTCCCTCGCGCGATTTTGTGAAACGGGTGGTCGCCCTCCCCGGGGAGACCGTGGAACTGCGGGAGGGACTGGTCCTGATCAACGGGAAACCTTTGAGCGAACTTTACCCGACGCCGCTGCCGGGGGGCGACCGCGCCTGCACCAGCAGCTACGGACCGAAGAAAGTGCCCGAGGGGCAGTACTTCGTCCTGGGGGATAACCGGTGCAACAGCGAAGACAGCCGCTTCTTCGGCTTCGTCCCGGCGCAAAACGTCGTCGGCAAGGCGCTCCTCGTCTACTGGCCGCTGCCGCGCGTGGGGCTGGTTCGCTAGAGGGCGCGCCTCTGGCCGGGACGGCAACGCTGACGATTCGCCAGATTGCCGCGCTCCTGCGCGAGCGGGAACCTGACGAAGGGTGGCTGGCATTCCTGGCGGCCGACGGCCGGGCGGGGGTGCGCCGGCTGGTGGCGCAGATGCGGCGGGCCGGGGAGCGACAGCGACGCGAACGGCAACGACTGGAGAGTCTCGTCGCGGTGGAACGCGCGCGCCGCGCCGAGGGGTACGTCCGCATCGCCGGCGTGGATGAAGCGGGAGTCGGTCCGCTGGCGGGACCGGTGGTGGCGGCCGCGGTCATTCTCCCGGGGGCGGCGGTGCTCCCCGGGTTGAACGACTCGAAGACGCTGCTGCCGGAGGAGCGGGATCGGCTCTACGAATCCATCCTGGCGAGCGGTGCGCGTATCGGGATCGGCCTGGCCGACGTGGCGGAGATCGACCGCGTGAACATCCTGCAGGCGACCCGGCTGGCCTGGCGCCGCGCCGTCACGCAGCTGGCCCCCCGGCCGGACTTCCTGCTGATCGACGGCCGCTACCGCGCCGACTTCGATCTCCCCCAGATGGCCATCGTCGCCGGCGACGCCCAGTGCGCCTCGATCGCCGCCGCCTCCATCGTCGCCAAGGTGACCCGCGACCGGGTGATGCGCGATCTCGACGTCCGCTACCCGGAGTTCGGCTTCGCCCTGCACAAGGGCTACGCCACGCCGGCGCACCTGGCCGCGATCCGGCGGTACGGCTTCTCCCCGGTGCACCGCCGCTCGTTCCTGCCGATGCGCGTCTTCCAGCAGGAACTCTTCGCCGCCTTGGCCTGACGTTCCACCGCGACCTTCCCCGGTGCACTGAACCGTGGCAGGTCCCGTAACCGCGGGTCCGCCCGCCGATCTCTCCACTATGACTCAGCGACGGCAGCGGCTCGGCCGGCGGGGCGAGGCGGTGGCTGAAGACTACCTCCGCCGCCGGGGGTGCCGTATTCTGGCCCGCAACTACCGCTGCCCGCTTGGTGAACTAGACCTGGTGGCCGAGGAAGACGGCGTGGTCGTCTTCGTCGAGGTGAAGACGCGCCGCGGATCGCGGGCGGGGAGTGGTGCGGAGGCGGTGGGGCCGCACAAACGCCACCGCCTGCTCCGCCTGGCCCGCTACTTCCTGGCGGCGCACGGACTGGCGGGCGTCCCCTGTCGGTTCGACGTCATCAGTCTGACGGTGGGCGCGGGACGGGCGCGCATGGAGGTGCTGCGGAACGCGTTCCAGGAAGGGTAGAGCCTAGCGGAGCGAGAGGACGAAGCCGGTAATCAGACCTGCCGCGGAGGTGAACGCCAGCACAACTTTCATGCGCACCGCCTGGCGACGGTAGACCTGCAGCCACTCCTCGAAGGCCTCGTCGCTGGCGAGGTCCAGCATCCTCGGCCCCACATCGACTCGCTCGGGGGCCGGGGCTGGCGGGACGTGCAGCACCACCGCCTCGGCCTCCCGCAGGTGCGAGACATGCAGCACGACCGCCTCTGGTTCCCGTGCCGGTTCAGGCGTCGAGAACACCACCGGCTCCGGCCGATCCACGAGAGGCTCCGGAGGCGTCTCTGGGGGTGGCGTCGTCGTCTCGACGGGTGCAGTGGCTGCGGCGGGCTGTGCCTCCTGCTCGGGGCCGGGCGGCACATCCCAGTCGGCAAACGCGGACGCCGTCTGTCCGTTCCACAGGACCGGCTCGCCGTTGGCCCGCGGCGGCTCGTCCCTCCCGCCGCCTTCCTCCCACCCCTCAGTCGGGGGCGCCGCCGGCTGGGCGATGCGCCGGGCGTCGCGGAAGACCCGCTCCACCAGGTTGACCGTACGGATCTTGGGCCAGAGGTCCGACGGAAAGCGATAGAACGTGAGACAGGACGCCAGGTCCGCCTCCAGGCTGCGGACGGCGAATTCACCCTGCTTCAGCCAGCGGGCGTGCCACTCGCGGAAGAGTACCACGGCATCGGCGCGGTCGGGCGCGGTGAAGATCTTCCGGACCTCCGCCAGACACGCGGCCCGCCAGCGCGCGTCCACCTTGCGGGCCAGCGCCAGCAGCCGGTGGGCGACGCTGATCTGCACCGGCGTCTCCGGGTAGGTGGCGTGAATCGCCTTGATCAGGGCGGGGTGCCCGTCGGAACAGATCAGCAGGAGATCGGAACCGACGCCGTCGGCTTTGAGGTCTCCCAGCAGCGCGCGCCAGGTCCGCTCATCTTCCTGCGGCACGACCCGGAGGCCCAGAGGGTGCGGTGCGCCTTCGCGGGTGAGGCCCAGGGCGCAGAGGACGACTTCGGATGGACCGGAGGGCGGGGTGCGGCGCAGGCCGTCGAGAAGAAGAAAGACAACCTCGGCGCGCGTCCGGGGCTCGGGCTTCCCGCCGCCCGTTTCCAGTGAACTGGTTGCCACCGCCGTCCTCCCCGGGGGTGACGAAGAAAAAGGGTTGCCTCACATCCCCGGCAACCCAGCTGACCCATAGGGTCCTGTGGTTTTGCGTCCCCGGATCGCTCCGGGTTTGCCCTGATCGGTGGGGTGCATCCCGCAACCCCATTTCTTGTGTGCCCACCGCCGGCGGCCCGTAGTCCTAGCGTCAGCGCCGGCCGGTAGGGTCGGCGGGCGCCGCGGAGAAGCCTCCTAAGCATGGGCGAAGGGAAAGGAGAGCCGGCGGTGCACGGATTTGTTGTTTCCATTCATATAGCGCCGGTCGCCGCCGTCTCGATGAAGGCGGTAGAGGCCGTCCGCGCCATCCCCGGCCGGGGCCTGGAGGGTGATCGGTATTGGAGCGCCACCGGGACCTACTCGCAGAAGCCCGCCCCGGACCGCGACGTGACGCTGATCGAACTGGAGGCGATTGAAGCCTTGGAGCGCGACTACGGCATCGTTCTGGCGCCCGGCGAAAGCCGGCGCAATATCGCTACCCGCGGGGTCGCTCTCAATCACCTGGTCAACCGGGACTTCACCGTCGGGGAGGTTACGCTGCGCGGCCTGCGCCTCTGCGATCCCTGCGGCCACCTCGAGCGGCTGGCCAAGCCGGGCGTCAAGCAGGCGCTGATCCACCGCGGCGGGCTGCGGGCGCAGATCCTTGATGAGGGGATGATCCGGGTCGGCGATCCCATCCGGATCCTGGACGCGGTGCCCATCAAAGAAGGGCGGTAACGGGATGAACCGGCGCAACATCAGCAGCGGCGCACCCTGGGAACCAATCGTCGGCTACTCGCGGGCGGTGCGTGTGGGGTCTGCGGTGCACGTCTCCGGGACGACCGCCACCGATGCGACGGGGAAAATCGTCGGTATGGGCGACCCCTACGCGCAGGCGGTGCAGACGCTGCGGAACATTGAGGCGGCGCTGCGCAACGCCGGGTCGACGCTTGGTGATGTTGTGCGCACGCGGATCTACTTGACGAACATCGACGACTGGCCGCAGATCGCCAAAGCCCACGCCGAATTCTTCGGCTCCGTCCGACCGGCTACCACGATGGTTGAGGTCAGCCGGCTGATCACGCCGGAGATGCTGGTGGAGATTGAGGCGGACGCCGTCATCGCGGAGGCCGGTCCCGCGCCAGACCCGCAGGCGTGAAGGTTATCGCCTTTGACCTGGACGACACCCTGGTGCGGTGGCACGGGCCGGTGCGCGAGGCCGTGGTCCGTACTGCTGCCGACCTTTCATCAGTGGTCAATCCCGCGGTCTTCGCGGCGGCCATCAACCAGGTTTGGTACTGCCGGGCCGACGAGGTGTGGACGGGGCGGCTCAGCCAGGACGAGATCGCCCGCGAGGCTGCGGCCGGCCATCACTGCAGCCCTGGGTGTGAGCGAGGCCGAGGGAGCGCGTCTCTACGCCCTCTACATCAGGAACCTCACAGGGTTAATTGCACCGTTCGAGGATACGCCGGCGCTTCGCCCGCTCAGGA
>LDXQ01000054.1 GCA_001443485.1 Candidatus Sysuimicrobiota bacterium CSP1-3
CGTCGTGGAGACGGTGGGCGTCATGAGAGCGTGCTCGCTTTCGTTCGTCGGGATGCTGACAGACCGACCGTCATTGTACGGGGTACCCGCGGGCCCGTCAAGAAAACGGAGCGGTTCAGTGGGCAACCTTGGCCCGCACCATCTCCGCAATCTCCGCCGGCGGGTAGGCACGTCGTGTGGGGAGCCGCAGGATTGGCAGACCAGCCGCGTCGAGGACTGCGTTCACCACTTCATCCCGCTCGCGGCGGCTCTCTCGGGAGTGGCTCGCGTCATCCAGTTCCACTGCAACGACGGAGTGAGGGAGGATCTGGCACAAATGACGAAATCCACGTGTTTCGAAAGCACACGGTTAAGGAGCGCTTGTCGACCAGCTGTCCCTTTCGGTAGCCAAACGAGGTCCGCCAGACGAACCTTTGGGAAGACGATGAGTTCCTCCCCCACCGCCCGTTGAAGGACCTCGTAAAACGACCGCTCGGCTTCCGTGAGCAAGAAATCCATTTTCTTGAAGGCCGAAAGCCCGGGACCCAGTTGTGGCCGGATCAGACCGGAGCGTGAAACATAGACTAAGGCAGCAATGGCGAAGATTAGGGGGATCAACCAAAAGACAGAATCCATATGATGCCCTCAGGACCGATCAGGAAACAGATCCAATTCTTGCTCCTTCCCCAACCACAGTACCGGTCACCACGGCCTCTTCAATCGTCGCGCCGGGATGCACGATGCTGTCGCGCACCACCGCCCCGCTGATGCGCGCTCCCGGGCCGACCGAGACGTAGGGGCCGACCACCGAGCGGGTCACCTGGGCCTCCGGCGAGACGGCCACCGGCGGGACGAGCACGGCATCCGGCAGCAGCGGCGCCGGCGGGTCGTCCAGGGTCAGCAGTTCCCGGTTCGCCCGCAACAGCGCCTCGATCGTGCCGCAGTCGTACCAGTGGGTGATGGCAAAGGGACGCATCCGCTCTCCGGCGTCCAGCATCAACTGCAGGGCGTCCACCAGCCAGTACTCCCCGCGCTGCTGCCGGTTCTGCCGCACCATCCGCTCCAGGGACTCGCGCAGCAGCGGGGCGTTGCGGATCAGGTACAACCCGATCACCGCCAGGTTGCTCGGCGGCACCTCCGGCTTCTCCACCAGGCGAATGACGTAGCCCGGCGCGTCCAGTTCGGCGACGCCGAATCGGCGTGGATCGTCCACCACCTTTACTCCCGCCGCGCTCTCCGCCCGGGCGAGCAGGTCCGGCAGGTGCGCCCGGACGATGGTGTCGCCGAAGAGAATCAGCACCGGACCCACGCCGAAGTGCTCGCGGGCAACGTAGACGGCGTGCCCGTTGCCCAGGGGATCGCCCTGGTCGACGAACGCGGCCTCCAGGTCGGGGTAGCGCTGGCCCACCCACTCCCGCACCTGGTCGCCGAGATACCCCACGACCAGCACGACCCGGTGGATGCCCACGGCCGTCAGTTCATCCAGAATGTGGGCCAGGATTGGTTTGCCGGCGACGTGCAGCAGCACCTTGGGCCGGGTGAGCGTGTGCGGCCGCAGCCGCGTGCCCAGGCCGGCCACGGGGATGATCGCGATGACGTTCCCGCCGGTCCGGTCGGTCACGACAGCAGGGGATGCATGATCCGGCAGGGCACACCGGCGGCGGTCAGTCGGCGCAGGTCGGCGGCGGCGACGTCGGAGATGTAGGAGTCGCCCCGGTTGACACTGGCCACGCGCCCGGGATCGAGGTCCAGCCCCACCACGGGGAAGTCCTCGCGGGCGAACTCCACGCACAGCGGCAGGCCCACGTACCCCAGGCCGATGACGCCGATCGCGGCCTCGCGCGCCAGGATTCTATTCCGCAGGTTATCCGCGACGCTCTTCTGGGTCTGCATAGGCGCTCCCGCTCATGGTCTGCCGGGTGGAGGCGATGACGCGTTCCAGGATCTCATCGAGCGTGAGGGTGGGACGGTAGCCGATGGTCTGGCGCAGGCGGGAGATATCCGGCACCCGGGACCGCGCGTCCTCGAACCCGGGGCCGAAGACCTCCTCGTAGGGCACGTGCACGATGGAAGAGTGGCTGCCGGTCAGGCGGAGGATGCGCCGGGCCAGGTCGTTGATCGTGATGGCCTCCGCGCTGCCGATGTTGAAGACTTCGCCTACCGCCGCGGGGGTCTCCATCAACTGGATCGTCGCGCGGACCGCGTCGCCCACCCAGGTGAACGTGCGCAGTTGCTCGCCGTCGCCGTAGATGGTCAGGGGTCGGCCGGTGAGGACCTGGTGCACCAGGCGCGGGACCACCATGCCGTACGCGCCGGTCTGCCGCGGGCCAACGGTGTTGAAGTACCGTCCGATGACGACGGGCAGTCCCTTCTCCTGGAAGTAAGCGCGGGCCAGGTACTCGCCCAGGGCCTTGGAACTGGCATAGCACCAACGGATCGAGGTCCCCAGGATGATGTCGTCGGTCTCTCGGAAGGCGCCGTACCCCGGCAGGTCCTTCCCGTAGACCTCGGAGGAGGAGGCGATGAAGACCCTGGGCCCGTGGCGCAGCGCCGCCTCCAGGATCACCTCGGTGCCTGTGACGTTCGTCTCGATGGTGCGCACGGGATGGTCGAAGATTAAGCGCACGCCGACGGCGGCGCCCAGGTGGTACACCTCGTCGCAGCGGGCCATGACTTCACCGACCCGCTCGATGTCCAGCATCGACCCTTGCACAAAGCGGAAGGCGGGATGGTGCTGCAGGTGGAGCATGTTGTCCCGGCGGCCGGTGGAGAGGTCGTCCAGAACCGTGACTTCGGATTCACGCGCCAGCAGCACCTCGGCGAGGTGCGACCCGATGAAGCCGGCGCCGCCGGTGACGAGCGCCCTCATGCGCTGACCTCCGGGCCAATGCCGCGCCGCCCCAGCAACGTCCGGTAATAGGCGTCCATGTCGCGGGCCAGGCGTTCCGCGGCAAAGCGGGGGAAGACCGCCCGCCGCGCCGCCTCACCCATGCGGCGTCGCGTCTCCGGATCCTGCAGCAGCGAAAGGGTGGCTTCAGCCAGGGCGTGCGCGTCGCGCGGGGAAACGAGCAGTCCGGTGAGGCCGTCCTGCACGACATCGGGGACGCCGCCCACACGCGTGGCCACCACGGCGCGCCCGGCGGCCATGGCTTCAATCAGAGAGACCGGGGTGCCCTCGTTCAGCGAGGTGAGCATGACGACGTCGAGGTCCGGATACACCCGTTCGAGGTCTCTTCGCCATCCCACGAAGTGAACCTGCCCACCGAGCGCCGCCCGCGAGACCTGCCGCTCCAGCGCGGGCGCTCTGAGCCGTCTCCCACAATGACGAAGCGCACCTGCGCCAACCGGCTGGCCATCTCCGCGGCGGCCTCGACGAAATACTGCAGTCCCTTGATGGGCACGAGCCGGCCGACCACGCCGATCAGCGGCACCTCATCGCCGACGCCCAACTGCCGACGCAGCACGCCCGGCGCGAAGGCCGCCTCCAGGAAGGGTTCCAGGTTCAGGCCCAGCGGGATGACCGTGATCTTCTCGTCGGGGGTCACGCGCAGCCGGCGGAGTTCGTCCGCCACCGCGTCGCTCACCGCGACGACGCCGTCCATCAGCCGGGCCAGGCCGCGTTCGAGCCACGCGAGGAACCGGCTCACCGACGGCCGGTAGTAGTCGGCAAACAGCGCCCCGTGAAAGGTCTCCACGACCAGCGGCACGCGGGCCAGGCGCGCGGCCAGCCCGCCCAACAGGCGGGCCTTCAGCAGGTGGAGGTGGACGACGTCGGGGCGTTCGCGGCGAAAGTACCGGTAGAGCCAGATGAAGGCTGCGATGTCGGCCAGCGGGCCGGCTCCATTCCGCAGCGTCGGCACCACCACGAGCGGGACCTCGTGCGCCGCGGCGAGGTCGGACATGTCGCCCTCGTGGGGATCGGCGCGGCCGGCCAGCAACCGAGAGGTCCACCCGTGCCGGCCGAGGTGGGCGGTGAGCAGGACGGCGTGCTGCGCCGGCCCGCCGATGTTCAGGCGGGTAATCACCCGGACGACCTTCCTCGCCCGCGGCGGGCCCGTACGCAGGGCGGCGCGCGCCGGCTCAGCGTCCAGGAGCGGGAACCGACTCACCGGTCGTCACTTGCCGACCTGGCGCGGCAAGATGGCGATGGCGAGGGAGTCTGTTGGCAGCAGAACCGTCTCCGCGAGGACAACGGAGAGGGAGTAGAGGCCCAGGGCGGGCACGGACATCATCCTGCAGGCCGGACAGTGGGATGCCGGACGCCTACCACACCGGACGCGAGATCTGGGGGAATCGCGCCAGCGCCTCCTCGACCGCGCGCTTGATTCTCTCCAACGCGGCCTCGTCTTTCGCCTCCGCCCGCAGCACGATCGCCGGCTGCGTGTTGCTGGCGCGAATCAGCCCCCAGCCGTCGGGGAAGAGCACGCGCGCGCCGTCCACGTCGATGACGTGGAACCGGCGCTGGAACTGCTCGGCCACCTGGCGCACCACGTCGAACTTCACCGCGTCCGGCGCCTCCACATGTACCTCGGGCGTGATCGGATAGTGCGGAATCGACGCCAGGAGCACTGACAGAGGCTCCGGCGTGTGCGTGAGGAGGCGGAGCAAGCGCCCCGCAGCGTAGACGGCGTCGTCGTAGCCATAATATTCGTCCGCGAAGAACATATGCCCCGACATCTCCCCGGTGAAGACCGCCCCCAGCTCCTTCATCTTGGCCTTAATCAGGGAGTGGCCGGTGCGGTGGAAGAGCGGCCGGCCGCCCAGCCGCTCCACCTCCTCCACCAGGGCCTGGGAGCACTTCACCTCGATGATCGCCGCCGCACCGGGGTGGCGCGGCAGGATCTCCCGCCAGAAGAGCGCCATCAGCGTGTCGCCCCAGACCATGTTCCCCTGGTCGTCGATGACGCCGATGCGGTCGCCGTCGCCGTCGAAGCCGATCCCCAGGTCACAGCGCTCGCGGCGCACCAGGTCAATCAGGTCGCGGACGTTCTCCAGGGCCACGGGGTTGGGCTGGTGGTGCGGGAAGGTGGGGTCGGAGTCGCAGTGCTGCCGCAGGACGTCGCACCCCCAGGCCTCGATGATGTCGGGCGCCACCAGGCTGGCCGTGCCGTTGCCGCAGTCCACGGCCACCCGCAGCCGGCGCGGCCCCAGGACGATCTTCTCCCGCAGCATCTGGCGGTACGCGGGGACGATGTCGCGGCCCTCCCCGCGCCCACGGACCGCGGAGAAGTCACCCCCTTCCGCCAGACGGCGCACTTCCTGGATCTCCTCGCCGTAGAGCGTGGCGTGGCCGTGCGCCAGCTTCATTCCGTTGTATTCGGGGGGGTTGTGGCTGGCCGTGATCATCACGCCGCCGTCGATCCCCAGGTGCACCCGGGCGTAATATAGCGCTGGCGTGATCACGGTGCCGATGTCGACCACATCGCCGCCGCTGGCGATAAGCCCCTCCACGACGGCGTCTCCCAGCTGCGGGGAGCTCTGGCGGTTGTCCCGGCCGATGACGACCCGCGGCGGTGCGCCGGCGGACCGCAGGTACGCGGCAAACGCCCGCGCGATGGTGTAGGCGATCTCCGGCGTGAGGTCCTGCCCGACGACGCCGCGGATGTCGTACTCGCGAAAGATGTGTCCGGGGACGGCGTTCACAGCCTTCATTGGATCCTCCGCACGATCATCTTCGGGTGTCCCGGCTCGACGCCCGTTCCTGACTTCGACCAGACGATCCGGGCGGCCCTGCCGGGTCATGGCGGGGGCGTCGTGAAGGTCAGGCGGTCCGACCCCCCCAGGATGACATTGAGGGAGATCTCCTGCCGGACCTGCCGGTAGCGCACCGCCAGGGTGAGGCAGTCACACTGAAAGGTCACCGTGTAGTCCAGGTCCTCGAACGCCTGGGTGGTCAGGTTGTAGACGGCCGCCACGTCGAAGAAGACGGTTGGGGAAACGCGGAACCCGACGCCGCCGGAGAGTTTCGTCTCCGGCACGGCGAAGTCGTGGCTGACGCCCGCCTGCATCCGGAAGTCCGGGCGGGTATGGGCGACGGTGAGGGTGACGGTACTCGTCGGGTTCACCACATCGAAGAGGAAGGGGGTGGATCCCTGTACCGACGCCAGATCGTAGCGCGCCGTGACGGTCGTCGCCTGGTCGAACCGGTAGGTCAGGGCGAGCGCGCCGGAGAAGATCGTGCGCTGCTCGCCGGTTCCGTAGGCGGAGAAGCGGTAGGAAGCGGATGCGGAGGCCTCCAGGTTCGAACCGAAGGAGAAGGTCTCGGTGGACAGCGTCAGGGTGCCGTCCAGGCGGGTGGTCACCACCGCCGAGTCCAGCTCGTCGAACCAGCCGGCCGCCGCCCGTCCCGACAGAAAGAGCGGCAGTCCCGGGACCCGCCACGGCTTGACCGTGCCGGCGAGCTCGGCTGTGGTGAGCGCGTGCACCACGTTGTCGGGGTCCTCGCGCTGGGTGCGGCCCGTGTCCAGCGTCAGGCGCCAGGCCGGCTGATCGTAGCTCAGCGTGTTCAGCAAGAAGAAGCCGGAGATCTGACCGTACTTGCCATACAGTTCGCCCGCCACGTTGCCGAGACGGTAGGGGTACCGGTAGTCGATCCACAGTCCGTCGGTGGGGTTGCTGCCCAGGCCGGGCAGGCGCGGCCCCCGCGGATCGCGCAACGACATCCGGTAGGTGGGCAGGGTCAGCACCCGCACCGACCCGAACCAGATCGAGGCGTCGTGGGCCACCAACTCCTCGCCGGGGATGATCTCTACCCGGCGGGCGGTGATGCGGTACAGGGGCCGCGTGGGGTCGCAGGTGGTGAGGGTGGCCTCGTCGACGGTGAGGCGCACGGCGCTCCCCTGCACCCGCTCCGCCCGGATGTAGACGCGGTCGACGATCGTCTCCGCGCGGGTGATGATCGCCTCCCCGCGCAAGATGGCGTAGACGACCCGCGTGCCCCGCAGTTCGCGGCCCTGCGCATCGATCAGCCGGACGCGCCCCTCCGCGGTGACCACCTGCGTCCGCAGGTCGAAGGTCATCGTATCGGCAAAGAGGCGAAACAGCGCGTGGGTGACGCGGACCCGGCCGCGCGCGGTGACGACATTGGTTGCGGCGTCGTAGGCGATTTCGTCGGCCTCGATGGTGATCGGGCCGCCGGGAACAGGCTGTGTGGTGGAAAGGGCCGCGGACCGCGCGGCCCGCGCGGTGGGCGCCGGAGTCACTCCCGCCGGCGCAGCGTGTCCCGGTCCGGCCGGGACCGCCAGCAGCAGCACGAGGACGAGCGGCAGGGAAAGTGTACGCAAGGCGGTATCCTGGTGATATTACAGATGGAAGCGTTGTTCTCCTATACCGACCTTCCTATAATGAACAGGCATAGATGGAACTTTCGCTGATCCTCTCCTACCTCCGACCGTACCGCCTGCACCTGGTGGGCGCCCTCCTCTCCGTGGCCCTGTTCACCCTGGTGCAACTGGTCGTCCCCTGGTACGCGGGATCCAGCGTCAATGAGATCATTCGGACCCGCTCCATCGGCGTGTTGGACCGGACGGCGCTGGTGGTACTGGCGTTCTTCGCCCTGCGCAGCCTGTTCATGTACCTGCAGGTCTACCTGACCCACTATCTGGCCCACCGCACGGTGGCCGACGTCCGGCAGGACCTCTTTGCCAGTGTCCAGCGCTGGTCCCTGGACCGCTTCGCCGCCTGGGAGACCGGCGACGCCATCAGCCGGACGATCCTGGACACGCAGTTGCTGCAGACCCACCTGTTGATGGGCGCCGCGGAATTCATCGCCACGGGATTGATGCTCACGGGGATCGTCATCGCCCTCTTCGGACTGCAGTGGAAGCTGGCCTTGGTGGTGTGCGCGGTCATCCCGCTTGTCTTCATCATCGCCCGGCTCGTGGGGAGAGAAATCCAGCAGGTCGCGGGGCGGGCGCAGCGCCACATCGCCGACCTTGCCTCCACGATTAAGGAAGCCTTCACGGGCGCGCTGGTCATTCGCGCGTTCACGCAGGAGGAGCGCCAGCTGGCGCGGTTCCGCGAGGAGAACCGGCAGGCCACCCAGGCCAGTCTTAGGATCAGCAAACTGCTGGCGAGCCAGGAGCCGGTCGTCACGCTGCTCGCCACCATGGGTGTGGTCGTGGTCATCTGGGTGGGCGGGCGGCTGGTCACGGCCGGATCGCTGACCGTGGGCGGGCTGGTGGCCTTCCTGGCATACATGGCCCTGGCCGCCGATCCGGCGGGACGGGTGACCCGGCATTACGCGGAGATGCGCCAGGCCCTGGGCGCCTTCCGGCGGATCCGGCAGATGCTGGCCGAGGGCACCGCCGTCGAAGATGCGCCCGACGGCGTCGAACTGGAGCACGTCGCCGGCCGGGTGACCTACCGCCACGTCTCCTTCCGTTACACCAGCGGACCGAACGCGCAGCAATCGGTGCTGCGCGACGTCAGCCTGGAGGTGCCGCCGGGGGAGCGCATCGCTCTCGTGGGGGCCAGCGGCGCGGGGAAGACGACGCTGGTGCACCTCCTGCCGCGCTTCTACGATCCGACCGAGGGCACGGTGCTCATCGACGGTATCGACATCCGCCGCGCGCGCCTGCGCTGGCTGCGCCGCCAGATCGGCATCGTGCCGCAGGAAACCGTCCTCTTCCGCGGGACGGTGCGAGAGAACATCGCCTACGCGCGCGCCGACGCCACGCAGCAGGAGGTGGAGGCCGCGGGCCGCGCCGCCAACGCGCACGAGTTCATCATGGCCTTGCCCCAGGGGTACGAGACGGTGCTCGGCGAGGAGGGGGCGACCCTCTCCGGCGGGCAGCGGCAGCGGCTGGCCATCGCCCGCGCGCTGCTGCTCAACCCCCGCATCCTCATCCTGGACGAGGCGACCTCGGCCCTGGACAGTGAGTCGGAGGCGCTCTTCCAGGAGGCGCTGGAGCGGGCGATGCAGGGGCGCACGACGATCACCATCGCGCACCGTCTCTCCACCGTGCGCAAGGCCGACCGGATCGTCGTGCTGGACGACGGGCGCGTGGTGGAAGAAGGGACGCACGAAGACCTGCTGCGGCGCAATCAGGTCTACGCCCGGCTGGCCCGCCTGCAGTGGACGGATCTGGCGGACGTCCCGACGGGGGTGACGGCCCGGACATGACATGCCTGCCCCGGCGCTGAGTGTCGTCATCCCGGCGTACAACCAGGCCGCGACGCTGCGCCGCACCCTGGAGGCGCTGGAACAGCAGACCCTCGACCCCCACCTGTACGAGGTCATCGTCGTCGACGACGGTTCCACGGACGAGACCGCCGCGCTCGTCCGCGGGCGGTCGGCGGAAGATCCGCGCGTCCACCTGCTGCAGCACGGAACCAACCGCGGCCGCAGCGCCGCCCGCAACAGCGGCATCCGGACGGCGCGCGGCGAGATCGTCGTCCTCATCGACAGCGACATCCTCGTCCGGCCGGACTTCCTGGCGCATCATCTGGACGCGCACCGCCGCAGCCTCCACCCGGTCCTCTGCCGCGGCCCGGTGGTGGACCTCCCCGACGGCCGCCTGCCGGAGAAGCCGCCGGCCCTGGCGACTTCACCGGCCTACCTGACGACGGCCAACGCCTCCCTCCCCCGGCAGGAACTGCTGACTGCCGGACTCTTTGACGAGAACTTCCCGGCATACGGTTGGGAGGATTTCGACATGGGCTTCCGCCTGCAGCGGCGCGGGCTGCCGCGGGTCTTTCGCCGGGAAGCCGTCGCCTTCCACATCATGCGCGGCGTCGACACGCAGACCCTCGAGCAGGCGCAGCGGAAGGAGGAGGAGCGCGCCCGCAGCGCCGTCTACCTGCATGCCCGGCATCCCGGTTGGCGCACCCGCCTGCTGATCCAGTACACCCTTCTCCACCGCATCCTCTACTTCGTCCTGGCGGGCGGGGGCTTGCTGAACCCGCGGACGGCGCCGATTCTCGCCGCGCGGCTGCGCCGCCGGGGCCGTAATTTCCTCGCGGAGACGGTCCTCCGCGGCGCGCTGAACCGCCACTACCTCGGCGCGTTGCGACGGGATTGGGCGCGGGCCCGGCGAGGGACCAAGCCATAGCGCGCATGCGCGGTGGACAGATGCGGCCCCGTCTGCTCAGCGTGAGCAACGGACACGGCGAGGACCTCATCGCCGCGGCGGTCCTGCGCCAGCTCCCGGGCAGGGCTGTCGTCGCCTACCCGCTGGTGGGACTTGGCGAAGCCTACCCCCCGGAGGTGGAGCGGCTTGACCCGCGCCGCGCGTTCCCCAGCGGCGGGTTCTCCTTCCGCACGGGAAACCGTGGCCTGCTCGCCGACCTGCGCAGCGGCATCATACGGTTCTGGTTGGCGCAGCGGCGCACGCTCGCCGCCCAGCGAGGGCGGTTCCTCCTCACCCTGGCCGTAGGGGACGTCTATTGCCTGAGCATGGCCATGCGGGCGGACGCCCCGGCGGTGCTCGTTGCTTCCGCCGACTCGGCGCTGGACGCGCCATTCCGCGGGCAACGTCTGCGGGTGCTCCGCCAGGCTCGGCGGGTCTTCACGCGCGACGCTCCCACGGCCGACTTTCTCCGCGCGCGGGGGGTGGGCGCAGTCTACCTCGGGAATCCGATCATGGACTGCCTCTCCCCCGCGGGCGCCGACTTCGGCCTGCCCCCCCGCCAGGCGGTGGTGACGCTCTTACCCGGCAGCCGCGCCGAGGCGGCGCGCAACGCGGCGGTGCTGGCGCAGCTCGCCGCACGCGTCGCGCAGAGCCGGCCGGAGACGGGCTTCCTCTTGTCCCTGGCACCCGGTTTCGACGAGGCGGCAATCGCTCAGGCATTCGAGCGGGTAGGCGGGCGGGAGCGCGACGGGACTATTGAAGTGGGCGCGGCGCGGCTGCGGCTCACCCGCGCCTTCGCCGACGCCGTGATGCGGGCGACCGTCGTAGTTGGGCTGGCCGGAACGGCTAACGAACAGGCGGCCGGGCTGGGCAAGCCCGTCGTCGCCTTCCCCGGACCCGGACCGCAGTTCACCCCGCAGTTCCTCCGGCTGCAGCGCACCCTGCTGGGGGAGGCCATCGTCGCCGTGCCCTCCCCGGAGGACGCGGCCGCGGCCGTCCTCCGTCTGCTCGGGTCGCCGGAGGAGAGGGTGCGCCGGGGACAGGCCGGCCGGGAACGGATGGGAGACCCCGGCGCCGCGGCGCGCATCGCCGCAGAGATCCGGACCCTCCTCGCCGCGCTGGAATCGAACGGTCGCTAGGGCCGGCCGACCCCGACGTAGGTGAAGCCGAGGCGGCGCATGGCCGCCGGGTCCAGGGCGTTCACGCCATCCACCAGGTTGGGCAGGCGCATCTCGCGCCGGATGCGCTCGAGGTCCAGCGCGCGGAATTCGTCCCAGGACGTGAGCAGCAGCAGGAGGTCTGCGCCGGCCGCGGCCTCGTAGGGTGACTTGGCCGGCCGCCCGGCCACCGCCGTGTCCGGGCCGACCATCGGGTCGTACGTCCGCACCTCCGCGCCCCGCCGCACCAGGTAGTCGACGATCTCCGGCGCCGTGGAGTTGCGGATGTCGTCCGTCCCCTGCTTGAAGGTCAGTCCGAGCACGCCGATCCGGCGGCCGTAGAGCGAGGTGCCGAGCAGCCCGTAGACCTTCCCCAGAATGTGGCGCCGCTGGTGTTCGTTCTTCTCCAGGATCGACTTGAGGAAGAAGGGCTCGTAGCCGGAGTCCTCTGCCAGGCGGATCAGCCCCTCCAGGTCCTTGGGCAGGCACGGTCCGGAAAAGCCGATCCCCGGCCGGAGGTAGTCGTGGCCGATGCGCCTGTCGTATCCCAGCCCGTGCACCACGTCCTTGATGTCGGCGCCGACCCCCTCGCAGATGTTGGCGATCTCGTTGATGAAGGAGACGCGCATGGCCAGGAAGGCGTTGGCCGCGTACTTGGTCATCTGGGCATTCTCGATGGTCGTCTCGATGATCGGCGCGGCCAGCGGTTCAAACAGTTCCCGCACCAGCGCCTTCGCGTCCGCGCTCTGCCCGCCGATGATCACCCGGTCGGGATAGAAGAAGTCGTGCACGGCGAAGCCCTCGCGCAGGAACTCCGGGTTGGCCACGAGGTCGTAGTCCGCGCCCTCGCGCCGGCCGAACTGCTCCAGGACCCGGCGCATGGTCAGATGCGCCCCGACGGGCACCGTGCTCTTCACGGCGACGACGGTGTAGCGCTGCAGATGGCGGCCCAGGCCGGTGGCCACGTCGATGATGTGGGAGAGGTCGGCCTCGCCGTTGTCGCGGCGCGGGGTGTTCACCGCGACGAAGACCACCTTCGCCTCGGCCAGCGCCTCCGGCAGGGCGTCCGTGAAGCGGATCCGGCCGGCGGCGAGATTCGCGCCCAGCAGCGCGGCCAGTCCGGGCTCGTGGAAGGGGGCGATCCCCTCCGTCAGTTGCGCCAGCCGTTCCCGGTTGACGTCCACGCCGACCACGTGGTGGCCCAGATGGGCCAGCCCCACCGCGGTGATCGATCCGACGTACCCCGCGCCGCCGACCACGGCGATGGGCAGCGCCCGGGGGGCCGTGACTTCGAACTTCGCGTAGCGTTCCTCGTCAGACATCGCGGACCGAAACTCCTTCCATCTCGCGCATCGATTCCACCATCCGCCGCAGCCCCGTGGCGAAATCGACGCGCGGGGTGTAGCCGATCAGGCGCTGCGCCAGGGTGATGTCCGCCTGGGTGTGGCGTACGTCGCCGGGACGCGGCGGTTTGTACACGATCTCCAGCCGCCGCCCCAGGATCCGCTGCAGGTGGTCGATCAGGTCCAGCAGCGTGTAACGCGCCCCCGCCCCCACGTTCAGGGCCACCCCCGCGGCCTCGGACTCCGCCGCCAGGAGGTTGGCCTCGACCACGTTGTCCACGTAGGTGAAGTCGCGGGACTGCATCCCGTCGCCGTGGACCGGGAGGGGTTCGCCGCGCAGCGCCAGGAGAATGAACTTGGGGATCACCGCCGCATACTCCGAAGCCGGATCCTGCCAGGGGCCGAAGACATTGAAGTAGCGCAGCGCCACCGTGGGGAGGTCGAAACCGCGGCTGTACACTGCGCAGTAGGCCTCGCCGGCCAGTTTGCTCGCCGCGTACGGGGACTTCGGCTGCGGCACCTGCCCCTCGTGCTTGGGCAGTTCGGTGTCGCCATACACCGCGGAGGAGGAAGCGGACACCACGCGCCGCACCCCCGCCGCCCGCGCCTGCTGCAGGACCTGCAGCGTGCCGGTCGCGTTCACCTCGTTCGTCTCCAGCGGATGCGCCATCGACCGCGGCACAGAGCGCAGCGCCGCCTGGTGGAAGACCACCTCCACCCCGGCACAGGCCGCCGCCAGGGCGGCCGCATCCCGGATGTCGCCCACGACGGCCTCGCAACGGTCGGTCAGCCGCAGCACTCCACCGTCGCGCTGCGCCAGCGCGCGCTCCACGGCCGCGTGGTCCAGCCCCAGCGCCAGAGCCAAGTTGGCCGGAGTGCCTGTGATGAAGTTGTCCAGCACCCGCGTTGCATCCCCCCGCGCTGCCAGGGCCCGCACCAGGTGTGCGCCGATGAAGCCGGCGCCACCGGTCACCAGGACACGTCTCATGAATCGCTCCTCTCCGCTTCCATCCAGAAGGGCTGGGACCAGACCCGGCCCTCCGCGCCGCCGCGCGCCTCTATCCGGATGAACTCTTCGTCGCCGGCCGGACGATAAACCGCCTCGGGACCTTGAACGTCCGCGCGCACGCGCCCCTGGCGGTCAATGAAGGTCACGTTCTGGAGTGCCGCACCGGCGCAGCGCACCGTACCGTCAACGACTCCCAGATCCACCTGCGGTCCCGTCGTGGCGTAGAACGCCAGAGACATCAGCGCCCGGCGGAGAGCCTCCGCGTTGATGTCTTCGACCTTGACCATGATCCAGGCCCGATCGATCTGCCGCGACATGTGGGCGTCGTCCGTCGCCACCGCGCCCACTGTCTCCTCACGCGGGCGCGTGCGCAGGAGGGCGGACCACCGGCGCAGGTCTTCCGCCGCATCGGAGTGCGGATTCACGACCTCCAGCAGATAGGGGCCGCGCAGGCCCTGCATCGCCTCGAGCGCCCACTCCCCCGTCCGGAAGTTCCCCTTCCACGAAGGGTGATTCAAGACGGCCACACCACCCTCCCGCCGCGTGGCGTCGAGACGCTCCTGCACCGTGCCGCGCCCCAGGGGCCGGTCGGCGAAGAGACGGCTAAGGTGGGGGCCCAGTGGATACATACCCCGGACGACCGTCTCTTCCACTCCCGGAATGGCCAGGAAGTCCGGGCCGTTCAGCGCATCGCAGCGCGTGACCCGGTTGTGATCGGTCAGGCAGACGAACGCGTACCCCGCATCGCGGTAGCGGGTCAGTACCTCCTCCGGTTCGAGGCGCCCGTCCGAGCGGCGCGTGTGGACATGGAGTTGGGCCCTGCAAAACCTACCCGGCAGGGCATACGGATCGACGATGCGCACGGCTCCTACGTGTTCGCGGAGCGGGCGGGGGGAATCCTGTTACCCACCCCCTGAGGCGGACCGGAGAAGGATTCCTCAACGGCTAAGAGAACCATACCCGGCATCGCGCGGATCGACATCTCGCGGCAATGGGAGGAACCCGATGTGCCTCGGCCATTACGGGGTTGCTCTCGGCGCGAAGAAGGCGGCCCCGAAAACGTCGTTGGGCACGCTGCTGCTCGCCGCGCAGTTTGCCGACCTGCTCTGGCCGATTCTCCTGTTGGTCGGTGTCGAGCACGTCCGCATCGCTCCAGGCCTTCCCGGCTCCCTGGATTTCATCGACTAGCCGATCTCGCACAGCCTGGCCGCACTGCTGGGATGGGCACTGCTCATCGGCACCCTTTACTGGGACATCCGGCGGTACATCCGCGGCGCGTGGGTCCTCGCCGCTGCGGTAATCAGCCATTGGGTGCTGGACTTCATTGTGCACCGTCCCGACCTCCCCCTGATCCCCGGGGGCACGGCCCGCTTAGGCTTGGGGTTGTGGAACTCTCTTCCCGCGACGCTGTTGGTGGAATTCGGACTCTTCGCCATTGGGATTGTTCTATACGCGAGCAGCACCGTTGCCCGGGACACCGTTGGACGGTACGCCTTCTGGGCGTTCGTGGCTGGGCTGGGCTTGCTCTACCTGGCCGCCACGTTTGGACCACCGCCGCCGAGTACCACCACCCTGGCTGCGACCGGGCTGGGCGGTTGGCTGTTGGCCCTCTGGGCCTACTGGATCGATCGCCACCGCGGGGTCGCTCCCCGCACTCCGGCCGCCTAACCAAGGGTAAAGCCTTCCACCAGGATCCAGGGGCGAGCCTGATACCCAAGCTCCCGCAGGTACTGGCGCACCCGCGCCATGCGATCCGCCAGCCCCGGGTGAGTGCGGAACAGCACCTCGAACTGACTCGGATCCCTCCCCTCCTCCGCGCGCAGCCGCTCCATGAAGCGCAGACCGGCATCGGCGCGGAAGCGGGCGCGGTGGGCAAACCCCACCCCCACCTGATCGGCCTCAAACTCCGCGCTGCGGTTGAACCCCCGACCCAGCAGAAACCCCACGAAGTTGGCCACCTGCGTCGCGCTGGTATCCCCGCCGAAAAGCAGCGTGATGACGATGCTGAGGAAGAAGTACCGCTCCAACAGGCTGACGTGATGCCGCTGGTTGACGTGCGCGACTTCGTGGGCCAGAACGAAGGCCAGTTCGTCGTCGGACTGCACGAACCGGAGCATCCCCCGTGTCACGTAGATGAACCCGCCGGGCAGAGAGATGGCGTTGACCTCTTTCTGGTTGAGGATGCGGAAGCGCCACGGCAGGTCCCGCCGGTCGGAGACCGCCGCTAGCCGCGCGCCGATGACGGAGAGGCGGCGGGTCTGCGCGGCATCCTGGACGACGCCGAAGCGGTCCTCCAGTTCCTGGGCCGCGTCGCGGCCGATCGCGACTTCTTGCTGAGTGGTGATCAGCGCGGCCTGAGCGAGCGGCGCGGGGACCCCCAGCGTCAGGATCAGGATGAGCAGGAGCGCGAGGTCACGCGATCGCATGGGAGCCACTCGTACCGCCTAACACCATAGCACCACCCCTTGCCCTGGGGTACAATGACGGCGATCTTGTCGATGCGCATCGCCGTCCGCACCTTCGCCGCCTACCGACAGGCCATCGGCCAGGGCGCGTTCACCCTGGATCTGCCCGTGGGAACCACGCCGGGGCAGGTCTGGAGCACGCTCGCCGAGCAGTATCCCGACCTGCGCCGCTTCCCTCCGCCGGCCCGGTTCGCCGTCAACGACGAATTCGTTGGACCGGAACACGCGCTGGCGGAGCAGGACGAAGTCGCGTTGATCCCACCGGTCAGCGGCGGCGAGGA
>LDXQ01000055.1 GCA_001443485.1 Candidatus Sysuimicrobiota bacterium CSP1-3
GCCCGCCAGCGATCCCGAAGAGCCGGCCGGCGAGCCGCCCCGGACCAGCCAGATCAGGCCGCCGAGCCCCAGGAGGATGAGGATTACCGCCGCGGCCGTCTGCCACCTCACGCGCATGTGTGCAGGATCTCCGTCACCGGCCTGACCCGATTCGTCGCGCTCCCACGGCGGTCGTCAGGTCGTCTGTATGGTACTCGAGGCCTCCGACCCCAGCAAGCGCGCCAGGCGCAGGATCTCGCGCGCCGCGCGCTCCGCCGCCCCGGGGCCGCCCAGCCGCTCCCGCAGCGCGAGCAACTCCTGTCGCTGCCGGGACCGCAGCGCCGCGTCGCCGAGCCCCTCGGTGATCACCGCCGCCAGCCGCGGCGGCGTCAACGCTCCCTGGAGCAGCTCCGGCATGACCTCCCGGCCCGCCAGGATGGAGGGGAGGCCGACCCACTGCACCGCCGCGATCCGTCTGATGATCCAGGCATCCACGGGCGAGCTCCGGTAGATCACCACGCCCGGCACGCCCAGGCAGAGCGCTTCCAGCGTGGCCGTCCCGGAGGTGATCACCGCGAAGTCGGAGGCGGCCAGGACGTCGTACCCCTCCGGCGTACCGCCGGGCACGAGGACAACCGGGATGGACGCGGCGCGCAGATGCATCTCCACCAGGGGCCGGTAGCGCGGCGCGGCCAGCAGCAGCACGGCCCGCGCGTCGGGAAAGCGCGCCCGGACCGCCGGGAGCGCCCGGGCGATCACCGGCAGATGCCGGCGCAGTTCCTGGCGGCGGCTTCCGGGCAGCAGCGCGAGCAGCGGTGCGGCGGCCGGGAGGGTGAGACGCAGGCGGGTCTCCGCTAGTGACACGCCGGGCCGGACGCGATCGATCGCCGGATGACCGACGAACGTCACGTCCGCGCCGGCTGCCCGGTACGCGTCCGCCTCAAAAGGAAAGGCGGCGAGCAGCCGCATCCCGAGGCGGGCGACGCGCCGCGCGCGGTCCCCCTGCCGCGTGGAGACCATTGGCGGGAAGAAGTACGCCAACGGCACCGTCCCACGCAGCCGTTCCGCCAGGGCCAGATTGAAACCGGGGAAGTCGATCAGGACGACCGTGGCGGGGGCGAGGCGGACGATCATCCGCCGCACCTGCGCCAGGCGCACCAGGAACCCGGGGAGGCGGGGCAGGACCTCCACCCAGCCGAGCATGCCCCACTCCGAACTGTCCAGCAGGCAGCGCGCGCCGGCGGCGGCCATTCGCGGCCCGCCGACGGCGACCAGTTCCACGCCCGGCCGGAGCCGGCGAAGCGTCGCCACCAGGTCCGCGCCGTAGATGTCGCCGGAGACCTCCCCGGCGACGAGGAAGATGCGGGTGGTCAATCCTCCGCCGGGCGCGCCCAGCGGACGCTCCCGCGCGGCCGTTCGCGCGGGCCGGTGAGGAAGGCGACGAGTTCCACCACCAGGGGGTGGGTGCCGAGTTCGTCGCGCAGCCGTTCCACCGCCTGCGTCATCCCCAGCGATGACTGGTAGAGGATGTGAAAGGCCTGTCGCAGCACGGCGCGGTCGCGCCCGTCGATGCCCTGGCGCTGCAGGCCGACCCGGTTGAGACCGCGGATTCGCGCGGGGCGGCCGTCCGCCAGCATGAACGGCGGGACGTCCTGGCGCAGGAGGGAGAAGCCGCCGATCATGGCCAGGCGTCCGATGTGCACGAACTGATGCACGCCGGTCATGCCGCCGATGTAGGCGTCGTCACCGATGTGCACGTGCCCGCCGATCTGGCAGGCGTTCACGATGATAACGCGATTTCCGATGCGGCAGTTGTGGCCGACGTGCGCGTAGACCATGATGAAGCACTCATCACCGATAGCGGTGGCCGCGTCCTCACCCGTGGCTCGGCTGATGTTGGCGTACTCCCGAATCCGGTTGCGGTCGCCGATGACCAGCCGGCTGCGCTCCCCTTTGAAGTGGTAGTCCTGGGGAAGCACGCCGAGGGTGGCGCCGGTGGAGATTTCGTTGTCCGCGCCGATGCGGACCCCGTCCTCGATCACGGCGTGCGGACCGATCTGCGTGCCCGGACCGACGACGACGTCGCCGGCGATCACGGCGTAGGACCCGGCGCGCACGCCGGGTTCCAGCACCGCGCCCGGCCGGACGATGGCGGTGGAATGCACCTCCACCGGCCCGCGCCGCTCTTCCGGGGCCAGCGAATCCCCGCTCCTCCGCCCTGCCGGACCGGTCACGCCCCGACTCCCGCCGTCCCCAGAGGCGGCGCGTCCACGGCCAGCACGCTGATCCGCGCCGCCTCGGCCGCAGCCACCAGGCGGGAACCCTCCAGGACGATCGTGCGGCGCGCTTCGATGGCCAGGACCCGCGCCCCCACCGCCTCCATGGATTCGATAGTCTCAGGCCCCACGGTGGGCACGTCGAAGCGGGGGTCCTGCCGCGGCCGGCTGACCTTTACCACCACCGCTGCGGGGGTCATCGCCCCGCCGCGGCGGATCGTCGCGTCGGTCCCCTCCGCCGCCTCTACTGCCAGGATGACACCCTGCTTGAGCACGACCGTCTGCCCGACATCCAGGTCGGCGAGGGTGCGGGCGACGGAGAGGCCCATCTCCACATCGCTTTGCTCCACCGCCGAGGGCGGGCCCCCGGCGAGGAGTCCGGGCTCGGGGACGTGATCGCGGATGTACGCCATCTGATCCAGGATGCGGATGCCCAGAAACTGGAGCCCCCCCGCCACCGCATCCAGCACGCTCTGGTCGCGCCGGTCCGGCAGCCGTTCGAGAAACCCGCGCACCACAGCATCGCCTCCGCTCAGTCGCGCCAGCAGGTCGGAGCGGCGAATGCTCCCCGCGACCAGCACCTCGCGCACGCCGTGCCGCTGCCACAGATCGAGGAGCTGTTCCCACTTCTCCAGGCTCAAGCGGGCAAAGACGTCGGCGAGGGCCTCCAGCGCAGGATTCTCCCCCACGATCTGGACGCAGACGAGGCTGCGGCCCCGGGCGCGCACGGCGCGCGCCAGCACTTCGGGCAGCCGGCCCTCGCCGGCCAGCAGACCAATGGCTCCCCCGGCCGCGGTCGGCGCCTGCCCCGCGGGCAGGCGGGACTCCCGCGGGTGCGGCCGTGCGGTCATCGCTCTTCGCTGCTAGTGCCTGCGGAGGGCACGGGTGAGGTCATGGGTTCGGGCTGCTCCGAAACCGGAGCGCCCCCGGCCCGTTCCGCGTCGGGGAGCGCGAACGAGATTTCGGCTTCCGCCGCGACCTCATCGCCCACGCGCGCCACCCCCCAGATCTTGCCCAGTCGCCCGCGCAGGGCGCGCAACTCCACGTCGATGCGCAGCGTGTCCCCCGGAACCACGGGGCGGCGGAAGCGGCAGCGGTCGATACCGGCGAGGTAGGCCAGGCGGCCCCGCAGTTGCGGGGCATTCAGAAGCAGGCACGCCCCCACCTGGGCCATCGCCTCAACGACCAGCACGCCCGGCATGACGGGGAAGCCCGGGATGTGGCCGGGGAAGAACGGCTCGTTGATCGTCACGTTCTTGATCCCGACGACGCGCCGCTCTTCCACTTCGATGATCCGGTCCACGAGCAGAAACGGATAGCGGTGCGGCAGGATGGCGAGGATTTCATCAAGACTCAGACCGGGCATCATCCGTCCCTCCATCGGCGCGCGATCTCCCGGGCCAGGACCAGGTGCAGGACATGGCCGCCGCGCACAACCTCAACATACCCCTGCAGACGGGCTCCCAGCAGGGCCAAATCTCCGACCAGGTCGAGAATCTTGTGCCGGGCCGGCTCATCGGAGAAGCGGGGTGGGTTCAGATAGCCGGCCGCGCCGATGACCAGCACATTGTCCAGTCCGGCGCCGCGGGCCAGCCCCGCGGCGCGCAGCGCTTCCGCCTCGTCGGCGAATCCCCACGTCCGCGCCGGGGCGATCGCGGTGGGGAAGACCGCCAGATCCGCGGTGGCCACCTGGCGCCCCAGGGGCGGCGGCAGATCGACGGTATAGGAGACGCGGAAGTCCTCCGCCCGGCGGGTGACGGCATGGCCCTGACCGACGGCCACCTCCGCTTCGCCGAGTTCGATCACCCGCGCCACCTCTTCCTGCTCCACGATGCCCGCCTCTTCCAGCGCCGCCACGTAGCCCGCCGCGCTGCCGTCCAGGGCGGGCAGTTCCGGGCCGTCGACCTCCACACGCAGGTTATCGATCCCCAGCCCCGCGGCGGCGGCCATCAGGTGCTCCACGGAGACCACGGTCACACCGTTCCCCAGGGTGACGCCGCGCTGCGTGCTGCGCACTGCCCCCACGGCGGCGCGGATCGCGGCCCCCTCCGGCACGTCGCGCCGGGAGAAGACGATGCCCGCGCCGGGCGGCGCGCCGGCGATATGGACGCGGACCCGGGCCCCGGTGTGCACCCCGATGCCTTCCAGGCTAGCAGCCCCCCGGATGGTGCGCTGCGGCACCGCGTGGCCCTGGCGCACCGCGGCCTTACTCCCTCGGGCGCATGGTCAGCCGCACCGGGTAAGAGGATCCCGCCGTCGGCATGGTGACGACCTTCACCTGCGCCGTCTGACCCGGCGGGATCGTGATCGTGGCGAGCACGCGCTCCTCGGAGGGGCGGAAGATGGCCATCTCCACCAGACGTCCGTCGATGAGAAAGACACCGCGCGCCGGACCGCCCGCCGCGGTGGCGACCAGGTCGGCCTGCACGTCGGCCGCAGTGGCGTTCGCCGCCGTGATGGTCATGCGGTAGACCACGCCGTAGTCTCCCACCAGCGGCTCGCCCGTGCGCACATCCGCCAGGGCGGCGGCCGATCCCAGGTCCACCAGCGGCACGGGCCAGCGCAGGTCCACGCTGCGCACGATCGTCACCGTGGGCGACTGGAAGATGCCCTTGGGGTGCGGGTAGGCGATCTGATTGACCGGGATCGCCACCGTCCCCTCCAGGAGCCAGGGCAGGCGGATCTGCACCCGGACCTCCAGCTCCTCGCCCCGCAGCAACTGCAGTTGGAGGATCCCGGAGACGAGCTGCAGCGGGAGCATCGTCTGCGCGCTGAACGCATAGCTGGAGCGCGGCGCGATCTCCAGGACGTAGCCTCGACCCGCCACCAGATTCTGCAGGAAGCGCGCCGTGGCGGCGTGCCCGACGAAGAGCGGGTCGGGAGAGGGACCGGCCAGGCCGCTGATCATGAGCATCTCCGCGGGACGGCTGCTGCGGTTGGTCAGGACGACGGTGAGGATGCGGGCGTGCTGGCGCGTCCCGTTCATGTGGTGGTAGAGGAGCCGGATGGGATGGCGCGCGTCCACGACCTCGGAGAAGAGGATGCCGTCCGCCTCCACCACTTCGGGACGATTGCTCACCAGGAGCAGCGCCGGGTCCGCCACCTCCACGGTTTCGCGCACCACGTTCACGCGGACGACCCCTTCGACCGGGAGGGCGTAGGGGCTGCGGATCTTCACCGGCACGGCCAGCTCCAGCTGATTCGCGTCCGGAGTGATCCCGTCGACCGGCGGGAACGGGCCGATCGTCACCGTCGCGCCGGGCTCCCGCGCCACCGCCTGGTCCAGGCGGCGCTGCACCGCTTCGCGGACCACCGCCGCGTTCGTCAGATCACCCGTGACGCGCACCGTCAGCGTCTCCGGGATCGTCCCGGCGTCGCGCCGCACGACCACCGGCAGCAGCGCGCGCCCGCCGCCGACGATCACCGGCACGACCGTCGAGCCGACCGCCCGGGCCGCCACAACGACGGTGCGGCCCACCACGCGCGCGGCGGCGATGCGCTCGTCGAACGGCCCCAGCGTTACGGGCCCGGGGAGGAAGACGCTGACGGCCACGGTCGCCGTCCCTCCCGGGTGCAGCCGCACCAGGTCCGGCGTCAGGGTCACGGTGTTCCGCGCCAGCGCCTCCCGCAGGCGCTCCACCCACTGCCCGGCCAGCGCCTCCGGCGTCGTCTGGTTGAACCGCGCCTGCGTCAGGTCGGCGGTGACGATGTGCCGGTCGTTCAGTAACAGGTCGGCGGATTCGGGCCGGGCGCGCATGGTCACGACGAGCGATGCCGGACCCGGCGCCAGTACTGCGCTCAGCCGGCGCACGACCTCCGCCGCCCGGCGCTCCGCGTCCGGCCCGCGCAGCCGCAGCACGGGGATCTCCTGCACCACCACCGTGGCCACCGGCAGCGGACCCGGCTGGACCAACACCTGCAGCGGCGCCGCGCCCGAGCCGGTCGGGAGGACAGGCCCGGCGAGGAGGAGGCCGCTGAGCGCGACCAGCAGTCGCGGGCGGGCGGACCTCACGGTTTGCCTGATTCCTTCTCGGGGCCGCGCCCGGTCAACTCCGCCACGCGGCGCTGCAGCGCCTCGACCAGCGCAAAGAGTTCCGGCAGCCGCCGGTAAAAGGTGTGGATGTGCATGGCCTCGCGATGCGGGGCCGCCGGCGTGCCGGAGATCATCTCCCGCGGCGGCACGTCCTTGGTCACCCCGGCCTGCCCCAAGATCACCGCCCCCTCACCGATGTGCACGTGGTCGCGCACGCCGACCTGTCCGGCCAGCATCGCGCCGTCTCCCACGGTGATGCTGCCGGCCAGCCCGACCTGCCCGGCGATGAGGGCACCCCGGCCGATCCGCACGTTGTGGGCAATCTGCACCAAATTGTCGATCTTGGTGTGCGGCCCCACCCGAGTCTCTCCCAGCGTGGCGCGGTCGATCGTGGTGTTGGCGCCGATCTCCACGTCGTCCTCGATGACCACGCGGCCCAGGTGTGGGATCTTCACCGGCCCGCCCTCTCCCTGGGCATAGCCAAACCCGTCGCTGCCGATGACCACTCCCGGATGGAGGATCACCCGGTCGCCGACGACACTGCGCTCGCGGATCGTGACGTGCGGGTGGATGAGGCAGTCCGCCCCGATGACCGCGTCTCGGCCCACCACCGTCCCTGCGAGGAGCGCGGTGCGCGCGCCGACACGCGCGCGGTCGCCGAGGACGACGTAGGGGCCGACGTGCACGCCCGGGCCCAACCCCACGTCCGCGCCGATGACGGCGGTGGCGTGCATCCCCGGCGCATAGTCCGGCCGCGGCGCGAAGAGTTCCAGCAGGCGGGCGAAGGCCAGGCGGGCGTTCTGGACGCGGACCGCGGGCAGACGACGGGGCTCGAGTTCCGGGGGGAGGAGCAGCGCGGCCGCGCCTCCGGCTTCGGCCGTGCGCAGGGCGCGCGCGTCCGCGGCGTAGACAATCATCCCCGGCCCCGCGCCCTCCGGATCCCCCACGCCCGTGATCTCGACGCCGGGGTCGCCGACGAGGGCGCCGCCGAGGCGTGCCGCGAGGTCGCCCAGCTTCATCTGCGTATACCGGTCACCGAAGTCTGGCGATCACCTCTGCGGTGATGTCGACGCTGCGACCGGACACGGCGTAGAGGACGGGGTCTTTCACCAGCACCGCGCCGCGCAGCCCCTTCTCGCGCACGACCTGCCCGACCACGTCGCGGATCTCCTTGTTCAGCCGCTCCTCCAGCTCCAGTTTCTGCTGCGAGAGTTCGCGCAGGTACTGATTGCGGCGCGCCTCCAGGTCGGCGGCGGAGAGGCGGCCGCTGAGCAGCTGCAGGTCGAGGGCCATCGTCTTCTCACGCTCGTCCAGCTGCTTTTGGTAGGAAAGTGCCCGGACGCTCTCGTTGAGGATGCGGTCGCTGTCCACAATGGCGACGCGCCCCCCGCCGCAGGCGGAGAGCCCCAGGACGGCGAGGAGCGCCAGCAGGACGGCTCGGGTGTTGGGTCCGGTCGGCCGCATCCTAGCGCTTCAACCGGGCGAGCACGTCCGTGGTCATGTCCTCGCCCGTCAGATTCGTCAGGTAGCGTGTCAGCACCACGTCGAATCCCCTGGCCGCGGCGATGGCGGCCACTTCGATCTTCACGTCGGCCAGAATCGAATCTTCCAGCCGCGCCCGCTGCTCCTGCAGGGCCTGCCGCTCGGCGAGCAGCTGCTGCTCCCGCTGGCGCAGCCCCTCCACGTATTGGCCCTGGGCGGAGGCGAGCTGCCCCTCTCCGACGCTCAGCAGCTGCCGGCGGAAGGCGTTCATTCGCCCCTCGAAGGCGCGCTGCTTTGCCCTGGTCAGCCGGCGCGCCTCCGCGTCCAGTTCCTTCTTCTTCACCACGACCAGCCGGTTGATCTCCACCTCCGCCGCCTTCTGCGCCTTGTCCAGGCGGGCGTTGGCCTCCGCGATGCGGGCGCGCTCGAAGTCGCGCAGGACGACGTCCAGCACTTCGGCGCGGGCGCGCACCCTCCCGTCCCGCTCGGTGAGGAGCCGGTCCAACTCCCCGGTGATGCGGCGCAGCTCATCCTCTGTGGCCACGCCGACCACGTCCGTCTTCAAGCGCAGGTTGGCGATGGGGAAGCGGTACTCCTCCAGCACCTGGGCTTCGTACTGCCGCAGATCCGCGCGCAGCGTGGTCGCCCGCGCGTCGATCCCTTTCTTCAATTCCCCGTCGATCTGCGCCCGCAGCTGGTTCAGCTTCGCCGCCTGCTCCGCCCGCAACTGGGCCACATACCGCGCCAGCTTCGCCGCCTGCCGCGCCCGCAGTGCCGCGACCTCCGCCTGGAACTCCGCCTCCAGCTTCTTGGCCTGCGCCCGCAGTCGGGCATCGATGCGCGCCCGGACCACCGGCGAGAGCTGCGGCGGCGTGGCGAGTTGCGCCGCCACGTCGGCCAGCTTCTTGGTCAGGGCGTCCAGTTCCGGCCAGCGGGGGTGAGCCCGCGCCACCGTCTCCACGTCGACGACACCGATGTGCGCGCCGACGGGGGTCGCGCTGGGGGTAGGTTGCGACCGGGCCGCCGGGCCGATGCCCCGGCAGCCGCCGACGGCCAGCGCCGTCAGCAGGAGCAGTACGGCGGCGGGCCGACCCATCCCGCTACTTTCCGGTTACCTTCTTGATCACCTGGTCGGTGAGATCAACGCCGCCGAAGAGCACCACGGAGCGCTCCAGGACGATGGCCACGCCCTGCGTCTTGGCCACGTCTTCGATCACCGTGCGGATCTCCTTGTCCAGGCCGCCGAGCAGTTCTTGCCGCTTCACCAGGACCTGCTGCTGCAGTTCCCGGTCGAGCAGCTGCCGCTGCTCCGCGGTCATGGCCTTGGATCGCTCGCGGAACTCCCGCTGCTTGGCGGCGAAGAACTCCTGCAGCGCCCGCTCCGAGGGCGCCTTTCGCGGATGCGCGTCCAGCGCCCGCTGCATGTCCACGATGCCGATCGTGATGCTCTGCCCGAACGCGGGCACCCCGCCGCGGCTCAGCACCAGCACGGCGATCAGCGCCACCACGACCACGGCGCCGCCGACGGCAAAGAGCAGCATCCGCCGCGGGTCCTGCATGCCTCTCATGCGCGCCTTCAAAGCCTGTCCCCCCTTTGGTCCGGCCAAACACTCCAATTGTACCTGCCGCTGTCAACCCGACCGGCGGCTAGAGGTTGCTGATCAGCCGGAGCCAGTAGTCTCCTCCCGAGGTACCCACGATCTCCCCGGAGAGGAATTCGTTGAACCGGTAGCGCACGCTCCCTTCGAACTGCTGCATCTGCACCGCGTAGGCCACGCGCAGGCTGAAGTCCGGCGTCACGCGGTAGACGACGAAGCCGGTGGTTTCCGCCGTATTGATCGTGTAGGCTGCCCCGACGTCCACGGCGTCGTCGAACTGATAGCGCACCCCCACGTCGTAGCGCGTGGACAGCGTGCTGGGGGCGAGCGCCAGTTCGGCGAAGGCCTCAAACCGCCCGATGAGCCGGCCCAGGTGGACGCGGAGTTCCGCCCCGGGGGCGTTGACGCCCACGTTCACCGCCGCCTCCACGCGCCCCCGCCAGATCAAGGAGTCGGCAACCACGGTGACGTAGGTCGTCTCCGCCACCGAGAGGATGGGCCGCGCGACGATATGATACTCCACGGCCGGCGGGTAGGCGCGCAGCCGCTCCACCAGCAGCCGCTCCAGCGCCTCGCGCTGCCGCTCCACGAAGACCACGGGCAGGCCGCGGATGGGCCCGGCCATGGAGAGGATCGCCGGCGCGTGCTGCTCCAGCAGCAGCAGCGGGATGGACGCAGAGCGGAAGCGCACGCCGATGTCCCGCACGACGCGCGCGTCGCGGGCCAGCAGGTCGAGCTCCACGAGGGCCAGCGCCGCCGGGCGGACGCGCACCGCGGCGGAAAATCCGGGGAGCACGTTCTCTACCGCGCGGCGCACGTCGTCGGCGATGAGCGGGGCGGCCCACTCCAGCGCCTCCACGGGCAGCCCCAGGAACATCGTGCGCACGGCCGGAACGACCGTCTGCTCCACCGGGGCCACCACCAGCGGGGCGACCGCCGGATCGACCCCGGTGCGCGGGACGACCTCTACCGTCTGAATCAGCGGCGGGTCGGGGCGCAGCCGCACGGCGACGACCGCGGTCGGGCCGATCTCCACGCGGGCGTCGGCCACCGAGTAGCCGGCGATCACCCGGTCCACCACCGTGGCCAGCGTCGTCTGCAGTTGCGCCTGCCCCAGCCGCAGTTGATCCACGGGGCGCCCCACCAGCAGGCGCTGCGCCACCGTCTCCACCGTCTCCTGCAGGCGCGCCCGCACCACCGCCGGCGGGCCGGCGGCGCCGTCAATCGTCAGGCGCACCTCGAGCGCCTGCACGACGACACCCGCGGCCGCCACCGGCGGCACCAGCAGGAGGAGGAGCGTGAGGGCGCGCACCGCCGCCGCGGCCCGCCGCCGCAGCCGGACTAGAAGGGATGGCCCAGGTTGAGCCATGTCTGGGTCCCAAACGGACCCCAGGCGAAGTCGAGACGCAACACCCCGAGCGGGGAGGCGAATGCTACGCCGACCCCGTAGTCGACGACGACGCCGTTCGTGCTCTGGGCGGTTCCCCAGGCCGCCCCGGCGTCAACGAAGACGACGCCCGTGAAGCTCTCCAGGAACTTGGCGATGCCGCCCAGCGGCGCGCGGAACTCCAGGTTGGCCAGCGCCATGCTCGTGCCGCGGTACTGCGCGGAGGGCACCCCGCGCAGCGTCGTGGCACCGCCCAGGCCGAACTGGTCTTGTCCGGGCACGCTCCCCCTGCTTAGGCCGCCGGCGATGCGCCCGGCGATGACGGACTGGCCGCCGAGCGGCACGTACTGCACCCACTCGGCGAAGTACTTCTGGAAGTTGAAGTCGCCACCCAGCGTGGGCAGGGCGAACTCCAGCGAAAGGGTCTGCTTACTCCCGCGCGTGGGGTTGACCCGGCTGTCGCGCCCGTCCCGTGTGCCGCTGAGGGTGAGAGAGACGGTCCGCCCCGGGGTGAAGTTGGTCGGCGGGTTGCACGGATCCGGCGGGCAGGTGTCGTTGGGATCGATCGGCAGCGCTGTGATCGTGGAGAGGACGGAACGCAGGCGCAGCGAGATCACCGTCCGCGGGTCGATGGGCCGCCCCAACTCGATGAAGCTGCCGATCTGATCCAGTTCGAAGCGGGCGTTCGGCGTGCCGCCGATGACCTCCAGCTGCACCGTGGAGGCCTGGAAGAGGTTGATGTCCATGGAGGTGCGCTGCGCGTCCAGGAACGGATCGCGGAAGGTCAGGATGAAGCTGAACTTGGTGGACTGGCCCTGCGGCCCCTGGCCGAAGCCCCGCTCGGTCCGCAGCGAGAGCGTCTGCGCCTTGCCCTGCCAGTTGCGCTCCGTGTATTCCACCTGCCCGAGGATGCCCAGCGTGGTGCTGTAGCCGATGCCCAGGCCGAGCTGACCGGTCTGCGCCTCCTTGACCTCGATCTCGATGATCACGGTGTCGGGCGTCGACCCGGGGCGGGGGCGCGCCTGGACGTTCTCGAAGAGGCCCGTCTCAAAGAGCGCCCGCAGGTCGGCGTTCATCCGCTGAATGTTGAAGACGTCGTCCTTCTTCATCAGGACGTAGCGCCGCGCCGTCGCCGGCCGCGTCCTGGTCAGCCCCTGGAAGACGATGTCCTCCACGCGCCCCTCGGCCACGCGCACACGCAGCCGGCCGTCGCCGGCGGGCTCCAGGCTGATGTCGATCACCCGCGCCAGGACGTAGCCCTTGTCCTCGTACAGCTTCTCCACCGCCCGCACGCCCTCGCGGGTCTGCTTGGAGTTCAGCACCTGCCCGATGGGGATGTTCAGGGCGCGGAGGATCTCCGGCGTGCCGATCACCGTGTTGCCCTCCACCACCACTTCGGTGATCACCGGGTTCTCCACGAGCAGGAAGACGACGCGCACGCCCGCGGGGTCGGACTCCACGCGCAACGAGACGTCAGCGAACCACCCCAGTCCCGCCACCGCCTCCCCGTCGCGGCGCAGCTGCTCCGGCGTGAGGATGTCGCCCACTTTCAGCGTGATCACCGCCAGGATTTGCTCGGTCGGGATGTGCCGGTTGCCCACCACCTCAATGGCCAGGACCCGCGGCGGCGGTGCCGGCGTAGGGGTGGGCGTGGGCCGCGGCGGGGGGGTCGGTGACGGCACCGGTGCAGGTGTCGGTGCCGGCGTGGGCGCAGGTGACGGTGCCGGTGTGGGCGTCGGCGCCTGCGCGTGCGAAACGGATGGCGTTCCCGCCGCCCCGCCCAGCAGGACCAGCAGGGCGATCAGCAGATAGGAGACACGAAGGGAGTGGCGCCGGCGGAGGAAGACACGCATCGCGCTGGGTGCGGCCTACCGTTTCTCCCCGCGCAGCGACCGCTCCGCTGCGATGACGAGATCAATGAGATCGCCGTCCGAGAGCAGCACGGGCGCGGCCGGAGCGATCAGGACGGGAGAGACGGGCCGCGGCTTCGCCGCGGGCCTGCTGGGGCGCGCGGCATTCCGCCACACCCGGTCGGTCCGGGGCGGCGGTGCGGGGACGCGGGGTGCGGGCGCGGCGACGGTCTGCTCGGGCGTCAGGACCGCCGGCACGAGCGCGAGCGTGCTGCCGGGCTGCTTGAACTTGACGACCGCCGGGGCGGAGGTGAACCCGGTGACCATCTCGCCCCTCGGGGAGAACAGCGACCGTCCGGCCAGCAGCAGCACCAGCAGCGCCGTGGCACCCAGAATCGTCATCGCCATCGAGGGACGCGGCAGGGCGGCCTCCCGCGCGGGGAGGGTGCGCTCGCGGGCGTGGTGCACCTCCGCCTCAGCCAGCAGGAGCGTCAGGACGCTGCGGGCGAGCTGCCCGTCCGTCACCTCCTGCTTCGCCCGGGCCAGCCACCGCTCGGCGAACCCGATGTGGCGGGCCAGGTGCTCCTCCGGTACCTGTCGCGCGTTCTCGTCGTGCTCCAACGAAACTCCCTCCTCACATCCTGGGCGCGGGGACCCTCCGATAGGTACTATCCGCGCCCGGCGCCCCGGAGTCACATCGGGAGCGGCGCGACGCGCCGCCGGCCAGACTACGGAGCCTCCGGATGTGGTGCCGGCGCGCGGATCATGGCGCGCACGCGCTCGATCGCCTGTTTCTGCAGCCGGTAGAAGTGCGAGAGGCTGATCCGCAGGACGCTCGCCACCTCCCGCGGGTCCTCCCGCGTGAGGAAAGCCCGCAGGATGGCGCGTTCGCGCCCGGGCAACTCGGCGATGGCGGCGCGGATCTGCTCGTGGAGGACGCGATCCTCCACCCGCAACAGGGAGAGCTCCGCCTCCAGATCGCCCAGCGCGCTGCCCGGCACCAGTTCCTCCGCCAGCAGCTGGTCCAGCGAGAGCTCCGCCCCCCGGCGCTCAAAGGCGTTGAGCATCCGGCCGCGGATACGGTAGACGGCGAAGGTGCTGAAGCGCACGCCGCGGGTGGGGTCGAACCGCTCCACCGCCTCGATCAGCCCCACCGTCCCCTCCTGGATCGTGTCCATCAGGAGGGCTTGCGGCGGATGCAACTGCATCGCCAGCTTGAAGACCAGCGGCTGGTAGGCCTCGATCAGCCGGATGCGGCTCTCCACATCGCCGCCGTGGCGGTAGCGCTGCCAGAACGCCGCCTCTTCGGCGGGCGTGAGCAGGGTGACCTTTTGCAGTTCGCGCAGATACTCGTCAAACACGGTGCGCCTCGCTTCACCCGTGCCTTTCCCGCTCCGGGCGAATTCGTCTGCCGCGGGCGAAATCCTGCGCCGCGGCCGCATCCCGGCTGCGGCCTCAGAAGCGGATCGTGTACCGCAGCAGCGCGTCGCTGCGCCCGGCGTTGTCTACGGAGAACGTGAGCATCAGGTTCCGGATGAAGCGCCACTCCAACGACCAGACGAAACGCGTCGGCTGCTCGAAGATCGTGGTCAGCCGCACGTAGAGGTCGCGCACGAGCAGCCGACCGATGCGCAGCTGCAGCGGGCGGGCGAAGCCGTACTCAATCGTAAACTCGCTCAACCCCAGCGCGCGGGCGATCGTCTCTTCCACCTCGCCGAACAGCGCCCGCCCGAGCTCGGCCTGCAAGATGGCCTGCACGTCCGCGCCGGGCGCCGTGAGATCCTTCTGCCCGGCGAGCAGCGCCACGATCGCGTCGCGGCTGCGCGGCGGATCGGACCGCAGGACGAGCCGTTCCACCATCTCGTCGGGGAAGACCTGCCGCGCTTCCAGGAAGACTTTCGTCGTGCGGCCATCCTCCATCAAGACATCCGCGTCCGCATCGAGCGAGATGAGCGGCCTCATCCCCAGTTGCGGCAGGAAGCGGGCTTCCCCGTCCCGCAGGGTGAAGGTCCGCCCGAAGACGGTGACCGTCCCCCGCCGGGCCGTCAACCGACCGGTCACGCTGGGCTGGCGCAGCGTGCCGCCGGCCGCCAGGGCATCGCCCTCGTTGATCTCCACGCGCAGCCGCCCCAAGTGGATCACCAGGTTCTCGCCGCCCACCAACCGCACGTCGCGCAGGCGCAGATCCGGTCCCCGGTAGGTGAGCTGTCGGCCCGGTGTGGGGAGAAAGGCCAGCGCGTCGAGATCGCCCTGCTTCAGCGTCAGCTGCCCCGTCACGTCCGGCAGGTTCGCCGGGTCAGTGAGCAGCCCGCCGAAGGTCAGGTCGGCGTCCACCGTGCCGGCGAAGTAGGGACGCACCTCCAGCCGGGCGTCGCGCGCCCGCACCGTGAGGCGCTCGATCTGGGTGGGGCGGAAGTTGGCGATGGCGATCGACCCGGTGGCCGCGAGCGTCCCGCTCCCCAGGCGCGCGGCGAAGGTGTTCAGCGAGATGCGGTCCTGATTGAAGCCGATATCGGCGCGTACCTCCTCCAGCAGCGTGGCCACGCCGCGCAGCCGGACCCGCCCGTCGCGCACCGCCAGGCGGCCGGTCATCTCCGGACGGCCCGGCGTGCCGGACAGCAGGACCTGCCCTTCCAAACGGCCCGCCGCCTCCTGCACCTGCGGCAGGAGCAGCGCGAGCAGGCTCAGGTCGGCCTCCGCCAGCGAGATCTCGAAGCTCATCGGCCGCTGCTGCGCAAAGACGCCGCGCGCCGGGTTGAAGGGGATGACCCCCACACCCTTGACCCGGTGGCCGTCTTCGCTGAGTAGCGCCTGCTCCACATGGAACTCGCCATCCTTATAGAACGCGTTCGCCACCAGGGAGTCGAAGCGCAGGCCGTTGATGCCGCCCCGGCGGATGTCCAGGGAGAGGCCGATCTCGGGATCCTGCCAGCGGCCGCTGATCTGCGTGGTGAAGTTGAGCGTGCCGGCGAGCGGCCGGTTGACACGGAGCAGCGGCCGCAGGAGGTCCAGGTTCAGGTCCGCACCGCTTACTTCCAGTTGACTCTCCCCGTGCAGGGCGAGACGGCCCTGGGCGGCGAGGAGACCGCCGCCCGACCGCAGCGTCAGCCGGTCCACGGTGACCACGTCGTCGCGAAAGCTCAAGCGCGCTTCGGCCTCTTCGATGGGGTGGTCGCCGAGGCGGCCCCCCGTGAGACGGGCCTCCAGCGTCGCCGCCGGCCGGTGCACCGTTCCCTGCACCGTCACCACGCCGTCGAGGCGACCGTCCAGCGCGAACGGCGCGCGGAGGCGGCCCAGGGCGAGCAGCGTCGCCAGGCTGCCGCGGGCGACCTCGCCGCGCAGGCTAAAGGTAAGGGGATTCACGCCCAGCGATCCGCGTACGGTGTAGGTGCCCGCGCCTTGAGCGAGAGTGACGGGCTCCAGCATCAGCCGCCCGTCCTCCCAGCGCACGACCCCATCGGCGCGGTCGAAGGCCTGACCGTTCAGCACGAGATCGCGCGAAGCGAAGGTGGCCGCCACCGTCGGATCGGCAGTGGTGCCG
>LDXQ01000056.1 GCA_001443485.1 Candidatus Sysuimicrobiota bacterium CSP1-3
AGGCGGCCCGCAACTCGCTGACGGCCTGCGGATCGCCCTTGAAGGTGGCGCCCGCGGGCGCGGCGGCCGCCGTCAGGGATACGAGGAGCAGGATCGTTACCGCCAGAGCGGCGGCGCGCCCGACGGCGCGGGATACCGATGGGAACATGGACAGGCTCCTCCCTCTGGAAAGGATGAGAGATACTTCGCGTTCCCGAAGAGCCGTGCCTGCAAAACCGAAACCCGCCTCCGATACACCGATAGAGATGCTGGCGAGAGTGCAGAGCGCCGCGCTGGTCGGCGTGGACGCGGTTCCGGTGGACGTGGAGGTCGACGTCTCGTCCGGACTGCCCGCCTTTGCCATCGCCGGGCTTGCCGACGCCAGCGAGCAGGACGCCAAAGAACGGGTGCGGGCGGCGGTCAAGAACTCTCAGCGCGAGGTACCGGCGCGGCGGATCGTGGTGAACCTGGCGCCCGCGGACATCCACAAAGAAGGGGCCGCCTACGACCTGCCGATTGCGCTGGGGCTGCTGCTGGCGACGGGGCAGCTGCGTCCCGGCGTGCTGGACGGGCAGATCGTCGTCGGTGAACTCGCCCTGGACGGCCGAGTGCGTCCTGTGCCGGGCGTGCTCGCGGTGGCCTTGCTGGCCCGTTCCCTCGGCGTCCGGCGCATCATCGTGCCCGAAGCGAACGCCGCCGAGGCCGCGGCGGTCGCGGGCCTGCCGGTGGTGCCCGCGGGCAGTCTCGTCGAGGTGATGCAGATTCTGGATGGGCGGCGTGCGGCCCGCGCCGTCAATGCGCCCAGCGCGGTCCTCTCCCCCCGAGATGAAGTGGACTTCTCCGAGGTGAAGGGGCAGGCGCACGCGAAGCGCGCGCTGCTGGTCGCGGCGGCCGGCGGGCACCACGTCTTGCTGATCGGTCCACCCGGTGGCGGGAAGACGATGCTCGCCCGCCGCATGCCCACGATCCTACCGCCGCTCAGTGACGAGGAGGCGCTGGAAGTCACCAAGATCCACAGCGTCGCCGGGCTGGTCCCGCCGGGGACGGGTCTGCTGTGCACACGGCCTTTCCGCGCGCCGCACCACAGCGCCAGCCGCAACGCGCTGGTCGGCGGCGGATCGATGCCGCGCCCCGGGGAGATCAGCCTGGCCCACCACGGAGTGCTCTTTCTAGACGAACTGCCGGAGTTCCACCGCGACGTGCTGGAGGTGCTGCGCCAGCCGGTAGAGGAAGGCACGATCACCATCGCCCGCGTGCAGACGACCGTGGTCTTCCCGGCGGGCTTCATGCTGGTCGCGGCGATGAACCCCTGTCCCTGCGGCCACTTCGGTGACCCGCACCGCCTCTGCACCTGCACCCCGCCGCAATTGGATCGCTACCGCGGCCGGATCTCCGGCCCGCTGCTCGACCGTTTCGACCTGCACGTGGAGGTGCCGCGGCTCAGTCCCGCGGACGTCGTCGCCGCGCCCGCCGGCGAGTCTTCCGGGACGCTGCGCGCCCGGGTCGCCGCGGCGCGGGCGAGGCAGCGCGAGCGTTTCGCCCGCACCCGGGTGGGCTGCAACGCCCGCATGGGCGGCCGTCACCTGCGCCGCTTCTGCGTCCTCAATGATGCGGCGGTGGCACTGCTGCGTGACGCGCTGGAGCGGTTGTATCTTAGCGCCCGCGCCTACGACCGCGTCCTGCGAGTGGCGCGGACGATTGCCGACCTCGATGATGCCGAACAAATCCGCACGGCGCATGTCGCGGAAGCGATTCAGTACCGCGCGCTGGACCGTCCGGCGGCGCGCCCGCCGGTGCCCCAGATGCCCGCGTCGGCCGGGGTGCCTTGACACGCTGTGTTACTGTAGGGGATGAGATTTGACCCGGATTGACGCCGGCGTAGCCATCGAGACGGTTACCCTGTCGTCACCGCGGTATCCGGATCGGCTGCGGCGGATACATGATCCACCATCCGTCATCTCTGTGCGCGGTGACCTGCGACCCGACGAGCCCGCGGTGGCCGTGGTCGGTTCGCGCCGCGCCACGGCCGCGGGACGGGTGGTGACGGAGCGGCTGGCGGCCGGACTCGCGCGCCACGGTGTGGCGGTTGTCAGCGGGCTGGCGCGCGGCATCGATGCGGTGGCGCATCGGGCCGCGCTGGAGGCCGGCGGACGGACCGTGGCCGTGCTCGGGTGCGGGCTGGACGTAGTCTATCCACCTGAGCACGCCGCGCTGCTGGAAGCGATCGTGCGCCAGGGCTGCGTCATCAGCGAGTTTCCGCTGGGCACGCCGCCGCTGCCCGGTCACTTCCCGCAGCGGAACCGGATCATCGCGGGGCTGGCCCTCGGCGTCGTCGTGGTGGAAGGGGACGAACGCAGCGGCACGCTGAGCACCGCGGGGCACGCGCTCGATGCCGGGCGCGAGGTCATGGCGGTGCCCGGGAGCGTGCTCAACCCGTTGAGCCGGGCACCGAACGGGCTGATCCGCCAGGGCGCGGCGCTGGTGGAGTCCGCGGAGGACGTGCTGGCCGAGTTGGGACTGCCGCTGCAGGCTGCCCGGACCGCGAGTGGAGAGCCGCCGGAACTCCCGGCGGGTCCCGCGGCGTTAGTCTGGCAGGCGGTGGCCGGCGAACCGGTGCACATCGATCAGGTGGCCCTCGTGACCGGTCTGCCGGCGGGAGAAGTGGCCGCCATCCTGATCGACCTGGAACTGCGGGGACTAGTGCAGCAACTTCCGGGGAAACAGTTTGTACGTATCTAAGAGGCGGACGAAGGTCCGCCGGTAGTCTGGCGAACGGATATGGGCAAATCACTCGTCGTCGTGGAATCGCCAACTAAGGCGCGCACGCTGCGCAAGCTCCTCTCCCGCAGCTACGACGTCACCGCGTCCATGGGGCACGTCAGGGACCTGCCGAAAAGCCAGCTCGGCGTGGACGTGAAGCAGGACTTCACCCCCAAGTACATCGTGATCAAAGGCAAGGGGCCGGTGCTGAAGTCGCTGCGCGAGGCGGCGAAGAAGGCGGAGACCATCTACATGGCCACCGACCCCGACCGCGAGGGGGAGGCCATCTCCTGGCACCTCCAAGAGGCGCTGCGGCCGGTCAACAAGCAGATCAGACGCATCGAGTTCCACGAGGTGACGAAGGACGCGCTGAAGCGCGCCCTGGCCCACCCGCGCGATATCGATCTCAACCTGGTCAACGCGCAGCAGGCCCGCCGCATCCTGGACCGCCTCTTTGGCTATAAGCTCAGCCCACTGCTGTGGCGGAAGGTGCGCGGGGGGCTCTCCGCCGGGCGCGTCCAGTCCGTGGCCGTGCGCCTGGTGGTGGACCGCGAGCGAGAGATCACCGCGTTCACGCCCGTGGAGTACTGGACCATTGAAGGAAGGTTCACGCCCGACGGGCCCGACACCGCCTTCACCGCCCGGCTGGTCAGCCGGGACGGTACGCGGTTCGGTACGCCGCTGGAGGAGAACGTCCACGTCATCCCCAACGAGGCAGAGGCCCAGGCGCTGGCGGAGGAGATCCGCCGGCAGGGCTACCGCGTGCTGGAGGTCCGCCCCGGGGAGCGGCAGCGCCACCCCGCGCCGCCGTTCACCACCAGCACCCTGCAGCAGGAGGCCAACCGGAAACTCGGTTTCACCGCCTCCCGCACGATGCGGCTGGCGCAGCAGTTATATGAAGGGATCGACCTGGGTAAGGAGGGCACCGTCGGTCTGATCACCTATATGCGCACCGACTCTGTGCGCGTCTCCCCGGCCGCGCAGCAGGAGGTGCGGGAGTACATCCGCAAGACCTTCGGCGAAGCCTACCTGCCCGAATCCCCGCGGCACTACCGGTCGCGGCGCAACGCGCAGGAGGCGCACGAGGCCATCCGGCCCACTGCGGTGGCGCGCACGCCGGAGCAGGTCAAGTCCCACCTGCGCTGGGACCAGTTCCGCGTCTACGAGTTGATCTGGAAGCGGTTCGTGGCCAGCCAGATGGCTTCCGCCGCGTTCGACACGCTGACGGTGGATGTCTCCGGCGGGCCCTTCCTGTTTCGCGCCAGCGGGGCGCGAGTACGCTTCCCCGGGTTCCTGGCGCTCTACCGCGAGGCGGTCGAGAACGGCGAAGAGAACGGGGAGGGGTGGCTGCCGGGCCTGGCCGCAGACCAGACGGTGCGGCTGCTGGCCGTCGACCCCGGCCAGCACTTCACTCAGCCGCCGCCGCGCTACACCGAAGCCTCGTTGGTGCGGGCCCTGGAGGAACTCGGCATCGGCCGTCCCAGCACCTACGCGCCCACCCTGGAGACGGTCAAGACCCGCGGCTACGTGCACGTGCAAGACCGCCGCCTGGTGCCCACCGATCTGGGCATGCTCGTCACCGACCTGCTGGTGGAGCATTTCCCCGACATCGTGGACCTGAACTTCACGGCCCAGATGGAAGAGGAACTCGACGAGATCGAAGAGGGGCGGCGAGATTGGGTCAAGGTGGTGCGCGAGTTCTACACGCCGTTCGAGAAAGACCTGAAGCAGGCGGAGAAGCAGATTGTCGAGGTCGAGTTCCCCGAAGTGGAGATCGGGGAGCCCTGTCCCGAGTGCGGCCGGCCGCTGGTTCGCAAGCACGGCCGCTTCGGCGAATTTATCGCCTGCAGCGGTTTCCCGGAGTGCCGCTACACCCGCCCGGTGGGCATCGGTGTCACCTGCCCGCTGGACGGCGGGGAGATCGTCCAGCGCCGCAGCAAGCGGGGGCGCATCTTCTACGGCTGTGGCAACTACCCGGCGTGCAAGTTCGTCTCCTGGGACCGGCCGACGGACAAACGCTGCCCGCGGGACGGCGGCATGCTCGTGGAGAAGCGCGGCCGGCGCGGTACCCACCTCAAATGCATCAACAAGGAGTGCGGCTACAGCGAGGCACCGCGCGTCGCCCAGCCCGTCCCCGCCAGCTAGACTTCCACCGCCAGGGCTCTTCGCGCAATTCTCCCAGCACAATCCGGTAGGCGTGGTTGGGGGGCGGTTGAAGCCCCGCGAACGCGTGTGTTATACTCAGCAGGACTTTGTACGTCCAACCCTGGGTTTGTCGGGGGGAAGGCGCGGCCTTCCCCCTCTTTTGCCGCCCAGGAGACCCAAATCCACACGCCGTTCCGGATCGGCCCGCGGTGGTGCCCCGGTCACGAAAGCCGCGGCGGGATGAAGGCGGCGGAGGCGTAACCGGGGAAGGAGGCTTGCTGTGCCGGTTGTCACGATGAAGCAACTGCTGGAAGCGGGCGTGCACTTCGGCCATCAGACGCGCCGCTGGAATCCCAAGATGGCCCGCTTCATCTTCACCGAACGGAACGGCATCCACATCATCGACCTGCAGAAGTCGGTGCCGCTGATCGAGGAGGCCTACCGCTTCGTCCGGCAGACGGTGGCCACGGGGGGCGAGGTCCTCTTCGTCGGCACGAAGAAGCAGGCGCAGGACGCCATTCGCGAGGAGTCGGCGCGCGCCGGCCAGCCCTATGTCAACCAGCGCTGGCTCGGCGGGATGCTCACCAACTTCCAGACGATCCGCCGGCGCATCGAGCGGCTGCGCGAGATCGAGGACATGCGCAACCGCGGCCTCTTCGACGTCCTGCCGAAGCGGGAGCAGACGCGCATCAGCGAGGAGTACGCCAAACTGGAGAAGTTTCTCAGCGGCATCAAAGCGATGAACCGCCTGCCCGCAGCCGTCTACGTGGTCGACACGCGGAAGGAGCACATCGCCGTCGCCGAGGCGCGCAAGCTCTCCATTCCCGTGGTGGCCATCGTGGACACCAACTCCGATCCCGACGAGGTGGACTATCCCATCCCCGGCAACGATGACGCCATCCGCGCCGTGCGCCTGATCACCAACCGCATCGCCAACGCCTCGCTGGAAGGGCTGGAGGAGCGGCGCAAGCTCGAGGTCACCGCGGAAGAGAGCGAGGCGGTGCCACTGGGCGAGGAGGAGGGCGCGCCGGAGTCGCTGGAAGCGGCGATCGGAGAGATCTTTCCCGTGGCCGTCGAGGTGGAGGAGGAAGCGTGAGCACGTCGACCGAGATTACTGCCGCCCAGGTGATGGAACTGCGGGCCCGCACGGGCGCCGGCGTGATGGACTGCCGGAAGGCGCTGGCGGAGGCCGGCGGCGACCTGGAGCGCGCGGCGGAACTACTGCGCGCCACGGGCCTGGGGATGGCGGAGAAGAAGGCCGGGCGCGCCACCCGCGAAGGCCTGGTCGAAGCCTACATCCACGGCAACGGCCGGCTGGGCGCACTGGTGGAGGTCAACTGCGAAACTGACTTCGTCGCCCGTACCGAGGGCTTCCGCCAGCTGGCCCGCGAACTGGCCATGCAGGTAGCGGCCACCGCTCCGCGCTACCTCTCCCGCGAGGACGTACCGGTGGCAGAGCGGGACGACCCGCAGGTCAAGGAGCTCATCCTGTTGGAGCAGCCCTACATCCGCGATGCCGGCCGCACCGTGCAGGACCTGATCACGGAGACCGTGGCCAAGGTCGGCGAGAATATCCAGGTGCGCCGCTTCGCCCGGTTTAAGGTAGGAGAATAGCAGCAGCCCGATCGATGACCGCGCAGACGCCTCGCTACAGGCGCATCCTCCTCAAGCTCAGCGGGGAAGCGCTGGCCGGCGGCGGTGCCGACGCGCTGGACGCGGCGGTGCTGCGGCTGGTCGCCCAAGAGGTCAAGGGTGTCGCCGCGGAGGGCGTGCAGGTGGCCAGCGTCGTCGGCGGGGGCAACCTCGTCCGCGGCGACGACCTCAGCCGGCGCATCGGCATCCACGAGGTCACCGGCCACAACATGGGCATGCTGGCTACCGTGATCAACGCCTTGGCCTTGCAAGATGTGATGGAGGCGGAGGGTCTCGTCACCCGCGTCCTCACCGCGGTGGAGATGCGGCAGGTGGCCGAGCCCTTCATCCGCCGCCGGGCCATCCGCCACCTGGAGAAGGGGCGGGTGGTCATCTTCGCCGGCGGCACCGGCAGCCCGTACTTCACCACGGACACGGCGGCGGCGTTGCGCGCCATCGAGGTGGAGGCGGACGCCCTGCTCATGGCCAAGCGTGGCGTCTCCGGTGTCTACGACAAGGACCCGCACCGCCACCCCGACGCGGTGATGTTCCGTCACCTCGACTACATGGAACTGCTCAACCGCAACCTGAAGGTGATGGACGCGACCGCCGTCGCCTTGTGCAAGGACAACAACCTGGATATCGTCGTCTTCGATATCACCCAACCGGGCAACCTGAAGCGCGCCGTGCTGGGGGAGCAGATCGGCACGCTCGTGGGAGGGCGCCAATGAGCGGCAGGGGAGGCGGAGGGCGGAAGGCGCCTGGGCAGAAGCCCGGCCACGGTGGAGCGGTGGACGCCATCACCCTGGACGTGATCAACGACGCGAAGTCCCGAATGCAGAAGGCCCTGGAGGCGACGCGCCACGAGTTTGCGTCCATCCGCACCGGGCGGGCCAACCCCGCGCTGTTGGAGCAGGTCAAGGTGGACTACTACGGTGCGCTCACCCCGGTGAACCAGCTGGCCACGATTACCGTCCCCGAGCCGCGCCTGCTGGTGGTCGCCCCCTGGGACAAGAAGATGGTCAAGGACGTCGAACGGGCGATCCTGAAGAGCGAGTTGGGGCTGGTCCCCAGCAGCGACGGCACCGTCATCCGCATCCCCATCCCCACCCTCACCGAGGAACGCCGCCGCGACCTGGTCAAGGTGGTGCGCAAGCACGCTGAGGAGGGCCGGGTGGCGGTGCGGAACATCCGCCGCGAAGCCAAGGAGATGATCGAGGAACTAGAGGAGTCCGGCGACGTCTCTGAGGATGCGGCGCAGCGCGCCATGGAGGAATTGCAGAAGCTCACCGACGAGTTGATCGCCGCCGTGGACAAGGCGCTGGAGGCTAAGGAAAAGGAGATCATGGAACTGTGATTCCCCGGGCGCCCGCCGGCCCGCCCGACGTGCTGGCTCTGCCGCTGGCGGAGGCGCGCGCGCGGCTGGAAGCCGCGGGCTACGTGGTTGAAGTGAGCGAGACCCGCCCGCCGGGCCGCCGTGTGCCGCAGGGCGCGCTGCGGGTCGTCCGCCAGCTGCACGAGGGCGGCCGGGTGGTGCTGCTCGTCACCCACGAGCGCTATGAGCGGCCAGCGCCGGCGTCCGCGCCGGTCCCATGAAGGCCTCGGAGCGGGCCGCGGCCCTCCCCGCGATCGACCCCACCCGTGTCCCGCAACACGTCGCCATCATCATGGACGGGAACGGCCGCTGGGCGCGCGAGCGCGGCCTGCCGCGGATGGAAGGGCACCGCGCCGGGCGGGAGGCCGTTCGTCGCACGCTGGAGGCCTGCCGCGACCTGGCCATCGGTAATCTCACCCTGTACGCCTTCTCCACGGAGAACTGGCGCCGGCCCAACGACGAAGTGGAGGCGCTGATGCTGCTGCTGCGGGAGTCGGTGGCCTCCGAGGCGGAGGAACTGGTGAAGAACGGCATCCGCCTGCGCATCTCCGGCGACCTCGACCGGCTGCCTCCGGAGATCGCCGCACAGCTGCGCGATGTGATGGGCCGGACCCGGCACAATGAGCGCCTGGTGTTGAACTTCGCGCTGAACTACGGCGGGCGGGCGGAACTGCTGCAGGCGGTGCGGCGGCTGGCGCGCGATGTGGCGAACGGCCTGCTCACGCCGGAGGCCATCGACGACGCCCGCTTCTCGCGCTACCTGTACACCGACGGGTTGCCCGATCCCGATCTCCTGATTCGCACCGGCGGCGAGCAGCGGATCAGCAACTTCCTCCTCTGGCAGATCGCGTACACCGAGCTATATTTCTGCGAGGTCTACTGGCCTGACTTCGGGGCCGTGCACCTCCACGAGGCCGTCCAGGCCTACCAGAGCCGGCGGCGGCGCTTCGGAGGCGTCGATGACGGTTGAGGCCAAGCCGGCGCCCGCCGGCGGCGGCACCGCCCGCCGCACCCTCACGGCCCTCGTCGGCATTCCGCTTTTCCTGGTGCCCCTCTACCTGGGCGAGTGGGTCTGGACCATCCTGCTCGTCATCATCGCGCTGCTGGGGGCCTGGGAGTGGATCGCGCTGACGCGGACGGCGGGCCTCGTTCCTGCTCCCGCTGTAGTCTTTCCGGGAACGGTGTTGATCTACGGCAGCGCGGTCTTCCGTCCCGACCTGCTGGCGGGGGCGGTGGCGCTGTTGGCGATGACGGCCTTGCTCGCGCAACTCCGGCCGGCCGGCCGGTCGCAGGCGCCCGCCAATGCCGGCGTCACGGCGCTGGGCCCGTTGTACCTGTCACTCTTTGCCGCTCTCGACCTGCTCCGCCGGATACCCCACTCCGGGCTGGCCTGGACGATTCTCGTGGTCATTTCCATTTGGGTGGCGGATTCGGCGGCGTACTTCGGCGGACGCACCTTCGGGCGGAACCTGCTGGCTCCGGTGGTCAGCCCGAAGAAGACCTGGGAGGGGGTGATCAGCGGGGAGGCCGGTGGTATCGCCGGCGCGCTGGTGGCGGCCCTGGTCTTCCACCTGCCCCTGGGTCCGGCGGCGGCGGTGGGTGCCCTGTCGGCTACCGTGGGCCTGCTCGGCGACCTGTCGAAGTCGGCGATCAAACGCGCCGTCGGCGTCAAGGACAGCGGGACGATCCTGCCCGGGCACGGCGGTGTGATCGATCGCTTCGACACGATGCTCTTCGTCGCGCCGGTCGCCTACGCGCTGCTGGTCTGGTTGCTGCGGTGAGACGGCTGGTCGTGCTCGGGTCCACCGGGTCGATCGGCCGATCGACCCTCGAGGTCGTCGAGCACCTGGAGGACGTGCAGGTCGTCGGGCTGAGCGCGCGGCGTAACGTGGACGTGCTGGCCGCGCAGGCCGCGCGTTTCCATCCGCAGGCTGTGGCGGTGGAGGATCCCGGTCAGGCGCGCCGCCTGCAAGGGCTGCTGCCCGCGGGGATCGAGGTGTTGGCGGGGCGCGACGGCGTGGCCGCGCTCGCCGCGCACCCCGGGGCCGATCTCGTGCTGGTCGCGGTCGTGGGCATCGCCGGCCTGCTGCCCACGCTGGCCGCGCTGCGCGCCGGCAAGGACGTCGCCCTGGCCACCAAGGAGGCGCTGGTGGCGGGCGGGAGTCTCGTCACCGCGCAGGCGCGGGCGAGCGGGAAGATGCTGCTCCCGGTAGACAGCGAGCACAGCGCCATCTTTCAGTGCCTGCAGGACACACCAAGGCCTGCGGTGCGGCGGATCGTGCTCACGGCTTCCGGCGGGCCGTTCCTGCACCGGCCGCTGGAGACGCTCTCCCGCGCGACGCCGGAGGAAGCCCTGTCTCACCCCACCTGGAAGATGGGCCAGAAAATCACCGTGGACTCGGCGACGTTGATGAACAAGGGGTTCGAGGTGCTGGAGGCGCGCTGGCTCTTTGACCTGGCGCCGGAGCAGATCGACGTGGTGATTCACCCACAGAGCCTGGTCCACGGCATGGTGGAACTCGTGGACGGGTCGATGCTGGCGCAGATCGCCCCGCCGGACATGCGGCTGGCGATTCAGTTTGCGCTGACCTATCCGGAACGGCGCGTCTCGCTGCTGCGTCCTCTCTCCTGGGAGGGGAGCGGGGAGGGGATCACCATGACCTTTGCGCCGCCGGAGCCGGAGCGCTATCCTTGCCTGGTCCTGGCGCGGGAGGCGCTGCGCGCGGGGGGGACCGTGCCGGCGGTGCTGAACGCGGCCAACGAAGTCGCGGTGGCACTCTTCTTGGAGCGGCGCATCCCCTTCGGCGAAATTCCCGTGCTGCTGCGCCGCACGCTGGACGCCCACCGGCCGGTGGTTACCCCGACGCTGGAGGATGTGCAGGTGGCCGATGCCTGGGCGAGAGAGACCGTGACCCGGTTTGGGGTCGAGGTGCGGTGATGTTCGAGCTGCAGCCGCTGTTGACCAACGGCGGATGGCTTCTGGCCACGATCGTTGCCTTCGGGGCGATGATCTTCGTGCACGAACTCGGCCACTTTCTGGTGGCGAAGCGGGCGGGCGTGGTCATCCACGCCTTCGCCCTGGGCTTCGGCCCGCGGCTCTTCGCCACCCAACGCGGCGAGACGACCTACACGATCAACCTGATTCCCTTCGGCGGGTATGTGCGCATGGCCGGCGAGGACTTCGAGGAGCACGACGACGAGGCGGGTTCCTTCCGGGGTAAGCCGGTGGGGGTGCGCATCGCCATCGTCGCCGCCGGCCCGGTAATGAACCTGCTGCTGGCCGCGGTAATCCTAGCGGTGATCGCCACCGGGTTCGGCGTGCCGGTCGGCATCACCAACCGCGTCGGCATGCTGGTGCCCATGTGCGGCCAGCCTAGCGGCGCCTCGCCGGAGGGCCCCTGCCCGGCGGCGCAGGCCGGGCTGCAGCCCGGGGACGCCATCGTGGCCATCGACGGACAGCCGATGACAAACGGGGAGCAGGTGGTGGACACCATCCACCGCAGTGCCGGGAAGCAGATCGTCCTGACGGTGGAGCGGGCGGGGCGGCGCTTCGACCTGATCGTGACGCCGCGCCTCGACCCCGCCCGGCAGATCGGGCTGATCGGGTTCGCGCCGCAGATCATCCGCCAGCGCTACAATCCGGTTGCCGCGGTCCTCTGGGGCGTGCAGCGCACCGGGGAGTTCATCGTCACCTTCATCGGCGCCATCGGCAACCTGATCCGCGAGGGCACGCTGCTGCGCAATCTGGGCGGGCCGGTCGCCGCCGGCCGCGCCCTGGTCGAGGCCGGCCGCAGCGGGCTGGAGAACTTCCTCTACGTGGCGGCGTCGCTCTCCATCATCATCGGGATCTTCAACCTGATCCCCATCCCGGCGCTGGACGGCGGGCGCTTCGCCTTTCTCCTGGTGGAGGCGGTGCGGCGCCGGCCGGTCGATCCGCGCCGCGAGGGCTACGTCCACCTGGTAGGCTTTGTCCTGCTCTTCCTGCTGCTGATATTCTTGACGGTGCAGGACATCTCGCGATGATCGACGCCGCCCAGCGCAGACTGACCCCCCGCAGCGAGACGCGACCGGTGCGCGTCGGCAAGGTCGAGATCGGCGGCGGTGCCCCGATTTCCGTCCAGTCGATGACCATCACCGACACGCGCGACGTGGACGCCACCCTGGCGCAGGTCTACCAGCTGGCGGCGGAGGGGTGCGAGATCGCGCGCGTGGCCGTGCCCGACCAGGCGGCGGCGGCGGCGCTGCGGGAGATCGTGCCGCGCAGCCCTATCCCCATCGTCGCCGACATTCACTTTGACCACCGCCTGGCGCTGGCGGCGCTGGAGGCCGGAGTGGCGAAACTGCGCCTCAACCCTGGCAACATCGGCAGCCGCGAGCGCACCCGCATCGTCGCCCGCGCGGCGAAGGAGCGGGACGTGCCCATCCGCATCGGCGCCAACATCGGGTCGTTGTCGAAGGCGATGTTGCGCCGCCTCGGCCCCACGGCGGAGGCGCTGGTGGAAAGTGCCCTAGAGGACGTGAAGGTTCTGGAGGACCTGGACTTCCACGACATCGTCATCTCGGTGAAGGCCTCCGAGGTGCCGATGGCCATCGACGCCTACACGCTAATCAGCGCGCGGGTGCGCTACCCGCTGCACGTGGGCATCACCGAGTCGGGGACGCTGGGACCGGGGTCGGTGAAGTCGGCCACCGGGATTGGGGCGATCCTGGCGCGGGGCATCGGCGACACCATCCGTGTCTCGCTGGCGGCGGACCCGGTGGAAGAGGTGCGCGTGGGCTACCAGATTCTCTCCAGCCTGGGACTGCGCAGCCGCGGCGTGCAGCTGGTGGCCTGCCCCTCCTGCGGCCGCGCCGAGGTAGACATCATCGCCATCGCCCAGGAGATAGAACGGCGGCTGGCGCGGATCAAGGCGCCGGTGAAGGTCGCCGTGATGGGGTGCGCCGTGAACGGCCCCGGCGAGGCGCGCCTGGCCGACCTGGGCATCGCCTGCGGCCGGGGGATGGGGCTGCTCTTCCGCGAGGGGCGGATCGTGGCCAGCCTGCCGGAGGACCGGCTGGTGGATGCGCTGATGGAGCATGTGGCAGCGGTCGCCCGGGAGAAGTACGCCGCGAGCTGAATGATGGACATCGCCGCCGCCTCCTGGTGGGAGATCCTCCTGCGTCTGATCCTGGCCCTGGTGCTGGGCGGGCTCATCGGGCTGGAGCGGGAGACCGTGGAAAAGCCGGCGGGCCTGCGCACCCACACCCTGGTGACGCTGGGGGCGGCGCTCTTCACGCTCATCTCCAAGGAAGGGTTCTTCGGGTCCGGCGCCGACCCCGCGCGGATCGCCAGCAACATCGTAGTGGGTATCGGGTTTCTCGGCGCGGGGACGATCTGGCGCAGCGGCGTCAACGTGCAGGGGTTGACCACCGCCGCGACCCTCTGGACCTCCGCGGCGATCGGCACCGCCGCCGGGGCCGGTTTCTACCTGGGCGCGGCGGCCGCCACCGCGCTGGTCGTGATCGTGCTCATTCCCTTCAAGGCGCTGGAGCGCCGGCTGCCCCGCCGCGGCCTGGCCACCATCGAAGTCCTGCTGGTTGACGAGCCCGGTCAGTTGGGCCGGATCGGCACCGTCCTGGGCGCGCACAACGTGAACATCGAACACGTGGAGATGTCCGAGCGGATGGACAAGCACGTCACGATCACCCTCGCCGTCCGGCTGCCGGCCCGCCTGACGCGGGACGAGGTGATGGGCGCGCTGGGCGACGTGGACGGCGTGGAGCAGGTCCGCTGGAAAGAAGGGTAGGAGGAACGCCGGTGCGCAACACCAGCGTCGAGTTTTTCTCCGGGAAGCCGGTGTCGGAGCATGAGGTGGAGATCGTCGAGCGCAAGGGCGTTGGCCACCCCGACTCCATCTGCGACGCCATCATGGAGCGGGTCTCCATCGCGCTGAGCAAGGAGTACCTGCAGCGCTTCGGGGCGATCCTGCACCACAACATCGACAAGGCCCTGCTCGTCGCCGGCGCCGCGGACGTGGCCTTCGGCGGGGGGCGGGTCACCGAGCCGATGCGCCTGATCTTCGGCGACCGGGCCACCGCGGTGGTGAACGGAGAGCACGTTCCGGTGGGCGACATCGCCGTGGCGACGGCGCGGGTCTGGTTCCGGGAGAACCTCCGCTTCGTCGATCCCGAGCAGGACGTCATCTACGACGTGCAGATCAAGCCCGGCTCCCCCGAACTGGTGGACATCTTCAAGCGGGATATGCCCGGCGCCAACGACACCTCGGCGGCGGTAGGCTACGCGCCGCTGACGCAGACGGAGGAGATCGTCCGCCGCGTCGAGCAGTTGATGAACTCGCGCACGTTCAAGGAAGACTTCCCTGAGGCGGGAGAGGACATCAAGATCATGGGCTTTCGCCACGGCCAGGAGCTGAACCTGACCGCAGCGGTGGCCTTCGTCGACCGCTTCCTCGACGGCGAAGCCGCGTATTTCCGGCGGAAGCAGGAGATGCATGACGCGGTGCACGACTTCGTCCTGCGGCACACCACCTTCGATGGGGTCACGCTGGACATCAACACCCTGGACCAGCCCGGCCGCGGGCTGGGCGGCGTCTACCTCACCGTCACCGGGACCTCCGCGGAGAGCGGGGATTCCGGGCAGATCGGCCGCGGCAATAAGGTCAACGGGGTGATCTCCCTGAACCGGCCGATGGGTACGGAGGCGGCCGCGGGGAAGAACCCAGTTTCACACGTGGGAAAGATCTATACGATCATGACGCACCAGGTCGCCGCGCGCATCTACGAAGAGGTCCCCGGAGTGCGGGAGGTCTACGTCTGGATGCTCAGCCAGATCGGCGCGCCCATCGACCGGCCGAAGATCGCCGCGGCCCAGATCATCCCCGCGCGCGGCGCGCGGAAAAGCGTCCTCCGGCGGCGGACCCTGGAGATCCTGGAGCGCGAACTGGCCAACATCAACTTCCTGACGCGCGAACTCGCCGAGGGGCGCTATCCCGTCGTCTAGGCTCTTCGCTCGGTCCGTGCTTCGACCGCTCACCGCCGCGCTAGCGGTCCTGCTGCTGCTGAGCGCCTGCCAGGTCCGGCGCGGCCCGGCCCCGGCGGGCGTGGCGCTGCTGCGCATCGGCGCGCCGGTCCGTCTCACCGACCGGGCGGCGCTGAGTCCCGCCGCCTGGGCTCCCGACGGCACGTCCCTGGCCTACGCCGATGGTCAGGGCCTGTGGATCGCCACGGTCCAGGGGCGGGAGCGCAAGGTCACCGCGGTCGGCGTGGCCACGCAGGTGGACTGGTCGCGGGTGGCTGGCCTGCTGGCCTACATTGACCGGGGCGAGGTGATGGTCGTGCGGCCGGACGGCACCGGCCGGCGGCGCCTCACCCTCCCGGCCGAGGGCGCGCCCTTCGCCACGCATCTGACCTGGGCCCCCGGCAGCGACGAACTGGCGGTCGCCGTGCGGCTGGCCCGCGGCCCGGTGCGCAGCGCCGTCTGGCTGCTCAGCGCCGACGGGCGGTCACGGCGCCGGATCCTTCCCGGGCAGGGGCCGGCCGGGGCGGTTCCCGGCGACTTCACGGTCTCGGCGCTGGCGTGGTACCCGGACAGTCTCTTTCTCTTTATAGGGCTGAGCCCCGAAGGGGAGGGTGGGGTCACACGGCTCTGGCGCTGGCGCATCCGCTATCCGGATCGGCGGGTGCTGCCGCAGCCCTTCCCCGAGATCTTCACGCCGCGCCTCTCTCCCGACGGGCGGTGGATCGCTATCGCCGCCCCGGCTACACCTCAGGCGGCGCAACTGCACGTCTGGGCCGTGCGCACCGACGGCAGCGGCGCGCCCCGCCGCCTCAGCCCGCAGGCGGGACGCATCACGAGCCTGGCCTGGGCGCCGACGTCGGACAAGGTCGCGTTCGCCCGCGTGCTCGATGAAGCGCACGGCGAGATCTGGCTCGCCGACGTGGACGGCGGCGGGCGCGTCCGCGCGGCGGAGTTCGTCGCCGAGTTTCCCGATCCCCATCTGCCCCTCGTGGTGCGCTGGTCGGGCGACGGCCGCCACCTCGCCTACGGCAGCAACAGCGGCAGCTACACCGGCCCGGTCTGGATCATCAGCCTGGAACGGC
>LDXQ01000057.1 GCA_001443485.1 Candidatus Sysuimicrobiota bacterium CSP1-3
TCCTCAACCCCGAACGCCAGCCGACGCACGCCGGCGCGAGCGTGGCATGGTTCGACGGGGAGTTCTTTTCGACGGCCACCGCGGCGCAGGCCACGACGCCCGACGCCGGGGCGATCCTCGGCCTGATCGGCGAGCCGGCGCGCCTGGCTGCGGCAGACGGGACCTTCAACCTGGTTGTGTACGACGCGGCGGCCGGGGAAGTGATCCTGTCAAACGACCGGCTGGGGTTCCGGCCGCTCTACTGGTGCGAGACGGACAGGTGGTTCGCCTACGCGGGTGAGGTAAAGGCGCTCCTCGCCATCCTAGACAGGACGCCTGATCTTGATGAGGTCAGCCTGCGTCAGTTCTTCGGCTTCCACCACTTGCTTGGGGATCGGACGTGGTGGCAGGGGATCCGCGTGCTTCCCCCGGCGAGCGTGTGGCGTGTCACCGCAGGGCACGCCATCAGCCGGCGCAGGTACTGGTCGTTCGCCGACATCCGTCGAACGCAGCGACCCCGCTCCGAGATCGAGGCCGAGTTTTTCCGGCTGTGGCCGCTTGAGGTCCGCAGGCACTCGGCTCCCGGCACCATGCCGTTGTTGCTCAGCGGTGGGCAGGACTCGCGACTCCTGCTGGCCGAGCTGGCCCGCCAGCGGGCCTCCGTCGTGGCGGTCACCTTCGGCAGCGCGACCTCAGATGAGCTGAGTCGAGCCCGGCGGGCTGCACGGCTGGCGGACGTCCCGCACCAGGTCGTTGCCCTGCACGCGGGCAACTGGTGGCGAGGGCGGGAGGAGGCGGTATGGCAGACCGATGGGCTGGCGACGGTTGACCACCTGCAGTATGCGACGGTCAAGGAAGAGCTTCACGTCGGGTACTGGTTCAGTCCGATGAATATCGCGGGCGATCTCCTGTTCGGCGGGAGTCACCTCCGGCCCTGGATCGCGCGCGATGATTGGGCGGGATTCCTCCCCGATCTGCTTCGGAAGCAGACTCGGCCGAATCCCTTCTTCGACCCGGCGGAGATCGTCGCGGTATCGCTGCCGGACGTGGGGGAGGACGCCCAGGGTCCATCCTCCGACTGCCTCCATCTGCGCCAGCGATATCGCCGGCAAGTCATCCATATCGCCACCTCATTGGCCTCGCACTGCGAGGTCGGTTTTCCGGGGCTCGGCCTCGATGTACTTCGCCTGTTCCTGGGCGCGCTGTCTGACGCGCAGCGGATGTACCGACGCTTCTACAGGCGGTTCCTCCGGACGAGGTATCCTCGGTACTTCGCGTGGTCTCCCATGCGTCCGAGCAGCTGGCCGCTGACGGAGTGGCCGGGCGCGCGCCTGTGGCAGGCAGGACTCCGTCGCCTCTCCAAAGCAGTGGGCCGGGTCCCACAGGGGGTCGCCGGCGCGTGGTACGGGCCTTATCCTGGATGGCTGCGGTCGACCGGAACGCTTGAGAGGCTGCTGGCGAACGATCTCGTGGCAGACGACTACCTGCACGGCGCCGGGAGGCAGGCCCTCCACAACTGGGACGGGTCGGCCGCCACGACCGGAGCCGTGCTCGCCCTCGTGACCTTCGAGACGTACCTGCGGCAGGTTGGGGGGGCCCTCGGTGCGGTGCTGGCGCTCCCGCAGAGTACCGGCGCGACGGGATCGGGGGAGAGATCGTGACGGACACCCCGGACCCCTCCCTCCGCGGCGCGCGGACGCGGGCTCATGCTCGCGTCAGCATCATCATGCCCGCCTTCAATGCGGAACGGTTCATCCGCGAGGCCATTGAGAGCGTGCTCGCGCAGACCTTTGGGGATTACGAACTCATCGTCGTCGACGATGGTTCCACCGATGGCACGCTCGCCGTCGTCGAGACCTACCGGGCGGGGACGCGGGTGCTGCGCCAGCCGCATGCCGGGGTTGCGGCGGCGCTGAACTACGGGATCCGGCAGAGTGCTGGGGAGCTCGTGGCATTTCTGGCCGCGGACGACGTGTGGCTGCCAGGATTTCTCGGCGCCGTGGTAGAGGCCTTCGACGCAAGGGCAGACGTGGGGGCGGGTTACGCGTGGCTACGGTACATGGACCCAGACGGGCAGCCGCTTCCAGGCGGGACGCAAGACCGTCTCTGGCCCGACGTCCTGGCACAGGCCCTCCATCACTGCTTCGCCCTGCCGTCGACGCTGGTCGTCCGGCGGTTGCGGTTGGACCAGGTCGGTCTGTTCGACCCCGAGTTGAGGGGCGGCGAAGACCGCGACCTCCTGATCAGGCTGGCCGCGGCCGGCACGGTGTTCGCGTGCGTGCCTACGGTCCTGGTGCACAAGCGGCTGCACCCGGGCGCCCTCACGTCAGACGCGGAGGAGGTCCTGTACTGGTCGACCCGGGTTTTGGAGAAGGCCTTCTCAACCTTCCCGATCTCCGAGCGCTACCGGTGGCTCAAACCACAACTTCGGGCCGAGCCCCTGTTCCGTCTAGCGTCGGCCCATGTTCGTGGTGGAGCATGGGTGGACGGAATCCGGCGGTTCGTCGACGGCCTGGAGGTCTGGCCTCGCGCGGCCTATCGCCCCGAGTTCACGAAGGGACTGCTGTTCAGGATGCTCCCCGTGGGGCAGCGGAAGGACACAGAGGTCTTGCGCCATCTGGAGGAGCTTGCCGGGCGCACTGAACAGCTCCTGCGCGGCATCGTCGCTGAGGCCAGCAGCCGCGGAAGTCCCCGGCTCGATCTTCCGCTCCTCTGGGCAACGTTCCACGCGACGCTGGCGCTGCTCTACTTCCGAAAGCGCCTACTGTCCCGCACCGTCGTGCATCTGCTCCTAGGGTTTCGGGCGCAGCCCTGGGGTGTGGTGCGGCCGCTTCTCGGTCGAGACGCCCGGGTGAAGTGGGTCTCCACGGCGCTGAAGACCATGGTTGCGCACTTCAGGACGCCGAGACGGCGCCCGCTGGTCGGATGAGGGGAGATGGGGTGACGGGTTCACGACGGCTCGTCGTCATTCCGTCGGATCCGATCGCAACGTACGAGCGGGCGGGTTACGACGCTCTGGACCGGTATTTCAACCCGCTGCGGTTCTTCGAGGAAGTATTCGCGGTCAGCCCTCTCGAGCGCGGCGAACGCCGTGCGCATGGGTTGACCATCATTGGTGTCACCCGGGCCCGCATGGGGAGCGTGCTGCGCGAGCTCCGTCCCGACGTCGTCCGAGCGTACGGAGGCCACTGGCCCGCGTACCTGGCCTGCCGCCACCGGCTCGACGGGGTTCCCGTCCTGGTTAGTGTGCACGACACGCACGAGAGCATGGTGCGCCGCTGGGTGCGGTACGCCGACTTGGTGCTCTGCGTCTCCCGCACCGTCGAGCGGCGTGTGCTCGCCTTCGGCACCGATTCGCGGCGGATCCGCTTCCTCCCCAACCGGGTGGACACGACCGTCTTCCGCCGGGTGACCGATCCGGTGGCGATCGCCACCGTCGCCTCCCGCTTCCCTCCCGGCCGGCACATCCTGCACGTGGGGCGCAAGACGGCGCAGAAGAATCTGGATACGCTGATCGGGGCGCTGGCGATGCTCCCCGAGGAATACTCTGCCGTCTTCGTGGGCATGGGGGAGGATGCCTCCTACCGCGCCCTGGCCGCCAGGCTCGGGGTGGCTGACCGCTGCTTCTGGCTGGAGGCTGTGGCCAACGCCGACCTTCCGGTCTGGTACAGCTGGTCTGACTGCTTTTGCGTACCGAGCCGATGGGAGGGCTTCGGCACGGTCTTCATCGAGGCGGCCGCGTGCGGTGCTGCCATCGTCACATCGGACATCGCGCCGATGAATGAGTTCCTGACGCACGAGCAGAGCGCGTGCCTCGTGCGCGCCTACGAGGACCCTGCGGCGCTGGCGGCGGCCATCCGCCGTGCGTCCGAGGACGAGGCCTACCGGAGCCTCATCGCGGCAGGGGCACTGGAGGTGGCGGGCCGGTTCGAGCGTACCCGGGTGGACGCGCTCGAGGTTGACACGTACCGGGAGGCCCTGGCGCTCGCGCCCCCAAGGCCGCGGCGCCGGCTGGAGCTCGCCGTCTGGCGCGCGGAGGAAGCGATCCGCGGAGTTGTGCGGGGTCCATTCAACAGCGTCAGGCGTGCGGTGAGGGCGAGGGTGGGGTGACGCGCATGAACCTGGCGGGGCGTCTGCGCCGCGTGAGAGACTTGCTGGAGGAGCCGCTGCTGGACTTGGCGTGCCGCATCCTCATGGGGGCCGGGGGCAAGCGCACGGGCCGACGCCCGTTCGGCGCGGAGGAGTTGAAGCTCCTGGTCCGGTCGCTGGCCGCGCAGAACCTCTTTGGGATCGGCGGCAAGATGGTGCCCGCCTTCGAGCGTGAGTTTGCCCTGGCCTACGGGGTGCCCTACGCCGTGGGGTCGACCTCTGGGACCGCCGCCATCCACCTGGCCGTCGGGGCGTTGGACCTGAACCCGGGCGACGAGGTCATCACCTCGCCCATCACCGACCTGGGGACGATCATTCCGATCCTGTATCAGGGGGCCATCCCTGTCTTCGCCGACATCGATGGGACCTACACCCTGGATCCGGCGGACGTCGAACGCAAGATCACCTCGGACACGCGGGCCATCATCGCCGTCCACCTGTTCGGGAACGCGTGCGATATGGAGGCGCTCACGGACATCGCCCGCCGCCACCGCGTCGCCCTGATCGAGGACGCGGCGCAGGCCCATATGACCCGCTATCGGGAGCGGCTCCTGGGAACGATCGGCGACTTCGGTTGCTTCAGCTTCCAACAGTCCAAGCCGATGACCACAGGGGACGGCGGCATGACTGTCACCGCGGACGAGGCTGCCTACCAGCGGATGAGCCTGTTCGTCGACAAGGGCTACGCCCGGAAGGGTTGGGGCCCCCGCGCGTACCTTTTCCATGCTCCCAACTACCGCATGACCGAGCTCGTCGGCGCCGTGGGCCGCGCGCAGCTGCGAAAGGTGAGCGGCGTGGTCCGGCAGCGCGCGAGACTGGGGGCGCAGATGACGGCGCTCGTGGAGCGGATCCCCGGGCTGCGCCCCGCCCCGGTCACGCCGGGTGCAGAGCACACCTACTGGATGTATCCCGTGTGGGTGGAGGCAGGGGACGTCGGTCGAATGGGGGAGACCCTCGCCCGCGAGAGAATCCCTGTCCTGCCGGGGTACATCGGGAAACCCATCTACCTCTGCAGCGAGTCGCTCGCCGCCAAGAAGACCTACGGAGACTCCCACTGGCCGTTCTCGCTGCGGCCGGACAGGGCCTACGAGTACGCGCCTGGGCTTTGCCCGCGAGCCGAGGAGACGCTGGAGCACCTCCTGTGCATCGCCTGGGACGAGAGTTGGACCCCACGCGACGTGGAGCGCGTTGCCCGGGCGCTCGAGGGCGCCGGGCGTACCCTCGCCCCCGTCGCGCTGACGGTTCCGCGCCTCGGACAGTTAGAGGCGGTCCGCCCCGTGCCGGCGTCGGGTGACGGCGGGCTGCGCCATCGCCTGCGGATCGGCGTGGTTGGGTGCGGGCAGGTGGGCCGCTGGCATCTGGATGCCTACCGCATGCTGCCCACCGTCGAGCTCGTTGCCTGTACCGACGTCGATGCCGCTCGCGCGGCGGAGTGCGCGCAGCGGGCGGGCGCGCGCCCGTACACGTCGCACAGGGCGATGCTCGCCGGGGAGCGCCTGGACGGTGTCAGCCTCTGCACCGTGCCGGCGACGCACCACGAGATCGCCCTGGACCTGCTGGATGCTGGCGTGCCGGTCCTCTGCGAGAAGCCCCTGGCCGTTTCGCTGGAGGAGGCGCGAGCGATGGCGGCGCGGGCGGACGCCCGCGGTGTGTTGCTCGTGCCCGCGTTCAAGTTCCGGTTTCACGAGGAGGTGGGTCGCGCGCGAGAACTGCTCACCCGCGGGGTCCTGGGAGAGATCCTCGCCTTCCGGGTGATGTTCGGCGGTCCCGCCAATGTCCGCGGGACATGGTATGTGCGGCGGTCGTTGTCGGGGGGCGGCGTCATCATGGACATTGGGCCCCACGCGGTTGACCTGATCCGCTTCCTCCTGGGCGAGATCGAGGACGTGCGGGCGGAGGTCATCCTCCCGGAGGGATGGGAGGTCGAGCCCACCGCCCGTCTTGCCGTCCGGCTTGTCGGCGGCGCCACCGGTGTCGTCGACCTCAGCTGGACCGTCCCGGTGCCGTCGCCCGCGTACCTGGAGATCTATGGCGACCGAGGCGCGTTGCTGCTCGACCGGCAGGGCCTCAGCTATCGCCTGGCTCCCTGGGCCGAGTGGAAGCGCCTGCCAAACACATCGACCGCTGAGCAGGCGTTCGCCCGCCAGCTCGCCCACTTCGCGGACGGCCTCACCGGCCGCGGCGAGTGGGTCCTTGGGGCAAGCGACGGCGTCAGGGCTCAGGCGTTGATCGAGGCAGCGTATGCGTCGCTCGTGTCCGGTTCGGCGGTCGCCCCACCGGCCCCGCACGTGGCGGTCTAGCATGGCCCTCCTGCCCGACCTGGTTGCACGCTGGCGGCTCCGGGCGAAGACCCCGGCCGAGAAGGCGGTCCAGTGGGTCAGGGATCATCGAGTGCCGGGGGCGGGGGTCAAGGGCCGGGCCAGCCTGCCCATGGCCTCGCCCGAGGTGACGGGATACCTCATCCCGAGCCTCTACGGGCTGGGCGAACGGGGGCTGGCCCGCGAGCTCGTCCAGTGGGAGGTCTCGGTCCAGCGGCCTGACGGCGCCATCCCGGCCGTCGACGGCGTGCCGTACACCTTCGACACCGCCCAGGTTGTTCGCGGGTTCCTCGCCCTGCTGAACGAGCTGCCCGAGCTCGAAGGTCCACTCCGACGCGCCTGTGACTTCATTGTTTCGCAGATCGCCCCGGATGGAACGATCCTCACGCCTTCGCTGGACATGTGGCAGCTCTCGGATGGGAGCGTGCTCTCCGACTATGGGCACCTGTATGTCCTTCCTCCCCTCCTCAACGCGGGGCGCCGCCTCGGTGTCTCCCGCTACATGACCGCGGTCGAGCATGCGCTGGACGCCTTCGTGCGCAAGCCCGACCTGGTGGTGTTCAAGGCCGAACTGGCGACGCTGTCGCATTACTTCGGCTACATGATGGAGGCTCTCGCCGATCTCGGACGGACCGACCTGGCCCGGGAGGGATTGGCCCAGGCGGCGGCGCTCCAGCGCTCCGACGGGGCCATCCCTGCTTATCCCGGCGTCGACTGGGTCTGCGCGCCGGGCGTCGCGCAGCTCGCCCTGACCTGGTACAAGCTCGGGGAGCGTGAGCGCGCGGACCGGGCTGTGGCCTACCTGGAGCGGGTGCAGAACCCCAGTGGAGGATTCTTCGGCAGCTACGGACGGGGGGCCCTGTACTTCCCGAGGGAGGAGCTCGGATGGGCGGTCAAGTTCTTCCTGGACTGCGTGCTTTTGCGTAACCTCGCTCCTGCGGCGGGAGACGCAGCCGATCACCTCGACCGCCGCGACGCCGCCCGCGGAGCGCCCCGCGACTAGACCTGTGCACTGATGAGAATCTGCACGGTCGACGCTCAACTGAACGTAACTGCGCTTGAGACGACGTACCCCCAGGGCTTCACCGTCCTCGGGTACGACCGGGTGCGCCTGTTTGAGGGGTACCGGCGCACGCGGGTGCGGGTCGCGCGCGCGCTTCTCACCCTCGCCTCTATCTTCCGCGCGGCCGGACCGGCGCTCGCCGCGGCCGGCCTCCGGCAGGGGGGACGGGAGGCCGCCGAGGTGCTCCTGGCCTGCGATCCGGACGCGATCGATCTGCGAGGGTTGCGTTGGGGGGCGGCGCTGCGGGCATACCTCCATGCACGGTACCCGGACTGGGCCTATCTGGATGGAGAGATCAGGAGCCTCCCGGCCCCCCGGTGGCGCCGGTACGATCCGAACGCTCAGGTCACGATCGTCCTTCCCACATACAATGGGATGTCTTACCTTGGCCAGTCGATCGAGAGCTGCCTGGCCCAGTCCCATGCGGCGTTCGAGCTGATCGTCGTCGACGATGGCTCGCGGGAGGACATCGGCTCCCTGGTGTCCGCATACCGCGACAGCCGGATCCGCTACCTGAGGCATGAGCGGAACCTGGGGCTGGCGACCGCTTTGAACACCGGGTTTCGGGCGAGCACCGGCGCGTACCTGACGTGGACCTCGGACGACAACTTCTACACGGAGCGGGCCCTCGAGGAGATGCTCCGCTTCCTGCAGACGTATCCGGGGATCGATCTCGTCTACACCGACCAGTACGTCATTCAGGAACACGAGGGTGGAGCCGGGCCGCCCCAGCTGCGGCGCGCGCGTCCCCCGACCTGGTTGGCCGTGGACAACATCGTGAGCGCGTGCTTCCTGTACCGGCGCAAGATCTTTGAGGCGATCGGCGGGTATGATCCGCAGGCACACCTGGTCGAGGACTATGACTACTGGCTGCGCGCGGCCAGGCGGTTTACGATGCAACGGCTCTTTCGGCCCCTGTACTACTACCGCTACCACCGACGGGCTCTCTCCAGCCAGTACAGCCGGACGGAAGTCCTGGAGCAGGTCCGCGCCGTGAAGCAGCTGCACGGGGTGGGCATGCAGCGCGGAAGGCGATGAGGGCGATGGCCGCCCGCGTGATGGCGCCTCTGCTGTTCTTCTCCGATTCGCTCAGCCTGGGGGGAGCGGAGGAGGTCTTGGTCAACCTGGTCCTGCAGGCCGATCGGATGCGCTGGCAGCCGCGGGTGGCGATGCCCCGGTATCCCGCGATGCGCCCGGTCGTTGCGCGGCTGCTGAGCGCGGGGGTGGATGTCGATGAGTTCCCGCCCTCCGACGGCCTGCCCTGGTCCCTGCGGATCCAGGCCTTCCGGAGCTATCTGCGGCGTGTTCGGCCGGCGCTTGTGTACGTGAACCGTCCCCGGCTCCCCGACCGCTCGACCGCCGTCGTGCTGGCTGCCCGACTCGCCGGGCTCCCCATCGTGCTGCACGACCACTGGACGGTCCCGCGCGACTGGGCCGAGCGGGACGGTGCGGTCCGCACAGGGCGAGACGGGGCATCACGGCGCCGCGCGCTGTCCGGCGTGCGGAACCTCTTCACGTACCGCCTGCCCGTCGCAGCCGCCCGGTGGATTATCTTCCCGGCCGAGGCTACCCGGCGCATCTCGATCACGCAATTCCGATATCCACGCGCGCGCACCCGGGTCGTGCCCAACGGGATTGACGTCGACGGCGTCGCCCGGGCGGCGGCCGATCGGACGGGCGCGCGCCGCGCCCTCGGCCTCGACCCGGGCGTGCCGGTCGTCCTCTGCGCGGCCCGTCTCGCCCGGGAGAAGGGACACCATTTCCTGCTGCACGCGATCGCTGAGGTCGCCCGGACCATTCCTGGGATGCAGCTCCTGCTGGCGGGGGACGGATCCCTGCGGCCGGAGCTCGAGGCGATCGCCGCAACGCTGGCGTTGGGGGATCGCGTGGCGTTTCTGGGGTGGCGCGACGATGTGCCTCGCCTGATGGCGGCCTGCGACCTTCTCGTGCTGCCGTCGCTGTCGGAGTGCCTTCCCCTAGTCTGCCTCGAGGCGATGGCGGCGGGACGGCCTGTCGTGGCCTCGGCCGTCGGGGGGATCCCCGAGGTGGTCGTCGAGGGCGTCACCGGCCGGCTCGTCGCCCCCGGCGACACCGGCGGGCTGGCCGCGGCGATCACAGATCTCCTTCGCGACCCGGATCTCGCGCGCGCCATGGGACAGGCTGGGCGCGCGCGTGTCGCCGAGCGCTTCTCGCTGGCACGGATGCGCGACGAGATCTACGCCCTCCTGGAGAGGTAGGCCATGCCGCGCGTCAGCGTCATCATCCCGGTCTACAACGCTGAGCGGATGGTCGGCACAGCCATCGGGAGCGTGCTCGACCAGACCTTCCCGGACGTCGAGGTGGTTGTGGTGGACGACGGGTCCACCGACGGGACCGGCGCCGTCGTCATCGCCTTCGGACCGCGCGTCCGATGCGTCCGGCAGTCGAACGCAGGCCCGGCAGCGGCCCGCAACGTGGGACTCCGCCACGCTGCGGGAGAGATCATCGCCTTTCTGGACGCCGACGATGCCTGGGAGCCAGAGTTCTTGACCGAGGTCGTTGGAGCGCTAGACCGGCACCCCAGCGTGGACGTCGCCTCTGCATGGGCAACGTATGTCGACGATGCCGGCTGCAGGTTGCCTGCCGGCCTCAGACCTCGCCTCGCGTCCGATCCGCTTGCGCAGGCGTTGACGGAGGGGTGCTTCCTTCTCCTGCCGATGCTGGCCGTGCGCCGGGCCGCGCTCGACCGGGTGGGCCACTTCGACCCCGGGCTCCGCCAGGCGGAGGACTGGGACCTGCTCCTGCGTCTCGCGGCTTCAGGCGTCAGATTCTTCTCGGTGGAGCGCATCCTGGTCCGAAAGCGGCTCCGTGGCGACAGCCTGACTGCCGACCCGGAACAGGTGCTGCGGTGGTCGCTCGACGCCCTGGGCAAGGCATCAGCGCGGATCTCGCCTGGATCACCCCACCGGGCGCTGGCGGCGCGCATGCGCGCCACGCTGCTGCTGCGGGCCTCGGCGAATCTCTGGCGGGTCGGCGCCCGGGATCCGGCCGTGCACCGCTTCGCAGAGGGGCTAGGGGCTTGGCCCACTGCGCTTCACCATCCCGAGGTTCATCTGGGGATCTTGATCCGCTTGCTGCCGCCTGGGAGGCGGACCGAGGGAGAGGTCCTCCGGGCACTCGACAGTCTCGCCGGAGAGGTCATCGCCCTGGTCGACGCGACCCTTGCGTACGTGCGAGCGCAGGGGAGTGGCACGCCGGGACGTCGGCGCTCGCTGGCGACGGTGCACGCCGTCCTCGCCGCGCTCTTCGCGCGGCGCGGTGCATGGGGCGCCGCGCTCCGGCACGGTGCACGGGCGCTCGTGGGCGATCCGCTGGCCCTGGCCGGCCTCGCACTCCACGGGCTGACCGGGAGCCGGTCGCGCGGGACTCCGCAGCCCAGTGGCCACCTCTTGACACCGACCGCACCGTAGAGCCAGCCTTGCCTCATGCCGACCAATCTTTGGCCAACGCCCGGCGTGGGGGACGGGGCAGCGGAGGCAATCCCTGCGCCGACCTTTCTGATCATCGGAGCCATGAAGACGGGGACCACCAGCCTCTACCACTATCTGGCCCATCACCCGCAGGTGCACATGCCCCGCCAGAAGGAGATCGACTTCTTCAGCGAGCCAGCCATCTGGCGTCTGGGCTGGGAGTGGTATCTAGGCCAGTTTGCGAGCGCGCCCTCTTCGGCGGTCGCCATCGGGGAAGCCTCGACGTCGTACACGAAGTTCCCCGAGTTCTCCGACGTCCCCCGCCGGATCGCGGAGCGGCTCCCCCGCGTGCGTCTGGTCTACCTGATCCGCCACCCCGTTGAGCGGATCCACTCCCAGTACGCGCATCACGTGCTCATGGGCGACGAGCGCCGGCCGATCAGCGAGGCACTCCTCGCCGACCCCCGATACCTCAACACAAGCCAGTACGCCATGCAGCTCGAGCAGTACCTGCGGTATTTCGACCGCGACCAGATCCTGATCGTGCAGGCGGAGCACCTACGGTCCGTTCGCCGCACCACCGTGCGCCGCATCTTCACCTTCCTCGGCATCGATCCCGAGTGGACGTCACCGGTGATCGACCAGGAGTTCTACCAGACGGCGGAGCGGTGGTGGGTGCCGCCCACGGTCCGCCGCGCCCGCCGCCTCCGCGGTTTCAGGCGTCTGGTTCACTCCTCGTGGCCGTGGCTGGCCCGGCTGAGGCGCCGGACGCTCGAGCGCGTCGCCGCCACGGGGTCGGCGATCCCCGCCGCGATCACCGGCGACGTCCAGCGGTGGCTGGAAGATCGGCTGCGAGATGATGTACGCCGGCTGCGTCAGTACATGAAGACTTCGACGGCTGGGGCCTGGCGTAGGGGCGCCACATTCGATGCGGGTTGCGGTCGGAGCCGCGCTCGTCCTGGGGGTGCTCGCCCTTGCCGTCCTGATGGCACGGGACGTCCTCCTGCAGGCGGCGGGGGACTTCCTGGTCGCTCGGGATCCCCTCGCCGCCGCCGACGCGGTAATCGCCATCAGCGGGGACGGGCAGGAGCGGGCCGAGGAGGCCGTACACGTCCTTGAGGAGGGCTATGCCCGGTGGCTGATCCTCAGCGGCGGGCCGGCGGGACGCTCAGGGTCGGGGCAGGAGATGAGGCACTACGCCCTCCGACACGGGGCTCCCCCGGACCGCATCCTCCTCGACGAGACCGCAACCTCTACCTATGGGAACGCCCAGGGAGTCGCGCGGGTGATGCGAGCCCATCGGTTGCGGTCCGCCATCCTGGTGACGTCGCCCTACCACATGCGGCGGTCAATCGTGATCTTCCGGTCGGTGTTCGGCCAACAGGGACTCACGGTGCGCGCCCATCCGGTGCCGCACAGCTTCTTCGAGCCTGAGCGCTGGTGGACACGCCGCCAAGACCGCTTTCTCGTGGTCAGCGAGTACAAGAAGCTCCTGGCCTTGCTGGTGGGGATCCGTTAGGCATGCCCTGATGGAAGCCGCCGCCTCCGCCCGTCCACACCCTGGTCTCGTTCGACTCGTGCGGCGCCGTCTGGCCGCGTCCTTGGTCGCGGCCCAACGGCGCGCTGTCGGGACAATCACCCATGTTGCCACCGACTCGCGCGCCGTCGCCCTTACCTTCGACGACGGGCCGGACCCACGCACGACACCCAGGGTCCTGCAGTTGCTCGAGGACTTTGGCGTCCGCGCGACGTTCTTCATGGTTGGGGATTCGGCCGCCCGCGCACCCGCCCTTGTCCGCGAGGTCGCCGCGGCAGGGCACGCGATCGGCAACCACTCCTGGAGCCATCCCCCGTTCCCGGCGATCTCTGGTCGCGAACGGCGCAGGCAATTGCGGGATTGCGCCACCGCCCTGGCCCCGTACGGGCTCAGGCTCTTCCGGCCGCCATATGGCGAGCAGAGCCTCGCCTCGCGACTGGACGCGCTGGCGTTAGGCTACCGGGTCGTGACCTGGAGCGTCGACCCCAGGGACTATAAGGAGCGAGACGGCGTGGTCCTGGCGGCGAAGCTCCTCGGCGAGATCCGCCCCGGATCGATCGTCCTCCTCCACGACGGGATCTTTGAGGACCAGGATCGCCATCTTCACTTCGAGCCGCGGCAGGCCCCTATCCACGAGCCCCGTGAGGAGATGCTCACCGCGCTCCGCCAGGTGCTCAGTCAGCTCACGCCCGTCTTCCAGTTCGTGACCCTGCCCGAGCTGCTGCGCCTCGGACGTCCCGTGCGTGCGAAATGGTGGTACGACAGTCGGGAGGCACGAACATGAATCACGCCCGCCGCACGATCCGTCGGCTCCGAGAGGCGCTTCTGGGATTCCTCTACGCCCGGCGTCTCCTCGCGGCGCGCATCACGTCGGAGCGGGCCATGGCCGCCGTGCGGCGCCGCATCGACGAACGCCCCCAGGCCTTCCTGGAGATGATGGAGCGGAATATCTTCGCGCAGCCCCCAAATCCTTACCGCGCCCTCCTGGACGCGGCGGGGTACAGCCTGCCCAGGGTAAGGGAGCTGGTGCTGCGAGATGGTGTGGAGGGAACGCTTCGCCGGCTGTGCGACGACGGGGTGTACGTCGCGATCGAGGAGTTCAAGGGCCTGCGGGAGGCCCACCGGGGTTCCCGCACCTTCCGCTTCGACCCAAACGACTTTCGGAACCCGCTGGTCCGTTCCGGACTCTCCCTCAGCTCGGGCGGCACCCGGAGCCGCGGCATCCGGACGATGCTCTCCGCGGCCAACCACTGCATGGAAGCAGAACGCCTCGTCATCTCGCTGGTCGCGTACGGCCTGGAAGCCCGCCCCGTCGCCGTCTGGCTGCCGAATTCTCACGGGGCGGCCCTCTGGGCCGTGCTGGCGTTCACCGCCGTCGGGCGGGTGCCGGACCGCTGGTTTGCCCAGCTACCATTGCGATTCGGCACGCATGACGAGCCGCCGGCGTCTTTCCTCGGTGTCCGGACAGCCATGCGGTTGGGCGGTCGGCCTCTGCCGCCGACTACGTACGCGCCCCCTGGGCAGGAAGCCAGCGTGCTCCATTGGGCGGTTGGCGCAGGCGGGGCGGTCATCTTCACGACCCCCAGCTCCGCGCTGCGGCTGGCGCTGGCGGCGCAACACCTGGGGGCCAGCCTCGCTGGCCTGACGTTCGTGACGGTGGGAGAGCCGCTGACGCCGGCAAAGGCCGCCGCCATCGAGTCCGTGGGCGCCCGCGCCAGGTCGTCCCTGGGGTTCACCGAGTTCGGGCGGGCGACGTACGGCTGCGCGTCCGCCGCGAGCCCAGATGACATGCACCTCTGTACCGACGGGATCGCCGCTATCACCCGACGGCGGACGGTAGACCAGGCGGGCACCGAGATCGAGGCCCTCTGCTTCACGGCGCTGCGGTCGGACGCCCGGCGGGTCCTGCTCAACATGGAGACGGGAGACTACGCGACGTGGACCCCGCGGCGGTGCGGCTGTCTGCTCGAAACGGTTGGATGGTCGCAGCATCTCGACACGGTCCGCAGCTTCGAGAAGCTCAACCCCGAGGGGCGCTACTTCCTGGGATCCCGCTTAATCACGCTGATCGAGGAGGTGCTGCCACAGCGGTTCGGCGGCACGCCCACCGACTACCAGTTGTTGGAGCGCGAGGACAAGGAAGGGTTTACGCGGCTCGACGTGCTGGTCCACCCACGCCTGGGAGACATCGATGCGGACGCGGTCTGGGATTGTGTCGCGGCCGAGCTGCGGTCCTACGATCCCCTGGGTCGGAACACGACCCCAATGTGGGAGCTCACCGGCGTTCTGCGGGTGATCCGGGATGAGCCCATGATGACCGGTGCGGGGAAGGTCCTGGCCCTTCACCGTCTCGCCTGAATGTCTGGCGCATCCATGGCTGACGTCGCGTTCCTCATCGCCCAGCGGTTCCACAGGGCGTTCCTCGAGCCGGTCTGCCGCCGTCTCGCCGGCACCTGCCGGGGAGCATCCTCGTCTGGCTGCGCCGCGGCTTTGCCAGCAAGAACCGCAGCTGATCGAGGTCGCCGCCAAGATGGAGGCGCACGTGCTCCAGACGCGCAGGGCGTACCGCCGCGATCATCTGCAGTCCGCAATCAGGACGGCCGAGGAATCAAGATCACCACGCAGTGGGATTGGGGAATGACCCAGGCCCTGGCTGCCCACATATCGCTCGAGCAGAGGGAGGTCGTGTGAGCGTGGCCGTCACAGAGATGCCGGGCGCACTTGCTGAGGTGGGGTCTGGATCGACCCCCTCTCAACGGACGGCGCGTCTCTCTCTTTTTGTCCTGGTCGGTGCCATCGTCCTCGGCTCCCTTCTGCGGCTGGCCTACCTGGGCCGGTTGAGCCTGTGGCTCGATGAGGCCTTCAGCGTCAACACCGCGGCGGTGCCCGATTGGGCGGAGTTCTGGCAAATCGTCTCGGTCGAAGTCAACATGGCCGCCTACTATGCGCTCCTCCGCCTGTGGCTGATCGTGGGTGACAGTGAGTTCTGGGTCAGAACGCTCTCCGTGGTCGCAGCCGTCGTGACCCTCATACCTCTCTATGTCCTGGGGAAGCGATTGCTGGGCGTACGAGTCGCCCTGCTCGCGGCGGCCCTTCTGGCTGTCAATGCTTTTCACATCCGTTATGCTCAGGAAGCCCGAGGCTACACGCTTGCCGCCCTCATGA
>LDXQ01000058.1 GCA_001443485.1 Candidatus Sysuimicrobiota bacterium CSP1-3
GCAGATGAGAGAGGATTGTCTTGTGGACGGCGAGGTAGTACGCGACGAGATCCCCTTTGGTCAGCCCCAGTTCCGGCCAGTAGATCTTGTCGAGATTGGTGAATTCGACCGGCAGGGGCAGCCGGGCCAGCTCGTGCTCCAGGGGCGAGATGTTCTTGGCCGTCCTGCCCGCGGCCTCCGTGCCCGCCCGCGCCGCTACGGTCAGACGGGACGCCGGCGCCTCTGGCATCGGCTGTTCATCGGGGATTTGCGGGGGGCGGACCTCTTCCAACCGGCAGGTCTGGGGCGCGACCTCAGGGGCCAGCCCCTTGAAAACCGGAAACCGGAGGAATCCTTCCTCCGTCCACTCCAGGTACTCCACCTGGACGACGAACCGCGCTTCCGTCCAGGTCGCGGGCTCGTTGCTGCGGGGCGCGGTGGCGAACGGCGGCGTCTTGCGCTCCAGCGGCCGGAGCATCTCCAGGATCTCCCGCAGGTCCTGGTCGCTGAACCCACCGCCCGCGTGCCCGATGTACTGCAACCGCCGCTTTCCATCGTAGAGCCCGAGCAGCAGCGCCCCAAAATGCCGGCTGCGCCCGCGCCGCCCCTGGGTGTAGCCGCCGACGACCGCGTGCAGCGTCTTGCGGACCTTCACCTTCACCCACACCCCGCTGCGCTTCCCGGGCTCGTAGACGCCGGTGCGCCGCTTCCCCACGATGCCCTCCAGCCGGTGGTCCTGGGCCGCACGGTAGAAGGCTTTGCCGTCCCCGGGAAACGATTCCGAGAGACGCACGACCGCTCCGGTGGGCAGCACCGCCTCCAGGATCCGGCGTCGCTCCTCGAGCGGGCGGGTCATCAGGTCGCGGCCGTTGTAGTGGAGGATGTCGAAGACGTAGTAGACGACGGGGATCTGCGCGCGGATGGCCTCGGCCTCCCCGCTGCCGCGCAGGTTAATCCGCTGCTGTAGGCGCTGAAAACTCGGACGGCCTTCCGCGTCCACGGCCACGATCTCGCCGTCGAGGACGACGTCCGGTAGGTCGGCGGCATAGAGGGCGTCCACGACCTCCGGATACTGCCGGTTTACCTGATTGAGATTCCGGCTCTGCAGCGAGACGCTCCGCTCCGCGCCCTGCCGGCGCACGATGGCGATCGTGCGCACTCCGTCCCACTTGGGCTCGAAGACCCAGTCGGGGTCGTCGAATGGCTCATCGATGAGCTTGGCCAGCATCGGCTGGACACTGCGTGGCACCGCGTCTGTGCCCGGCTTCTCCACCCCGAGGCGGCGGAGCCCCCGCGGGACTTTCGGGGCGGTCGCGGCTGCCGCGGTCGAAGATGACCAGCGCGCCGGCTCATCACGCTTGATCTCCTCAATGCTCCGGCCGGACTTCACCGAGCGCGAGGGCGTGGGGAGCGACCACCCGGGGACAGCGTCGGCGTCCCGCTTCTTGAAGAGCAGCCATTGGTTCCCGTCGTCGCTCTTTCCGCGGCCGGCCATGCGCGTGCGCACCAGGTGAAACTCCCCCTGCACTTTCTGGCCGTGGAGGACGACGGTCAGCTTGCCCTGGCGAAACCCTTCGTCCGGATCGCCTTCCAGGGATTCATAGGTGCCGCGGTCCCAGACCATCACGGCCCCCGCCCCGTAGTTCCCCTCGGGGATGACGCCCTCGAAGTCGATGTACTCCAGCGGGTGGTCCTCGACCGCCACGGCGAGCCGCTTGTCGTCGGGGTTCATGGAGATGCCTTTGGGCACCGCCCACGAGCGCAGGACCCCGGCCATCTCCAGGCGGAAGTCATGGTGGAAGCGCGTCGCGTGGTGCTCCTGGATGACGAAGCGCAGCGCCCCCTGCCGCGGCCGCGCGTCGCCTGTGGGCTCGGGGGTCTGCCCAAAGCGGCGTTTGCGGCGGTACTCCTCCAGCGGCACGCGCGTTATCCCTCCACGAGAGTGCGGAGCCGTTGCGCGTAGGCGGGTCCCGGGGTCCCTTCTTCGTGGGTGAAGTAGGCGTAGACGTCCCGGCCGCGAGTGAGCTGCTCCTTGATCCGTTTCACCCAGGCCCGCAGCGCCGGCGGTTCGTAGGTATAGTGGTGCAGCCGGAGGTAGACAAAGGGACCGACGAACTGGAGGGTGGGTTCGTCCTCGTCGGATTCCATGATCGTCAGGGTCGTGTGGTGCTCTTCCAGGAGCGCGAAGACCTCGTCCGTGTACCAGGAGGCGTGGCGAAACTCCACCGTGCGCAGCATCGGGGGGAGAAGATAGAGGAAGTCCCGCAGCAAGGGCACGTCGCGCTTCAATGACGGAGGCAGCTGAAAGAGGAGCGGGCCGGCGCGATCCTTCAGGCCGGCGACCCGTTCCAGCTGCAGGCGCACCAGTTCGTCCACGTCGCGCAGCCGGCGGGTGTGGGTGATCAGTCGGTTGGCCTTGACGCCGAAGCGGAATCCCCGCGGTGTGGCCTTGCGCCACTCCTCCACCTGGGCGATCCGGGGAAAGCGGTAGAACGTGTTGTTCAGCTCAACCGTGGGGAAGGTGCGGCTGTAGAACTTGAGCATCTCCTCGGCGGGCAGATCCTCCGGATAGAAGGTGCCCCGCCACTCAGGATAACTGAATCCGGAGGTCCCGACGTGGAGACGAGCGGGCATCAGGCGGACTCCGTCAAGGTTCCGAGAGGAAGAGGGACGATGCGCGTAGCGTTAGCGGTGCCGCTCGCGCATGGCCGCGGCGGCCTGGGCCCGCGACGCGCCCCGTCGGACGGGAGTCGGCTGCGACTTGCCCTTGCGCGCCAGTTCCAGGCTGCGGCGCAGGGCGTCCATCAGGTCCACGACCTTCTCCGGCTTGGGGGCCGCCGAATGAACCACGGCCTGGCCCTCCGCCTTGGCCTTGATCACCTGCAGGAGTTTGTCCCGGTACTCGTCCTTGAACTCCTGCGGATGGAACTCCGCGGTCAGGCCGGCGATCAGCTGCGTGGCCATCTTCCGCTCGTTGGGGTGGATTTTGGCCTCCGTCTGGAGTTCCTCGACGTCCTCCAGGCGGCGGATCTCATCGGCATAGAAGAGCGTGGACATGACCATGGCGCCGTCGAAGGGGCGCACCGCCACCAGGTGCTCCTTTTCGCGGATGACCACCTTCCCCACGGCGACCTTGCCGGCTTCCCGCATCGCTTCGCGCAGGAGCGCAAAGGCCTTGCTCCCACCTTCGTCGGGCGCCAGGTAATACGACTTGTCGAAGTAGAGGGGATCGATCTCCTGCAGATCGACGAACTCGACGATGCTCAGGTTCTCGCTGGTCTCGACCGGGACGCCTTCCAGTTCCTCCTCGGTCATCGTGACGAAGCGGCCTTTGGCGACCTCGAACCCGCGGCCCGTCTCTTCATAGGGGACGATCGTCTCATGGACGGGGCACCAGCGCTTGTTCTGGATGGGCGTGCCGCAGGTTTTGTGCAGGAGGCGGAAGTGGACGTCCTGGGGGTCCTCCGCCGTCAGGAGCTTGATCGGGATCGTGACCAGCCCGAAACTCAGATAACCCTTCCAGATCGGCCGCGCCATGAAGGCTTCCCCCTTAATCAGGGCTCGTCAAGCGACGTTCCTCCATTATAATTCTCTGGGGACACCTGACAACTCCGCCGGCCGGGGGCGGTCCGGCGGCGGCCCCGATCATCTGTTCGCATTCATGGGAGGGGGCAGTGGCGGGCTATGCCGGAATTCATCAAGCCGTTCCTGCGGTACTGGTCCCTCACACTCGCGGTCTTTGTCATCTACTTCTTCGCGTTTCTCGCGGCCATCGTGGACATCGTCGTAGACCTGCAGGAGCAGGTGCGGAAGAAGCGCGCCGCCGCGCCGCCCGTCACGGGGCCGGTGCTCGATCCGAACCCGCTCAAGGGCAAGACCATCGCCCAGACCTTCCAGAGCCCCGGGCAACGCCTCGATGCCAAGCGGCAGTGGGTGCACGACCACGTCGCCGGCGTCCTGGGCGAACTGGGGATCTCGGCCCGCGTGCTCGTGCTGGAGGACTCGAAGGAGTACCCCTTCATCCAAGTGTCCGACGGACAGCGCCTGGCGACCTACCGCGTGAACAAAGAAGCGGTGGCGCAAGGCCGCGCCGGCGACACGGGAAAGATTGACGAGATCCGGGACTACCTGCGCCGACACCTGGCCGCTGACTTCCTGGGCAAGGAAGAAATGCGCCCGCCGCGGACCACCGAACTGGCGCGCGAGGCTGCGGCTAAACCGGCACCGGCGAAACCGGCCGCGGGGAGTTAGGTGAGCCGGGGCAGGACCTCTTCGCCGAGCAGACGGAGCATCGCCCGCTCGCGACCGTAAGGAAAGAGAAAGATCACCTGGGAGACACCGAGCGCCTGGTACGCGGCCAGGCGCTCGCGCACTTCATCCGGTGTGCCGACGGTGGCCCCGCGGAGGCGCTCGCCGATCGCCGGGCCCCAAAAGCGGGTGACCTCCGGCATCATTGCCTCGATGTCGCTGCGCGTCCGCCCAATGATCGCGAAGGTCGTGTGCGTCTTGCGCACCGACTCGTAGGACCGACCTACGCTGGCGCAGGCGTCTCGCAGCTGCTCGAGCATCGTACCGTATCGCGCCGGCTCCATGAAGAAATCCCGGAAGTTGACCGCGTCGGCGTGGCGGGCGGCCACCCGGATCATTCGCGGCCGCAGCGCGCCGATCAGGATCGGCGGATGCGGCCGCTGCAGCGGTCTGGGCGCGCACACCGCGTCCTCGACCGAGTAGTAGCGCCCGTGATAGGTCGCGCGCTCCTGCGTCCACATGGCCCGCACGATCTCCAGGGTGTCCACCAACTGGCCCACGCGGACACCGGCCGGGGGAAAAGGGATCCCGTAGGCCTTGTACTCGACTTCCTTCCACCCCGTCCCCACGCCGAACTCCAGGCGCCCGCCGCTGATCACGTCCACGGCCGCCGCCATCTTGGCCAGCAGTGCCGGGTAGCGGTAGGACTGGCTGGTCACGAGCGTCCCCAGCCGGATCCGCGTGGTCACCTGGCTGAGGGCGCTGAGGAGCGTCCAGGCCTCCAGGCAGTCGATGTTCGGGTCCTCGCGCCGGAGGAAGAAGTGGTCAGAGACCCACAGGTGCGAAAAGCCCAGCGCCTCGGCATCGAGGCTGAGTTCACGGACCGCCTCGTACGTGAAGCCGAACTGCGGTTCGATGAAGAAGCCCGCGTCCATCCGGGTCTCCCGGTCGGAGAGCCTGCTCTACAGCAAGGCCCCGTCGCTGCGCGCGAGCAGGGCTTTTCGCGCCAGCGGGAACGGCGGTGCGCCGAGTGCCAACAGCGTGTCGTGGAACTTGCGGAGGGAGAAACTTGCGCCCTGCTCTGCCTGATAGTCCGCCCGCAGTTTGCGCACCATCAACTTCCCCAGCGTGTAGTTGAGGTACCCGGGATCGAAGGTGCCGCGCACCGCCTCCTTGCGCGCGGGCAGCTCCTCCATGAAGGCGTGCTCCCTGAACATTCGCGTCGCCTGGTCCACGGTGATCTCGCCGGTGTGCATGCGGATGGCGGCTAGGTAGCGGACGTTGCGCACCAGCGCGTCCAGGATCTGGGCCAGGCGGAACTGCGGGCTGGGGTCGATACCCTGCTCCACCATCATCTCCTCGGTGTAGTGCGCCCAGCCTTCCACGAAGGAGTAGGAGGTGAAGATGCGGGCCGGCCGGGAGGGCGCCGCCTTCACGTGCAGGAAGTGGACGTAGTGGCCGGGGTAGGCCTCGTGGATGCTGACGTTCTTCAGGGTGTAGTAGTCGAACTTGGTGAGCCACTCCTCTTTCTGCTCGGGGGACCACGTCGGTTCGGGCGGGGTGACGTAGTAGAAGGACTCTGTCGCCACCTCCTCGAACGGGCCGGCGGTATCCATCATGGCAAAGGCCCAGCGGGCGAAGGGCGGGGTCTCTTCCACCAGCGGCCGCACCTCGGTGGGGATCGTCACGATGTTTCGCTCCACGAGGAACGCCCGCAGATCGTCCAGCATCCGCCGGGTGTCCTCGATCAACGTCTGTTCCGAGGGATGCTCCTGCGACATTTGGCGGATGACCGCGGCGGGAGACCCCCCCGGATCGATCTCCCGTACGACCTTCTTCAGAGCCTCCATGTTGCGGCGCAGCTCCTCCTCGCCGATCTCCAGCAGTTTGTCCAGCGGGAGGTCCAGGAGTTCACCGGTGGCCAGCATCCGTCGGTAGAGCCGCTCGCCGATGGCGAAGTCGTCGGTGGCTTTCGGGGCGGCGTCCTCCTCCAGCCACTGCAGGAAGTCGCGCACGGCCGTCACGGCCGCCTGGTTGGCGCGCAGGAAGGCATCGTAGAGGGGGCGGTCCCGGAGGTCCGCCAGCGTCGCCGGCAGGGCATCCTCGTAGAAGGAGACGTAGCCGCGGTAGACGTCGAGGCCCGTCTCCACAAAGGGTTTGGGGATGCGCTGACCGCTGAGGTTCGCCCGCGCCTGGCGCAGCAGTTCCGGAATGCCCTCCAGGTGCGCCGTCAGCGCCCGCACCCGCTCGGGGAGCGGGGCGTAGTTGCGTTTGATGTAGTTGGTGACGTCCAGCAAGTAATTGTAGACGATGGGGTTGCGTTCGTGGTCCCGTAGTTCGGTCCACTCAAACATCTCCGACCGCAGCGAGCGCTCGACCAGCGCCAAGTCGAGTTCCTCCTGCAGCGAGAGGCGGCTCCGGTCCAGCGCGGCCAGTCGGCTCTCGTACTCCTCGAGCGCCTGGACGCGGGCGGTGATCGCAGAAGGGGACAGGTCGCTGATCTGGCCGTCGTACTGGTGCAGTCCCATGCCGCTGGCATAGGTCGGATAGAACGCGAGATAGGCGTCAGTGTACTCTTCGAGAAGGCGCTGGACGTCTGTGGGCACGCAGAGACCTCCGAACGTTAGGTGGGGTACTCCAGCTTTTTCCCCGACGCGATTCCCTTCTCCTGTGTTTGACCGGGTCCAATCGCTCGTGCTAGCGTGGACGCAGTCGGGGTGTGGCGCAGCCTGGTAGCGCGCCTGGTTTGGGACCAGGAGGCCGGCGGTTCAAATCCGCCCGCCCCGACCAGTTAGGACGCGGGTTTCAGCCCTCTGCTGGGACTCGCGTTTCGGCTCTCTGCCCGATGTTTGGCGAAGCCGGGGATAAGGCGATGCGTCTTCACGTCGAGATGACGAGGCTCCTGCCCCCGATCGTTGCAGATTTGCTGCGCCCGCTCTTCGGTCGACGCCACGCCCCTGAATCCTGGCATCAGGTCCAGGGCGGAATCCTCGCGGGCACCTGGCTGCACCTGAGCCCATCGAGGATGGGGCAGATGCTCAGGGGCACTTACGAGCAGGCCCTCGTGTCGGCGGTCGTTCCGCTAATTCGACCGGGCTGGATTTGCTTCGACGTGGGGGCCCATTTCGGCTACTACGCGCTCCTGCTGGCGGCGCTCGTCGGCGAACAGGGCACGGTCCACGCCTTCGAACCCGTCCCGTACAACGTGAGGCTGCTTGAGCTCCATGTGGCCAAGAACCAGAAGGGCTCCGTGATCCGCATCTACCCCCTGGCGTTGAGCGATACCAACGCCGGTTCCGTACGCTGCGCGTTGAGCAGCAGCGGCTCGACGACCTCGTTGCCACCGGTGTCGTGCCGCGCCCCCATTTCATCAAGATTGACGTGGAGGGAGCCGAGGCGGCTGTCCTGCGCGGTGGTCTGGAGACGCTCCGGACGGCCAGACCTGTGGTGGCGGCGGAGCTACATACAGCAGCGAACGCAGCGGAGGCCGCCGGTCTGCTCTCCGCCGCCGGCTATCAGGTTAGGGTGGTGGAGGATCGCGAGGCGACGCGCTGCCTGATTGTGGCCACGCCGGAGGGCTAGCCGAGCAATGGCGCGACACGCCTGATGAAGACCTCCAGCTGGCGCTCCTCGTCGACGACGGGCCAGATGAATACCCGATGGAGGCCTCCCCGCCGGTAGGCGGCGACTTTCCCGGCGCACAGTTCCGGGGAGCCGATGAGAAGCCGCGCGGAGAGTTCAGGCTCTGCCCGGTTCAGCGCTGGGCTCAAGACCTCCCGCACGAGGTGTTCGGCAGCACCGCGCTCTTCGGTGATGTAGCAGTACATCGTGGAGAGTCCGTTGGGGAAGTGGTCGGGATCTTTCCCCGCAGCGGCGAGCAACTGCCGTATCCGGTTCCATGCTGCGGCGAAGCCCTCCGGCGTGGTGTTGTACGCCGAAGCGAGCCAGCCGTCACCGAAGCGAGCGGCACGGCGCAGGCCCGCTTCCGATCCCCAACTCCCGATCCAGAGCGGGGGTCCCGGTTCCTGCAGGGGGTAGGGCTGCAACGTCACGCCTTCCGTGGAGTAGTATTTGCCGCGGAACTCCGGCTCGTCCCGCACCAGGAGTGAGCGCATTATCCGAACCGTCTCGTCGAACCGCCGCCAGCGTTCCTCGAACGGCACCCCCGCGGCGGCGTAATCGCGCGCGGAGGAACCCGGACCGAGCCCGACGATCAGACGCCCGCCGGAGAGCACGTCCAGCGCGGCGAGGCTCTTGGCCAGCGCGACCGGCCCGCGAACCACCGGCAGCGCCACCGAGGTCACCAATCGCATCGACCCGCTGCTGTCGAGGACGGCGGCCAGTGCGGTCAGGCAGTCGAGCCAGGGCCGGGTGAATACCAGGTGGTCGTTGACGCAGAGGTACTTGAAACCGAGGCGCTCCGCCGTCGCGGCGTAAGCGCGAAGACGCTGAAGCGACCAGGATCGGCCGTCGAAATCGATGATCGGGAGGTGCGCGCCGTATTCCATCGTCCGTCTGCCGCGGTAAGGATTCGTTGCTAGGGTTTGGGCGGTCGATGGGGAAAATCCCGCCTTAATGTCCCCCTCATTGCGACGAGACCTCATCGCCGGCGCCTCGGCAGGGTTGATCGGCGGCCTGACGTTCACGTGGGCCATGCAGGCGCAGGGGCTGCGGGCCGCCGCCGGTCTGGCCGGGCTGTCCTCGACCGGTACCGGCGTGGCGCTGGAAATCCTGGCGGCGATCCTCATCGGAGCCGGATACGGCGCGATCTTCCGCTACCAGCCGTTCGCCTATGCGGCGACGATCAGCAGCGGCGTCCTCTATGGCCTCCTCTGGTGGATCGCCGGCCCGCTGACGCTGGCGCCACTGCTTCTCGGCCGCGGGCCGGGATGGTCGCTCCAGGAGGCAGACGCGGCGCTGCCCAGTCTGGTCGGTCACGTCCTCTTTGGCGCAATCACCGGGCTGAGCTTCTACGTCCTGGTCTCCCTCTACCGGCGGGCGCGGCCCGGGGCAGAGGTCGTCGCGGAGCCTCCCGCGGCGCCCACCCGGCGCGTCGTCATCCTGGGGGGCGGCTTCGGCGGCGTGAGCACGGCGCAGCGCCTGGAGCAGCTCTTCGCCCGCGACCCGCACCTGGAGATCGCCCTGGTCAGCCAGAGCAACTATCTCCTCTTCACACCCATGCTCGCCGAGGTCGCCAGCAGCGGCCTGGAGGCGCAGCACATCAGCGCGCCCGTGCGCGCCGCCTGTCCGCATACCCGCTTCGTCCGCGCGGAGGTGGAGGGGGTGGATACCGCCACGCAGGTGGTGCGCGTCCGCGCCAGTCCCTCCGCCCCGGTGGAGACGCTGCCCTACGATCACCTGGTGCTGGCGCTGGGCGCGGTGCCGAACTTCTACGGCCTGCCCGGCCTGGAGGAGCGCGCGTTCACGCTGAAGACGCTGGACGACGCCACCCGCCTGCGGAATCACGCCATCGCTCTGCTGGAGCGCGCGGACGTGGAACGAAGCGCGGACGAGCGCCGGCGCATGCTCACCTTCGTCGTCGCCGGCGGCGGCTTTGCCGGCACGGAGATGATCGCCGAACTCCTCGACCTCGTGCACGGGGTCCTGCGCTACTATCCCAACATCCCGGCACACGAACCGCGTTTCGTCCTCGTCCATTCCGGTGAGCGCATCCTCCCCGAGATCAGCGCGCCCCTGGCCGACTACGCCCTGCGCAAACTGCGGACCCGCGGCATCGAGTTCATGCTGAACACGCGCGTTGCCGGCGCGACCGTCGACGCTGTGCTCGTGGGGGATGGCGGCCGGATCGAAACGCACACCCTGGTGTGGACCGCCGGCAACCAGCCGCATCCGTTGCTGCGGACGCTGCCCTGCGAACGCAACCGCGCCGGCGCGGTCGTCGCGGATACCACCCTACGCGTCGTCGGCCTGGACAACGTGTGGGCCGCCGGCGACTGCGCGCAGATCCCCGACGTCAACAACGAGGGCCGGCCCTGTCCGCCCACGGCCCAGCACGCCCTGCGGCAGGGGCAGGTCGTAGCCGGGAACGTGGCTGCCGCCCTCCGCGGGCAGCCGCTCTGGGAGTTCCGCTACCGCACCATCGGCACGCTGGTCGCCCTGGGCCACCGCACCGCCGTCGCTGAGCTCCGCGGCTGGAAGTTCTCCGGACTGCTGGCCTGGTTCATGTGGCGCACCGTCTACCTCAGTAAGCTGCCGGGTCTGGAGAAGAAGGTGCGCGTGGCGCTGGACTGGACGATCGACCTCTTCTTCCCGCGAGACATCGTACTGACGTCGCACGCCGCCACGCCGACGCTGGCACAGACGATCGGCGCGCGGTCGGAAGTGGCGAGTGCCGGGGCAACAGGCCCGGGCGCCCCGGCCGCGGCGGATGTGCGCCTGGAGGGCGGCGCGTGAAGACCTCGGACCTGCTCGCGCGGGGGCTTGGGGCGGGCGCACTCGCGGGTCTGGCCGGCGGGCTCATCTCGGGCGCCGCGCTCTCGCGAGTCGGGGCGCTGCCGCCGACCGCGTCTCTGGTCCGCGCCGACGCCGCCGTCGCGGGATTTGTGGTGCACGTGCTCATCGCCGTCGCTCTCGGCGCGGGATTCGGGCTGCTGGTCTGGTATCAACGCTCCGGGGCAGGGGAGACCCTCTTCTGGGGACTCACCTACGGCGCGCTCTGGTGGTTTCTCGGGCCGCTGACGTTGATGTCGCTCCTACTGCTAGGGTTTCTTGCCTGGGACGTCCACTCCGCGCAGGAAGCCTTACCGAGTCTAATCGGCTACCTGCTCTACGGAGGCGTGACCGGCCTGGCGCTCGCACTCCTGCGCCGGGATCGTGGCGAGACCGCACCTGGATCCCTGTGGGGGGTGGTCGGACGCGGGGCGCTCGTGGGCCTGGTCGCCGCCTGGCTGCTGGGGATCCTGCTCGACGCCCAGGGTCAACTGCATGCGTTCTCCACGGTGATGGTGGGCCCCGCACGGAGCGCCGCATGGATCGCCACACTGTTGATCGGTGTAGCGGCCGGGGCGGGTTATGCGCTGCTCTACCCCCGCCCGCCCGAAGGCACGGGTCCGGGACTGGTCCGCGGCACGGTGTACGGATTCTTCTGGTGGATCATCGGCCCGCTCACGGTGCTGCCCCTCGCGTCGGCGGGGAAATTGGCCTGGTCGCTCGAAGCTGCGCGGGCGGGCTTTCCCGCGCTGCCCGCGTTCCTGCTGTTCGGCGCGGCGCTTGCCGTCGGCTACCAGTGGCTCGACGGCCTCGTGCGCGTGCTCTTCTCCGACTTGGTCGCGGCTGTCGACCGGGAGGGCCTCGGCACCGAGGGACTGCGCGCTATCGGCCGCGGCGCGCTCGCGGGTCTCGTGGGCGGAACGCTGTTCACGCTGGTGATGATCCAGATCGGGGCGCTGGGGGCCTTCGCCCGCCTGATCGGCTCCGCCTCGTCGCTCGCCGGTCTGGTCGTGCAGGTGGTGATCGCCGATCTCATCGGCGTCAGTTACGGTCTGCTCTTCCGCCGGCAGAGTTACGACGTGGGATCGGCGCTGGGGTGGGGCCTCTCCTACGGGTTCTTCTGGTGGATCCTGGGACCGCTGACGCTGCAGCCGCTCTTCCTGGGCACGGCGCCACGCTGGACCGCGGAGGTGGCGGCAGGCCTGTTCCCCAGCCTGATCGGGCACCTGGCCTTCGGCGCGGGGCTGGGGGTGGTCTTCCACCTGCTGGAGGCGCGGCACAATCCGTGGTGGGTGCCCCGCTCGCGCATGGAGGCGGCGCGCGTGACGCGGCGCAAGGAACAGGTGCTCACCTCTGCGCCCGCGCTGTGGACTTTGGTCGTGGCGATCGCGCTCGTGCTGCCGATCATCCTGGGGATGTAGCGATGCAGGGTCGCGTGCACACGCCGACCTGGCCGGGGGTCATTGAAGCCTACCGCGCCTTTCTTCCGGTGACGCCGCAGACGCCGATCGTCACCCTCCTCGAAGGCAACACGCCGCTGGTGGAGTCGGTGCGGCTGGGACCGCGCCTGGGGCTGCGCCTCTTCTTCAAATTGGAGAGCGCCAATCCCACCGGTTCGTTCAAGGACCGCGGGATGACGGTGGCGGTTTCCAAGGCGTTGGAAGCCCGCTGCCGCGCCGTGGTCTGCGCGTCCACGGGCAACACCGCGGCGTCCGCGGCGGCCTATGCCGCCAGGGCGGGGCTCCTGTGCCTGATCATCCTGCCGGCGGAGGGTGTCGCACAGGGGAAACTCGTGCAGGTCTTTGCGCACGGCGCGCGGCTGGTCGCTGTCGAGGGGGGATTCGACGCCGCGCTCGCGGTCACGCGCGAGGTGAGCGAACGCCTGGGCCTCGCCCTGGTCAATTCGTTGAACCCGCACCGGCTGGAGGGGCAGAAGACCGCGGCCTTCGAGATCTGCGATGCCCTCGGAAGCGCACCGGACCTCCTGGCCCTGCCCGTGGGAAACGCCGGCAACATCACGGCCTACTGGCGTGGTTTCGTCGAGTACCATGCTGGCGGTCGAATCACATCGCGGCCGCGGATGCTGGGCGTGCAGGCCGCGGGAGCGGCCCCGCTGGTGGATGGGCGCCCGGTCGAGCGTCCGCAGACGGTCGCCAGCGCGATCCGCATCGGGAATCCCGCCAGCTGGCAGGGAGCCGTCACCGCGGTGCGCGAGTCCAACGGGCGGTTTACGAAGGTGAGCGACGAGGCCATCCTCGCGGCCCAAAAGCAGCTGGCCGCGGAGGAGGGACTCCTGGTGGAACCCGCCTCGGCGGCCGGACTGGCGGGACTACAGCAGATGGCCGCGGCTCAGCCGTTCAACGGCGAAACCGCGGTGTGCATCCTCACGGGCCACGGCCTGAAGGATCCCGAATCCCTCCTCCGCGCCGGCGCGCTTCCGGCCCCCGTGACTCCCACCTTCGACGCGGTCCGCCGCGTCATCGAGCCGATGGTCGGCTAAGGTCCCCCCGCGGCCTACTCCTGCACGAAGGCGACGAATCGGCAGAAGGCCGCCTCCCCGCCCTTGAAGCGGAAGGGGAAGGCGCCGATCCAGACGCGCTTGTCCAGGACCTTGTCGATCTCGCCCCCGACGTTCTCCACGTGGTAGACGCCCTTAGGGAAGAGCAGGGTGTGCGTGGCCTGGTAGTCCCGCGGCCAGGGGAAGGCTTCCTCCAGCGGCATCCCGATCTTGGCCTCCACCTCCAGGATCAGGTCCGGCCGGGCGCGGCGCACGGCGGTATTGAATGGATGGTCCGTGGAGATGGCGTCCACGGCCAGCCAGCGGATGCCGCGGTCCAGGATCCACTGGCAGAACTCCGCCCGCGGCCCGGGGTGCTTCAGGAAGGAGCGGGGGAGGTTCGGCCCGGCGTCGGGATGGCGCTCCCGAGTGGCCGGCGACCAGTCCTCGTTGTAGTAGGCGTGGTAGCCGGTGTGGATCACCAGGATGTTGCCGCGCTCGATCTTGATCTTGTGTTTCTTCTCCCACTGCTCGAAGTGCTCGGGGCCGTAGATGTCGTAGTCGCCGATGCCGAACTGCTGCAGGTCGACGACGCAGGCGGGGCCCACGAGGTCCGGCAGCGGGATGCCGGCGACGTCCGGGCCCGGATCGTGGAAGTGCAGTGGGCTGTCCAGGTGCGTGGCGATGTGGTTGGTGGAGGAGATGAGCTGGGCGTTCACGCCCTCGAAGGCCAGCTTCTTCACCCATTTGATCGTCGGTCCCTCGTAGAAGGCGAACGGCGGAGAGTTCACGCTGAAGTTCTGTGAGAGGTCGAGCACCCGAACCCGGCTGAAGTCGACTGCCTGCATCCTTGCGTCACCTCCTCACTAACTGGATGCCGCGCCTCCGCCGCGCCGCTACGAGGCCAAGGCTTCGGCGGCCGCCTCCAGCGCGGCCTCGAAGCAGGCCATCGGCGGGCGGACCAGCCCCGCGCCGACCTGACCGAGCCCGGCCTGCTTGTGGGCGATGCCGGTGTTCACGCGCGGCGTGATGCCGGTCTTCACCACCTTGCGGATATCGATGCCCGTGGGCGTGCCGCGGAATCCCAGGACGGGAATGCCCCAGGCGGGGTTCTCCGCGACGGTGATCTCGTACATCTCCTGCGTGGCCTCCAGCGCCATCTGCGGCGTGCCGCCGACGAACTGGACGATCGCGGGGGCGGCGGCCATGGCGAAGGCGCCGATCCCCGCGGTCTCGGTGATGGTGGAGTCACCGATGTCGGGGTTGGCGTCCTCCTGGCTGAACCCCGGGAAGAAGAGGCCGACGGGGATCTCGGCCGGCGCGACAAACCAGCGGTTCCCCAGGCCGCTCACCCGGATGCCGAAATCGGTACCGTTGCGGGCCATCGCGGTGACCAGCGTGCTGCCGGCGATCCCGTGCGCGGGATCGAGGATCGCCTTGCAGGCGGCCATCACCGGGTTGAGCACGGCCAGGTCGGTCTCGGCGAAGTAGCGCAGCACGCGCCCCAGGTTCGGGCGATCCAGCCCCGTCTCCGCCAACGCGGGCGCCAGCATCCGCGCCATCAGGGCCGAACCCGCCTTGTTCCGATTGTGTCCTTCGTCGCCCATCGTCAACTGCTGAGCGATCAGGCTCTTCATGTCGATGCCGCCGAGGAGACGCAGTGCCTCGCCCACGGCCGGCCCCAGCACGTCGTTGATCCAGCGGAGGCGGTCGAGCACATCGGAGCTGTATGCCCCGTAGCGCAGCACCTTGCCATAGCCTTCGTTGAGGGTGGAGTAGGCACGGTTGCCGAAGCGCCGGTTCTCTACGACGTAGACGGGCATCGACGCTGTGGTTATGCCCGCCATCGGGCCCACCGTGGCGTGCTCGTGGCAGGGCGCGAAGCGCACCGTTCCCGAGGCCGCCCTCTGGGCCGCCTCGCGTTCGTCCCTGGCCAGGCCCTCGTAGAGCAGTCCGCCGATGACTGCGCCCCGCAGCGGGCCGGACATCCGTTCCCAGGTGATGGGCGGCCCGGCGTGCAGGATCAGGGTGCGCTCCATGCCCGGGATGACGTCGGCCGCGGGCGCAACGTCGGTCAGGATAGGCTGACCCTCCAGGATGCGCGCCGCCGCCTCCTGGTTGGCGTGGTCGATGGCCATCACTACCTCCTCACGGTGGGGAACGCCAATCGAGACTTCGCCCGGTACACGCGAAACCCTCGTGGCGTCACGGCGCGCCGGCGAGTACCGCGCGTTGACGCGCCGGGCTGGGGGATGATACAGTCGGCAGGGTTTTCCCCGGAGGTCCGCCGTGGTCCGCTGCGACAACTGTGGCTTTCAGAATCCCGAGGGTGCGCTGGTCTGCCGGCGGTGCCGGCGGCGGCTGCGCGGGCGCGGCGAGGCGG